>NZ_JBHZQU010000002.1:0-448821 GCF_042867205.1 Sphingomonas sp. NCPPB 2930 | reverse complement strand
TGCTTCACCTGCGCTCTTGCGCGACAACACCGGTCGGTCTCTGGTTGCCGCTGGTTGAAAGACTGGGGTCACGTCAATACTGGCCCGCAGCTATGGCGCTGCTCATCGAGGCCGGACAGATGACAGCATCCGACTACGTGCCGATCTACCCCGATTTACCGCTTGCATCCGAAGGGGCGTCCACAGAGGCCGTTCCGTTTTTCACCACCGATAGGCGTTCAAGCCCCCTACCTCATCATATAAACGAACGGGCATAAACCCCGACGGCTGTTCCAAAGCGGACGAACCGCTTTCCACCAGCTTCTCCTTGACGAATGGCAATTAGCGGGCTCATATCTTCATGCACGCGGGTACAGGCCGTGTGTACAAACCGATGGGCAAGCAACCCACGAAAACCGCAGAAATCCATGCTTTTCATGCTGGATTAACGCCTCCCGTAGGGGTCACCATTTCCAAGGCAAGAGCGGCAGATAACTGCGCTTTTTGCGGACATGGTGCGATTAGCGACATCGTCTGGTCCATTTAAAACAATCTGACCGCGATGGCTCGAAGCTCGCCCCTCATCGATCGAAATTTCTCGCTTAGGGGCATGCCATTGCGTCTCACATTCCAGCGCTAGCCATGTTCGAGAACAGGTTGATCCTGACCGAATTATGCCACTCGGCCTGAAGGTTGTTATGCACCTGCGGCGAGGGCGGCAGCCTGGTTCATCATGATGCAGTCCGGCAAGCTTCAACGTAGCGCTTATAGTCTTCGACGAGGCGGCGAAGCGGGTTGCCGATGCAAATCACCGCTCGCCCCAACCTTATGGCAGACGGACAAAGCCGCGCTATAAGGACAGCCAGCAGATAACCCGACGAGGTGACGGCCATGTGGATCTTCGAGGTCTTCTTCGGCTTGGCCCCGGCCATCAACCAGACCTTCGTTGTTACACCGTTACCCAAGTGGCAGATCGTTGGGCATCCGCCGCCACGCGGCGATTGTCTTCACGATGCTGCAAAGCACGTTGAACACCTCACACAGGTCGTGACTCCTGCTGGCCGACATCCTTGTGTAAAATAGCGGGCACGGCACATTCGGCGGCCATTCTCGCCGCATATGTCAGAGGGATATGGCTTGTGACAAACGCCTATCCCATCATGGATGAGCAGCAATCCCCGCAACTCCACACCAGCCTCTATTTCGCGGCTCTCCTCGCCCCGATTGTTCGGCTTCGAGCGATTGAACAGCTTCGCCAATCCTGCGATCCTGGCCCCAGAATATCCGTATCCCGGATAAGGATCCCTGAAGCGCTCGCCAGCCTCGTCCCGCACATCGCACCACAGGATGCCTAGGCGGCCGAAGTTTTCGTCGGAACAGCGGTGGTGCCGCGCATCGCATCATAGAGTCGATCGACGCCCGGCACACGACCGCTGACGAACGTCACGGTGAATTGCCGAGGCTTCGGACGGCTGGCGCAGCAACAGGCATTCGATTTATCCCGCAAGTGTCAAGGATGCGATCTGATGCAGGTGACTGCTATCGCTATAGAAGGTGTATTCGTTGCCGTTCTGAACCACGTTCCCGCCCATCGTCAGGGTGTCGTTCCCGTCCGTATGCAACGTCAAATGAGAACTATTGCCTGCACCAGCCAGAGCACGAATGAAATCCGCATCCACGGTCAGGTTCGCGCTGACATTGTTCTGCGTGAACGATATCTCTTCCACATGGCTTAGCACGGAGGTGAGATCGGTGTTCGTGACTGAACCGCTTCCGGGCGCAAGCGTCACCATGTCGTTCCCCGCCCCGCCGTCGATCGAAATTCCTCCCGACAGGCTGAGGACGAACTGGTCGTCATAATCCGTCCCGATGACCCGCTCGATACCGTTCAGCGTGTCGCCATTGGCGGCTCCGCTCGTACCGACACCCTGCCCCGACCCCATGCCGAGCGTCATCCCGATGCCGGTCGTGGCATCGGCGTAACTGACGGTATCGGTACCGGTACCGCCGATCAGCGTGTCGCCCCCGCCATGACCGTTCAGCACATCGTCCCCGGGTCCAGCATCGATGACGTTGCTACCGCTGCTGCCGAGTAGGACGTCGTTGTACAACGATCCGTTTATGTTCTCGATCCCCGCGAGCACGTCGCCCTGGGCATCGCCGCCGACCCCCGGTGTTCCGTCCAGATAGACCGTCACGCCCGCGGACGACTGGCCATAATCCACTTGGTCGCTGCCATCTCCGCCATCGAGCCGGTCCGCGCCGACACCGCCGATCAGGATATCGTTTCCGCCCAAACCGGAAAGGCTGTCGTTGCCGACGCCGCCATTCAGGAAATCGTCGCCGCTGGTGCCGACGACCACCTCACCTTGCACGTCACGCACGGTGACATGGGCATGCTGGATCGTCACCAGCGTGCCGTCCGACACCAGCACATCGACGTCATAAATGTTGTTGCCATCAGCGTCACTGGGCGCCTCGAAGTCGGGGGCGTTACGGAAACTGATCGCCCCCGTGGCGGAGTCCACATTGAAGAGCGCGCCGTCATTGCCGCCGCCCACCGCGTAAATCAACGACGCGCCCTCTGGATCACGCGCCTGGATCGTTCCGACCACAAGCTGGTTCTCGTCGATCGTGAAATCGCCGGAGGTGATGACCGGAGCCTCGTTGACGTCGGTGACGGCAACGCGGATCATCTGGCTGGTGGTTAGCGTGCCGTCCGATACGGACACCTGCACTTCGTTCAGATGGCTGCCGGTCTCATAATCCGGCGCGGTCTTGTACGATAGAACGCCGGTGGACGAGATCGAGAACAGCGACCGATCCGCCCCGCCCGTGATGGAATATTGCAGCGCATGCCCCTCGGGATCGCGCGCCGCGATCGTCATGACCGTGGTGCCGTTCTCCGCCACGCTCGCGCTGTTGGGCGAGGTGATTACAGGCGCTTCGTCCACGTCGGTGACGTTGACCGTCAGCGTCTGCGTCGTCGCCAGCGAGCCATCGGAGGCGAGCACCTTTACCTCGTAGCTATGCTGGCCGGCATCGTAATCGGGAGCGGTGCGGAAGCTGAGCACGCCGGTACGCGAGTCGATGGCGAAGACATTGGCGTCCGCGCCGCCTGCGATGGCGTAGACCAGCTGCGCACCCGCATCGGGATCATGCGCGACGATCGTCGTCACCGCCGTCTGGTTTTCCGCCACCGTCACCGTCGCGGTCGGGGTCAGCACAGGCGCTTCATTGACGTTTGTAATCGCCACATCGAAGGTCTGCGTCGCATTCAGCGTGCCATCGGACGCCGCGATGGTGACCTGATAATGGGCCGCTCCGACGGTTTCATAGTCCTGTGGCGACACCAGCGACAAGGCGCCTGTCCGGCTGTCGATCGTGAACAGGGCGGAATTACCGCCATTGACGATCGAATAGCTGACCGCGCCATGCTCTGGATCGACGGCCAGGATCGTCCCGACCGCCGTGCTGTTTTCCGGCACGCTGAGCGCTGCGCCCGTCACGAAAGCGGGAGCCTCGTTGATATCGGTCACAGTCACGGTGACCGCCTTGTCGCTGAAGAGCCCGGTCTGGTCCGTCGCACGCAACACGACCTGATACTGATTATCGCGATTCGCATCGGAGGGGGTGTCGTAATCCGGTGCCGCGACGAAGCGCAAAGCTCCCGTGCTGCTGTCGATCGTAAAGCGTGCCGCATCCGCTCCACTCGCGATCGACCAGCTGATCGTATCGCCCGCATTGGGATCGGTTGCGGTGGCCGTCGCGACACTGGTCCCATTCTCGGCGATCGTGAACGTCGCTGGCGAGGTGATCGTCGGCGGCCGCTGATCGCGCACCACGTCGATGGTCATCGCCTGTGTGGTGACATTGGTGCCGTCACTGGCCGAAACGACGATGTCATAGCGGTTGTTGCCGCCCACGTCCGTCGGGTGATCGAAATCGGGCGCCGCGATGAACCGCAACACGCCCGTCGTCGGGTCGATCGTGAACCGTGCCTCGTCGGTGCCGGACAGGCCATAGCGCAGCGTCTGTCCTTCCGGGTCCGTACCAGCCACGGTGGCGACCGCCGTCGTACCTTCCACCACGGTTGCCGCCGTGGCGGAGGTGATCTGGGGCGCCTCGTTCACATTGGTTACCGTCACCGCTAGGTTCTGCGTCACGACGTTGGTGCCGTCGCTCGCCGACAGCGTCAGATTGTAGACATTGTCGCGGCCCGCATCACGCGGTGCCTCAAAGTCGGGCGCGGTACGGAAGGTGATCGCGCCGGTCTGCGTATCGATCGCGAACAATGCCGCGTCGGTGCCGCCCAGCGAATAGGTAAGGACCGCGCCCGCATCGGGGTCGCTGGCATGCGCCACCTGCACCGCCGTGCCGTTCTCCACCATCGATACCGTCGTCGGTGTCGTGAACACCGGCGCTTCGTTGACGTCGCCGACATTGAAGGTCAGCGCCCGCGTCTGCGACAGACCGTGCGAGTCCGTCACGGTCAGCGTCAGGCTGCGGGTCGCCGCCTGCTCATAGTCGAGGCTGACGCCGTCCTTCAGGCGTACGGTATTGCCATCCACCATGAAAAGCGCCGCATCCGTACCGCCCAGCGTATAGGTCAGCGTATCCCCGGCATCGGGATCGCTGGCCACGAACGTCGCCACCGTCGCCGCGACCTGGTTCTCCATCACCGTGCCGACGCCGCTCAGCGTCAGCGACGGGGCCTCGTTGACGTTGGTTATCGTCACCGCCACGTTCTGCGTCACGACGTTGGTGCCGTCGCTCGCCGACACCGTCAGGTTGTACACATTGTCGCGGCCCGCATCCTGCGGTGCCTCAAAGTCGGGCGCGGTGCTGAAGGTGATCGCACCGGTCTGCGCATCGATCGCGAACAATGCCGCGTCGGTGCCGCCCAGCGCATAGGTGACGACCGCGCCCGCATCGGGGTCACTGGCATGCGCCACCTGCACCGCCGTGCCGTTCTCCGCCATCGATACCGTCGTCGGTGTCGTGAACACCGGCGCTTCGTTGACGTCGCCGACATTGAAGGTCAGCGTCCGCATCTGCGACAGGCCGTGCGAGTCCGCCACGGTCAGCGTCAGGCTGCGGGTCGCCGCCTGCTCATAGTCGAGGCTGACGCCGTCCTTCAGCCGTACGGTATTGCCGTCCACCACGAAAAGCGCCGCATCGGCACCGCCCAGCGTGTAGGTCAGCGTATCGCCGGCATCGGGATCGCTCGCGACGAAGGTCGCCACCGTCGCCGCGACCTGGTTCTCCATCACCGTGCCGACGCCGCTCAGCGTCAGCGACGGCGCCTCGTTGACGTTGGTGACGGTGACGGCAAGGTTCTGCGTGGTGACGTTGGTGCCGTCCGTCGCCGAGACCGTCAGGTTATAGACATTGTCGCTGCCCGCATCCTGCGGTGCCTCAAAGTCGGACGCGGTGCGGAAGGTGATCGCGCCGGTCTGCGCATCGATCGCGAACAATGCCGCGTCGGTGCCGCCCAGCAAATAGGTGACGACCGCGCCCGCATCGGGGTCGCTGGCATGCGCCACCTGCACCGCCGTGCCGTTCTCCGCCGTCGATACCGTCGTCGGTGTCGTGAACACCGGCGCTTCGTTGACGTCGCCGACATTGAAGGTCAGCGCCCGCATCTGCGACAGACCGTGCGAGTCCGTCACGGTCAGCGTCAGGCTGTGGGTTGCCGCCTGCTCATAGTCGAGGCTGACGCCGTCCTTCAGGCGTACGGTATTGCCGTCCACCATGAAAAGCGCCGCATCCGCACCGCCCAGCGTATAGGTCAGCGTATCCCCGGCATCGGGGTCGCTGGCCACGAACGTCGCCACCGTCGCCGCGACCTGGTTCTCCATCACCGTGCCGGCGCCGCTCAGCGTCAGCGACGGGGCCTCGTTGATATTGGTGAGGGTCACGGCCAGGTTCTGCGTCACGACGTTGGTGCCGTCGCTCGCCGACACCGTCAGGTTGTAGACATTGTCGCCGCCCGCATCACGCGGGACCTCGAAATCGGGCGCGGTGCGGAAGGTCAACGCCCCCGTGGTGGGGTTGATCGTGAAGAGATTGGCATCGGCACCGCCCGCGATCGCCCAGTTCAGCGTCGTGCCCGCATCAGGATCGCTGGCGGTCAGCGTTCCCACTACCGTTCCGTTCTCCGCCATCGAGAGGGTCGCTGGCGAGGTGATGACGGGCGCTTCGTTGACGTTGGTGACGGCGATGGTCACCGTCTGGATATGGGTCGATCCGTCCGCATCGGTCGCGGTCACCTGGACGTTGCGGGTCGCCCCCGCTTCGTAATCCAGCGACGCCCCGTTGGCGAGGACGATGGTGTTCCCCGACACCGTGAAGGACGCCGCATCGGGACCCCCGGTGATCGCATAGGTCGCGCTGTTGCCGTCCGCCATCGCCAGCGTAGCGGCGACGGTGCCGGCGGCGCTGTTCTCGGCGATGGTGCCGGTCGGCGTGATCGTCATCCCCGCAATCAACCGCGCCGCGCTTAGCGTGCCGTCGTCGAACCGGAACTTCTCGACATTGGTGACGGTGTCGTTTCCGTCCGGCCCGTTGATCGTATAGGTCTGTGTCGTGCTCGAATAGGTGACCGTATAGGCGGAACGATTGCCCGAATAGACCGCCGTATCGATGCCGCCGCCGCCATCGATCACGTCGTCGCCCGCACCGCCCCGGATGACATCGTCGCCGCCGACGGCGTTGGTGGCCCCGGCCCCACCGACTTGAACGAGGATGTTGTCGAAGCCCCAGCTTTCATCGCTGATGGGGGAATTGGCGTTGCTGCCGAAACCGATGCGAACGGATGTATCCCCCGCCGCGATCGGCGCATTCACCGTCAATTGGTAGATCGTATCGTTGGCTGTGTCACCGCCCCAGCCGGCGGAATAAATCCGCGTGGTCGCGCCACTGCTCAACGTCGCGGTCACCCCCGCATTGGGCAAAACCGTGGCCGTCGACGTGATCGTCGCGACGACCTTGCCGTTGACATAGACCGAGAGATTGTCACCTCCGTCAAGCGAGTCGATCCGAAGCGCGTCGAAGGTCAGCGTTACCTGCTGAGCACCGCCGCTATTGATCGCGAAGGTCTTCGAAATCTGTTCGGTAACGATCGCATTGTTACCCGATCCGCCCAGCGGCCCCAGATAATTGCCGCTACCATCCACGGCGGCAGTGACCGTCGCGCCGGTCCAGCCATTGAGACCGCCTTCGAACGTCTCGACCGGCGCAAGCGATGTCAGTGGCAGCGAGTCTCCATACAGGCGATCGTCGCCCGCACCACCGTCGATCATGTCATTGCCGGTGCCGCCGATGATGGAGTCGTCCCCATCGCCGCCATCGATCCGATCGTTGCCGGTGCCACCGATGATGGAGTCGTCTCCATCGCCGCCATCGATCTGGTCGTTGCCGAACCCACCATCGATGACGTCGCCGCCGCCGCCGCCCGATAGCGTGTCGTCGCCGCCAGCGTTGGCGAAAACGACCTTGTCCACCAGCAGGCCGTTACCATTGGTGGTAAATTCGATCTTGTCGCTGCCCCCCGTACCGGTGACGAGATAGGCGAAGCTCTGCCAGCCATTGGCGGCCACGACGGAATTAATCGTATCGATGATCGTGCCGTTGAACAGCACATTGATCGATCCGGCGGAGCCTCCGTTCCAGTTTCCCAGATCGAACTTCAGGATATAGGTTTCACCGGCGGTCGTCGTGACGTTCTGCCAAACGTCAGCGACTTGACCTGACTGAAGGCGCATCGCCTGGTTCTGCGGCGTTCCATCGGAATTGGTATAGTTGCTGAATATATCGATCCTTCCGATCGGACTGGTCCAGCCCGTCGCAGCGGTAGCCGTAAAGGACGTGGCGGAATGACCCGCCGCGCCCGTATAGGCTTCGAAACTTCCATTCACCAACAGATTGGCCGGGTTCCCAAAGGTGATCAGGTTCCGTAGATCGGCAGAGGTCGCCCCGTCGCCATAGATGGTGTCGTATCCATCGCCGCCGGCGATCGTGTCATTGCCCAGCCCACCCGTCAGGACATTGGCGTTGCCGTCACCGGTCAGCGTATCATTGCCGACCGACCCGGTGACATTCTCGATGTTTACCAGCGTGTCACCCTGCGCATCCCCGCCCAGGACAGCGCCCGTGGCGAGGTTCACAGTGACCGGCGCCGTCGACCCGGCATAGGACGCGGTGTCGGAGCCCGCCCCGCCGTCCAGCCGGTCCGCGCCGATGCCACCGATCAGGACATCGTCCCCCGCACCGCCGGAAAGCGTATCGTTGCCCAGCCCGCCGTCCAGCACGTTGTTACCGGCATCGCCGGTCAGCGTGTCGGCATAATCGGTGCCGGTCAGGTTTTCGATCGCCGACAGCGTGTCGGTCACCAGGCCGGAACCTTCCAGCCCCTTGGTCTGCATCGCGAGTTGCTGAATTTCCGCCTGGGTCAGTGCGGAGTTGAAGACGGCAAAATCGTCCATCTTCCCATCGAGCGGGCGAGCGCTCGAATAATCCCGACCGATATAGTTGTCATTGTAGGTGGTGTTCGTCAGCTTGGCCCCGGTATCCGCGCTGGCGACCACATCCCCGTTCAGGTAGATCGTCAAGCGGCCCGCCTGATAGGTGACAGCCACGTCGTACCAATTGCCTGCGGCGGTAAGACCGCCGCCCGTCTGCGCCCCGTAGATGGCGCCCGTCACACCGTCACGAATTTCATAGTACAGCCCCCCCGACGTGGTGCGGCTGAGAAAGATCTGGCCGGCGGAATTGGTGGAGTTGCTGATCCCGAAGCGGAATATTCCCTCGTTCGAGCCAGCAGGCTGATCGAAATTGACCTTGGTAGCGATCGTGAAGCTATCACCGAAGGTCAGCGCGCCGACCCTTGCATTGCTGTTGCCGTTCCCCGCGAAATCGACCGCCTTGCCGCCATGATCGTCGGCGACCCAGTTGGCGTTGCTCAGCACGATGCTCTGCGTCCCGCCAATCGCGGTGGCGGTATTGCCCGATCCTTCCGAAAAGCTCCAGCCGGCGATCAGGCTGGCATTGGCATAGGGCGTTGCCGCGCCGGGCGTGCCCGCATCGCCGCCAGAGGCGACGCCCGTCGCGAGGCTCGCGTTCACGCCGGAGCTGGACCCCGCCCAACTCGCGGTATCGGTGCCCCTGCCACCAATGAGGGCGTCCGCTCCCGTGCCGCCGATCAGGATGTCGTCCCCATCGCCGCCGAACAGCACGTCGTTGCCGCCGCCGCCGACCAGCGTGTCGTTGCCCGACGCGCCGTCCAGCGCATTCACGCCGCCATCACCCGCCAGATAGTCGGCGAAGTTGGACCCGATCAGGTTTTCGACATTCGTAATCTGATCGTTATTGGCCCAGCCACCCGATGCCTTGGTCGCCCCATTGCTGTTGGCGCCCAGATCGACCGTTACGCCGCCCCAGCTATTCGTTTCGATATAGGTCAGCGTGTCGATGCCCGCCCCGCCATCGATGCTGTTCGCATTGCTGTTCCCATAGATTAGGTCGTTGCCCGCGCCAGCCTGGAACCCATAAAGTTCCCGCCACCCCTTCAGAATGTCGCTGTATGCGGAACCTACCAGGATTTCGAAGTTACTCGTGATGTCCGCGCCGGCGCCGACGGTATTGCGCGGCAAATATTGCCAGACATTATTCAACCACCCGTTATAGTTCGCGACTACGATGACACCACTGGTCGCGCTGGCATAGCTCAGCGTGTCGGTGCCTGCACCGCCATCGAGCGTATCGTCGCCCGCACCGCCGTCGATCACGTCGTTGCCTGCGTCGCCGCTGATCTTGTTGTTATTCGCATCGCCGGTCAGCGTGTCGTTGAACGTCGATCCGAGCAGGCTTTCGATACCGGTCAACGTGTCGCCAGTGGCATAGCCGCCGGATGCGCTTCTGGTGGTCAGGTTGATCGTAACGGCCGCATTTGACCGCAAATAATTAACCAGATCATTGCCCGCGCCGCCATCGAAGACGTCATTCCCCGCGCCTGCGACCATGACGTCGTCGCCCGCGCCGCCTGTCAGCATGCCGCCCGAATCAGTAGCGTAGAGATAATCGTTGAACGCCGAACCAATGACGTTCTGGATATTGACCAGCGTGTCGCCCTCCGCATCGCCACCGACACCCTGACCGGCATTGGCATAGGTGCCGTTGACCAGACTCAGATTAACCGAAACCGCCGCACCCGATGCGGAATAATCGGCCGTGTTGCTGCCCGCGCCGCCGTCCAGCGTATCGGCGCCGCCCAAGCCCGCCAACACGTCGTTGCCGTCGCCACCCAGCAGGGCGTTGGCGTTGGCGTCGCCGGTCAGCGTGTCGTCAAAGGCGGAGCCGGTGACATTCTCAACATTCTGGATCAGGTCGCCCTGCGCGTCGCCGCCCAGATTGACGTTGGTGGTCAGGTTGACGGTGACACCCGTCAGCGAGGCAACATAGGTAATGGTATCGGTCCCGTCGCCGCCGTCGATCGTGTCGTCCCCGCCCAGCCCCACGAGCGTGTCGTTGCCCGCACCGCCGCGCAAGACGTTGTTGCCGCTATTGCCGGTCAGCATGTCGTCAAGCGCCGAGCCGGTCAGGTTCTCGATCCCGGTCAGCACGTCGCCGGACGCATCCCCCGTGGAGCTTTGCGCCGTCGCCACCCTCAGATCGACGGTCACGCCCGCGCCGGACCCGGCATAGCTCGCCGTGTCGCTGCCCGTGCCGCCGTCGAGCGTATCCGCGTCTGCGCCGCCCTCCAGAACGTCGTCGCCCGCGCCGCCGGTCAGCGTGTTCGCACCCGCATTGCCGGTCAGGATGTCCGCTTGCGCCGAACCGAGGATATTCTCGAAATTGCTCAGGATATCGCCCGATGCGTCCCCGCCCGACAGCTGCGCCGTGGTCAGGTTCAGGTTGACCGTGACGCCTTGCGCCGAATTGGCGTAGGACACGGTGTCGATGCCGTCCCCGCCATCGAGCGTGTCCGCGCCGCCCAGCCCCTCGATGATATCGTTGCCGGCAAAGCCCTTGATGATGTTGACGCCGCCGGTGCCGGTCAATGTGTCGGCGTTACCGGAGGCGTAGATGCCTTCGAGCCCGGTATAGGTATCGCCCTGCGCATAGCCGCCCGACCCGACACCTGTGGTGAGGTTCACGGTCACGCCGCCGTTGCTGTACGTATAGTTGACGAAATCTAAGCCGGCGCCACCGTCGATCTGATCGGCACCAACATTGGCGACCAGATTGTCGTCGCCGCCGCCGCCCTGCAACTTTCCTCCGCCTGCGGACGCGGCGAGAATGTCGTTATAGGCCGATCCGATCAGGTTCTGAATGTTGGCCAGCGTGTCGCCCTCGGCATCGCCGCCACGCCCCACCACACTGGTGACCATCCCCAACGGGGTCGCGATCTGAAGATTACCCAGCGTGACATAGACCGCCGCACCCGAGGCGCTGTAGTCGGCGGTGTTGCTGCCCGCGCCACCATCCAGCACGTCCGCGCCGCCTAGGCCCGCCAGCACATCGTCTCCGCCGCCGCCCTTGAGCAGGTTGACGCCCGCCGTGCCGGTCAGCACGTCGTTGCCGCTGCCGCCGGTGACGTTCTCGATCGCGATCAGCGTATCGCCATCGGCGTCGCCGCCCGACCCCGTGCCGGCCGTCAGGTTGATGGTGACGCCATTGGCCGACGCGCTGTAATCCGCCATGTCGGTGCCGTCGCCACCGTCCAGCACGTCCGCACCGCCCAGGCCCGCCAGCACGTCGTCGCCCGCGCCGCCGCGCAGGATGTTGCCGCCGCCATCGCCGGTCAGCGTATCGGCATAGGCCGTGCCGATGACGTTCTCGACATTGGTGATGACGTCGCCCTGCGCATCGCCGCCCGATGCCGTCTGCGTCGCCAGATCGACCGTTATGCCCGCCGTCGAGCCGGAATAGTCGATGGTATCATTGTCGGCGCCGCCGTCGATCGTGTCAGCCCCGGCGCCTGCAACCAGCGTGTCGTTGCCCGCGCCGCCCATCAGCGTGCTGCCCGTCGCCGCCGCCGTCAGCCGGTCGGCATAGGCCGAGCCCAGCACCTTCTCGAACCCGCTGAGGATATCGCCCGACGCATCCCCTGCGGACACCTGCGCGGTGGCCAGGCCCATATCGACGGTGACACCGACACCCGACCGGGCATAGGACACCGTGTCGATGCCAGCGCCGCCGTCGAGCATATCGGCGCCACCAAGCCCCTCGATCACGTCGTCGCCAGCGGCGCCACGGATATCGTTGCTGCCCGATGTGCCCGTCAGCGTGTCAGCGAAATTCGAGCCGTACAGAGCCTCGATCGCGATCAGCGTGTCGCCCGCCGCATAGCCGCCGCTGGCGGTGCCGAGCGAGAGGTCGATCACCACCCCTGCCGTGGAGAGCGAATAATTCGCGGTGTCGCTGCCGTCACCGCCGTCCAGCACGTCCGCGCCGACGGCCGCCAACAGAACGTCATTCCCACCGCCAGCGGACAGACGGCCACCTGACGCCCCTGCGATCAGATAGTCGCTGAACGCGGTGCCGATGACGTTCCGGATATTGCGCAGCGTGTCGCCCTGCGCATCGCCGCCCTGCCCCGAACCGGCCGTGATCGCACCGCCCGTCAGCTGGTTGGCGGTGATCGTCGCAGTCGACAGGTTGACCTGAACACCCGCCACAGACGCCGAATAGTCCGCCGTGTTGCTGCCAGTGCCGCCATCCAGCACGTCCGCACCGCCCAGGCCGGCCAGCACGTCGTCGCCGGCACCACCCATCAGCACGTTGGCGCCCGCGTCGCCGGTCAGCGTGTCGGCGTAGCGCGATCCGGTCAGGTTCTCGATATCGACCAGCACGTCGCCGGTGGCCTCGCCCGCGCTGCCCTGACCCGATGCAAGGCTGACCGCCACGCCCGCCGTCGCATTGGCATAGCTCGCGGTATCGTTGCCCGCGCCGCCGTCCAGCACGTCCGCGCCCACGCCGCCTTCCAGCATGTCATCGCCCGCGCCGCCAACGAGCATGTTGGCACCGCTGTCGCCGGTCAGCATGTCGGCGAAATCGGAGCCGACGACCTGCTCGATCGATACCAGCGTGTCGCCCTGGGCATCGCCGCCGCTATTGGTTCCCGTCGCCAGATTGACCGTCACCCCGGCGCTCGAGCGGGCGTAATCGGCGATGTCCGTGCCGCTGCCGCCGTCCAGCGTGTCGCTACCCGCGCCCGACACCAGCCGGTCGTCGCCCGCGCCGCCGGTCAGCCGACCGCCCGCCGCCGCCGCGGTCAGCACGTCGCCATAGGCCGAGCCGATCGCATTCTCGATCGAGACCAGCGTATCGCCCTGCGCGTCGCCGCCCTGCGCCGTCCCGGCAAGCAGATCGACCGTCACGCCCGCACCCGATGCGCTATAGTCCGCCGTGTCGTTGCCGTCACCGCCGTCCAGCACGTCCGCGCCGCCCAGGCCCGCCAGCACGTCGTCGCCAGCACCGCCGGTCAGCCGGTTCGACCCCGCATCGCCGGTCAACGTATCGGCCATCGACGAGCCGACCAGATTCTCGATGCGGACCAGGGTGTCGCCCTGCGCATCGCCGCCGATGCCCGTGCCGCTGGTCAGATCGACGGTCACCGCCGCCGCCGACCCGGCGTAGTTCGCCGTATCGCTCCCGGACCCGCCGTCCAGCACGTCGGCACCAGCTCCACCGGTGAGCAGATCGTCGCCCGCGCCACCGATCAGCGTGTTGGCATTGCCGTCGCCCATCAGCACGTCGTCGCCCGCCGAACCGATGACCCGCTCGATCGAGGTCAGCGTGTCGCCATCGGCATCGCCGCCCCGGCCGGTACCTGCGGCCAGATCGACCGTCACCGCCCCCGTGGAGGCGGAATAGTCCGCCGTATCGACGCCGCTGCCGCCGTCCATGACGTCCGCGCCGCCGCTGCCGACCAGCAGGTCGTCGCCCTCGCCACCGCGCAGCACGTCGGTGCCCACATCGCCTCTGAGCACATCCGCGCCGGCATTGCCGTCCAGCGTCGATCCCGTTGCCGCCGCCGACAGGCTGTCGTCATAGGCCGAGCCGACGACCCGTTCGATGCTGGAGAAGCTGTCCCCGGTCGCGTCGCCGCCGCTCGCGGTGCCGGTTTGCAGGTCGATCGTCACCCCGGCGCCCGAGGTCGCATAATCGATCGTGTCGAAGCCGTCGCCGCCGCGCAGCACGTCCGCGCCGACACCGCCCCGCAGGACGTCGTCGCCGATGCCGCCGTCCAGCACGTCATTGCCCGCACCGCCGTCCAGCATGTCGTTGCCCGCACCGCCGGTCAGCGTGTTGGCGGCGCCATTGCCGGTGATCGTGTCCGCCTGCGCGGTGCCGATCACATTCTCGACATCGCGCAGCACGTCGCCTTCGGCGTACCCGCCATGCCCGACCGATCCGTCCAGTCCGACGACGATGCCAGCGGCGGAGCCGGAATAATCGACGGCGTCGTTACCGTCGCCACCCGACAGCGTGTCCGCCCCGTTGCTGCCGACCAGGATATCGTCGCCCGCGCCGCCCAGCAGCGTCTCGGCACCGGCGGCGCCGACCAGCCGGTCGTTGAAGGTGGAACCAATGACCTTTTCGATCGAGATCAGGCGATCGCCCGCCGCATCGCCACCAGCCCCGGTGCCGGTCGACAGGTCTACGGTCACGCCGGCGCCCGAGGCGCTATAGTCCGCCGTATCGAATCCGTTGCCACCGTCCAGCACGTCGGCACCGCCCAGACCCGCCAGCACGTCGTCGCCAGCACCGCCCGTAAGGGTGTTCGCACCGCTGGTGCCGGTCAGCGTATCGGCCATTGCCGAGCCGGTGACATTCTCGAAATTCGCGATCTGGTCGCCGCTCGCGTCGCCACCGCTCGCCGTGTTGGTCGTCAAATTGACCGTCACGCCGCTCTGCGACGTCGCATAATCGAGCGTGTCGATCCCGTCGCCGCCATCGAGCTGGTCCGCCCCGCCCCCGCCGCGGATGACGTCGTTGCCAGCCCCGCCCAGCAGCGTATTGGCCCCGGCCGTGCCGCTCAGAACGTCGTCGAACCCGCTGCCGACCACCGCCTCGACGCTGCGCAGCACGTCTCCGGCCGCATAGCCCCCGCTCGCCGTCCCCGCAGCAAGGTCCACCGTCACCGCCGCAGTGGAGCGCGAATAGTCGACCGTGTCGGTGCCCGAACCGCCGTCGAAGCTCTCCGCCCCCGCACCCGCCTCCAGCCGGTCGTCGCCACCCTGGCCAGACAGGACATGCGCATTGGCGTCGCCGACGAAGACATCGCCCTGGTTGCTGCCGATCGCGGCCTCGATGCCCGAGAAGCTGTCGCCCTCCGCATCGCCGCCCTGGCCCGTACCGCTCGCAAGATCCAGCGTCACGCCCTGCGTCGACGCGCTGTAGTCGATCGTGTCGAAGCCCACGCCGCCTTCCAGCGTGTCAGCCCCTGCGCCGCCGACCAGCACATCGTCGCCCGCGCCCCCCGCCAGATGGTTGATGCCCGCATCACCGGTCAGCCGATCGGCAAAGGCCGAGCCGGTGACATCCTCGACGCCGGAGATGCGATCCCCCGTCGCGTCGCCGCCCGTACCCGTGCCGGTCGCCAGACTGACGCTGACCCCCGCACTGGAAGCGGAATAATCGATGCGATCGCTCCCCGCACCGCCGTCGATGGTATCCCCACCGGCCCCGGCATAGATCACGTCGTTACCGGCACCCGCGACGATCACCGACCCCGCTGCCGCCGTGCGGATCACGTCATCATGCGCAGATCCGATCGCATCCTCGATCGACACCAGCACGTCGCCCGTCGCATCGCCGCCGCTTGCCGTTCCCGCCGCAAGGTCGAGCGTCACGCCAGCGGACGAGGCGGAATAATCCACCGTGTCGCTGCCGTCGCCCCCATCCAGCACGTCCGCGCCGCCCAGGCCCGCCAGCACGTCGTCGCCCATTCCGCCGCGCAGCACGTTCGCGCCGCTGGAGCCCGACAACACGTCGTTGCCGCTGCCGCCGGTGACGTTCTCGAACCCGCTGATCTGATCGCCCTGCGCATCGCCGCCCGCTGTCGCGCCGGTGGCCAGGTTGACCGTCACCCCCTGTGCGGAAGTGGTATAATCGAGCGTATCGTTGCCGACGCCGCCGTCGAGCACGTCTGCCCCTGCGCCGCCGCGGATGACGTCATTGCCCGCTCCACCCGACAGCCTGTTGATGCCTGACGCGCCGACCAGCACATCGTCATGGGCGCTGCCCACCACGGCTTCGATGCCCGACAGCGTGTCGCCCTCGGCATCGCCGCCCAGCGCCGTGCCGGACGACAAATCGACCGACACGCCCGCTCCGGAGGCCGAATAATCCGCGGTGTCGACCCCGTCACCGCCCTGCAGCGTGTCGGCACCGGCGCCACCGACCAGGGTGTCGTCGCCCGAACCGCCGCGCAGCACGTCATTGCCCGCTCCGCCGTCAAGCCGATCGCTACCCGCTCCGCCCGACAGCGTGTTCGCCGCGGCATCGCCGATCAGCACGTCATCATTGTCGGACCCGGTCAGATTCTCGATCGAGATCAGGACGTCGCCCTCGGCATCGCCGCCATGGCCGACACCGGTGCCAAGGTCGACGCGCACGCCATCGGCCGATTGCGCATAGCTGGCGGTGTCGCGGCCATCGCCGCCGTCCAGCACGTCCGCGCCTGCGGCGCCGGTCAGCACGTCGTCGCCCGCGCCGCCCTGCAACGTGTCGGCCGCGTCCGATCCGGTCAGCGTGTCGTTGAACGTCGACCCGACGATCCGCTCGATGCTGTCCAGCACGTCGCCCTGCGCATCGCCGCCGCTGTTGACGCCGGTCGTCAGGTTGATCGTCACCGCCGCGCTCGACGCGCTATAGTCGGCGGCGTCGATGCCCGCACCGCCCTGCAGATCGTCCGCCCCCGCGCCGCCGATCAGCACGTCGTCGCCGGCGCCGCCAACCAGCGTATTGGCCCCGGCATTGCCGGTCAGCACATCGCCATAGGCGCTGCCCAGGACGGCTTCGATGCCGCTCAGCCGGTCGCTCTCGGCATCGCCACCCCGGCCGGTACCCGCCGACAGATCGACCGTCACCCCCGCACCCGATGCGCGATAGTCCGCAGTGTCGAAGCCCGCGCCGCCCTGCAGGCTATCCGCCCCGGCGCCCCCCACCAGAAAGTCGTCGCCCGAACCGCCGATCAGGGTGTCCGCGCCCGCACCGCCGGTGACGACGTCGTCGCCCGCGCCACCGTCGATGACCGCGCCGCCGTCCCCGCCGGTCAGCACGTCGTCATGGGCCGATCCGATCAGGCTTTCGATGCTGGTCAGCGTATCGCCGGTCGCATCGCCGCCATCCGCGCGGCCCGCCTTCAGGTCGACGGTCACGCCCGCCGCGGAATTGGCGAAGCTCGCGGTATCGATACCGGCGCCGCCATCCAGCCGATCAGCGCCCGCGCCCGCGATCAGCACGTCGTTGCCGGCCCCGCCGGTCAGGCTGCTGCCCGACGCTGCCGCGCGGAGCCGATCGGCGAAGGCGGTGCCGATGACATTCTCGATCCCGCTCAGTCGATCGCCTTCGGCATCGCCATATTGCGCGAAGCCGGTCGTCAGGTCGACCGCAACGCCGGCGGACGAGGCGGCATAATCGGCCGTATCGATGCCGTCGCCACCCACCAGCGTGTCGGCGCCCGCCCCGCCGGTCAGCAGGTCGTCCCCCGCCCCGCCGGTCAGGACATTGGCGCCGCCATCGCCGGTCAGCACGTCATTGCCCGCCGACCCGGTCAGGTTCTCGATGCCCGACAGCGTGTCGCCTTCGGCGTCGCCGCCATGGGCAAGGCCCGTCGCCAGGTTCACTCGAACCGCCGCCGCGGACGTGGCATAGTCCGCAGTGTCGCTGCCGCTGCCGCCGGTCAGCACGTCGGCGCCCTCGCCACCGACCAGATCGTCGTCGCCCTCGCCGCCGGTCAGCGTGTCCGCGCCAGCGCCGCCCATCAGACGGTCGTCGCCGCTGCCGCCCGACAGGATATCGTCGCCGTCGTTGCCGATCAGCTCGTCGGCACCCGCCCCGCCGTCGATCGTATCGGCCCCGGCCGTGCCGGTGATGCGATCGTCGAAAGAGGAGCCGATGACATGTTCGATCGAAACGAGCCGGTCGCCCTGCGCGTCACCGCCGCTGCCGACCGAGCCGTCCATGGCCATCGTGATGCCCGCGCCCGAATCGGCATAGCTGGCGGTATCGAAGCCCGCGCCGCCGTCCAGCGTGTCGGCACCCCCGCCGCCGGACAGCATATCGTCTCCCGCACCGCCCTCCAGCGTCTCGTCCGCGGCGCTGCCCTTCACCATATCGTTGAAGTCGGTGCCGACGACATGCTCGATCGAAATCAGCGTATCGCCGCCCGCCAGTCCGCCGGCGCCCGTCCCCGCTTGCAGGTCGACGGTGATCGCGGCGGAGGACGCATGATAGTCCGCGGTATCGAACCCGGCACCGCCATCCATCACGTCCGCGCCCAGCGAGCCTGACAGGATATCGTCGCCGCCACCGCCGTGCAGTTCGTCCGCGCGGTCCGAACCGCGCAGGCGATCATTCCATGCCGAACCGACCAGTGCCTCGATACTGTCATAGGCGTCACCCTCGGCGTCGCCGCCATGGTTGGCGTCACCGTCCAGCCCGATGTCGACCGCGCTCGTCGAGTCCGAATAATCCGCCGTGTCAAAGCCCGCGCCACCGATCAGCTGGTCGGCCCCGCCACGCCCGGTCAGCACGTCGTCGCCCTTGCCGCCGGTCAGCGTGTTGGCACCGCCATCGCCGCCCAGGTGATCGTCCAGGTCGGACCCGATCAGATTCTCGATGCCCGACAATGTGTCGCCCTGCGCACTGCCGCCCTGCCCGACGCTGCCGTCCAGAGAGACGGACACGCCCGCCGTCGAGCCGGAAAAATCCGCCGTGTCGATGCCGCCGCCGCCGACCATCTGGTCGGCGCCCGCGCCGCCGACGAACCGGTTGTTCTGGTCGTCGCCGATCAGGACGTCGTCGAACGCGGAACCGATGATGTCCTCGATCCCGCTCAGGCGATCGCCCTCGGCGTCCCCGCCATGCCCCTGCCCCGTCGACAGGTCGACCGTCACCCCGGCGCTGGAGGCGGAATAATCGGCGATATCCTCGCCCGCCCCGCCTTCCAGCGTGTCGGCGCCCGCGCCGCCCACCAAGACGTCGTCGCCACCACCGCCCGCCAGGTCGTTCGCCCCCGCGTTACCGACCAGCAGATCGTCATATCGACCGCCCAACACACGCTCGATGTTGATCAGCCGGTCGCCCATCGCTTCGCCAGTGGAGGCACGGCCGTCCAGATAGACGTTCACGCCGGCCGAGGCGTCCGAATAATCGGCGGTGTCGAACCCGTCGCCTCCGTCCAGCACGTCGGCACCCAGGCCGCCGACCAGCATGTCGTCGCCCGTTCCGCCGACCAGCACGTCGTCTCCGGCGCTGCCCTTCAGCACATCGTCGAACGCGGAACCATGCACCTCCTCGATGCCGGTCAGCATATCCCCATCGGCATCGCCGCCATGGGACACGGACCCGTCGAGCGCGACCTGCACGCCCGCCGCGCTGTTCGCATAGTCGGCGATGTCATGGCCCGCGCCGCCGTCGAGCGTATCGGCGCCCGCGCCGCCCACCAGCACGTCGTCACCGGCCCCGCCGCTCAGGCGGTTCGCGCCCGCGTCGCCGGTCAGAACGTCGTTGAAGACGGAACCCGTGACATTCTCGACGTTGCGCAACCTGTCGCCGTCGGCGTCGCCGCCCACACCGGCCGTTCCGTCGAGATAAGCCGTCACGCCCGCGCGCGAGCCGCTATAGTCGGCGGTATCCACCCCGTCGCCGCCGTCCAGCACATCCGCACCGCCCGCACCGACGAGATTGTCGTTGCCCGCGCCGCCGATCAGCGTGTTGGCCGTGTCGTCACCGGTCAGCACGTCATCGAAGGCAGAGCCTTCAAGCCCCTCGATCGAGACGAACGTGTCGCCCACCGCATCGCCCGTCATCGGCGATCCGCTGAGCGATGCCTGCACGCCAGACGCCGCACCGGCGTAACTGGCGATGTCGAAACCGTCGCCGCCCTTCAGCGTATCGGCCCCGGCCCCGCCTTCCAGGATGTCGTCGCCCTTGCCGCCGCTCAGAATATTGTCGGCGGCATCGCCGACCAGGCGATCGTTCAGGTCCGAGCCGACCAGGATTTCGATATTGGCATAGGTATCGCCCTCGGCATCGCCGCCATGGCTGACCCGCCCGTCGAGATAGACGCTTACGCCGACCTTGCTATCGGCAAAGCTGACGGTGTCGATGCCAGCACCGCCGTCGACATGGTCCGCCCCGGCCCCGCCGGTCAGCACATTGTCGCCCGCATCGCCGTATAGATTGTCGTCGAACGCGGACCCGACCAGATTCTCGATTCCCGACAGCTTGTCGCCGTCCGCGTCGCCGCCCCTGCCCGGCGTGCCGTCCAGATAGGCCGTAACGCCCGCGCTCGCGGTGGCGTAGCTCGCGGTATCGATACCATCACCGCCGGTCAGCGTGTCGGCACCGCCGCCACCGACCAGCAGGTCATCGCCCTTACCGCCCTCCAGCGTGTCGTTGGCCGCCGCGCCATAGAGGGCGTCGTTGCGATCCGAGCCGATGACATGCTCGACGTTGACGATCATGTCACCCTCGGCATCGCCGCCATGGCTGGCGGTGCCGTCAAGGTGGATTTCCAACCCCTTGGTCTTATCGGCGGGCGGGGTCTTCTCGTTGGCGAAGGCATCGGCATAGGACACGGTGTCGAAACCGCCGCCGCCATCGATCTTGTCCGCGCCCTCGCCGCCCTTCAGCACGTTGTCGGCGTCGCTGCCGGTCAGCGTGTCGTCGAACGCGGTGCCGATGACATTCTCCACCGACGCGTAGCTGTCGCCCTCGGCATAGCCGCCCTTGCCGGTCCCCGCCTTCAGGTCGACCGTCACCGCGGCGTTCGACATGGTGTAGCTGACCGTGTCGGTGCCGCCGTTGCCATCGATCTGGTCCGCGCCCGCGCCCGCGACGATCAGGTCGTTGCCGTCGCCCGCGTTGACGATATTGCCCGGCGGGTTCGAAAACAGCACATAGATCGGCGCGCCCGTGACTGGATCGACCGCCTTCATGTCGGCTTCGCCGGACACCATGTGGATGCCGAAATGCGTCGAAACGTCGACGGAATAGGTGTAATCGGCTCCCCCCGTGGACAGGCCCAGCGCGATCGGCAGAAAGAATTCGTTCTGGAATCCGCTGGACGCCACCGGCGTACCGAGTTTCGGCAGAACGTAGGTCAGCTGAACGTCGAAGGTGAAGTGCGTTTCCGTCGACGGATAGGTCACGGTCGCGCCCGTCGCATCGACGCCCGAGGTGACGACCTTGATATTGCCCTGGTCGATCGAGATGACCCAGCCCTTGTCGGTCTTGGTCGCGTTCTGGACCGAATAGCCGTCCGGCAGGGTGGGAACGAGCACTTGCTGCAGGGCGAGACTGCCCGCCGGCACCATCGCCTCGACATGCAGGGTGCGCGAGCTGGTGCCGGACGGCGCCTGCGCCGCACTGTCCACGACGATCACGTCGTCGCTGCCGGTTCCCGAAATCGTCTCCCGCGCCGATTGCGCTCCATAGGATTTGTCGGTGGACGAACTGGCCCCGCCCGTCGATCCGGTGATGTGGTTCGCCCCGCTCTCCGACGTCGTCTTGACGCCCTCCTGATTGTACAGGGTGAAGGTCAGCGTCGGCACGAGCTTGCCCAGCCCTATGCCCGTTCCCTTGTCGACAGTGTCCTTGGATTGTGAAGTGCCAGCCGGGTTGCCGCTGCTGGGTGGGGGCGAGGAAGACGCGTTGGTATCGCTGATCTTCTGCGTCAGCCGTTGGCGATCCTCGTCCGACTTGTGTTGCTGCTGCTGCTTCTGGACTTCGGCCTGCTGGATCTGGGTGGCATCCTGTGGCTGGATCTGGGACTGAGCCTGAGCCTGAGCCTGCGCCTGATCCTCTTTGGTGGCGGACGGTTCCTTGCGCGGCTTTGCGGCCTTCTCATCGGCCTGATCCGATGAGAGGCTGACGTTGATCAGCGCGCTCTTCTCGTTGATCTCGCCGACGGTGTTGATGACCTGCGCGGATGTGATCGTCTTATCGTTGAAGACCAAGGTCGGCGTTTGCCCGGAGAAGGTCGCTAGGGCCATGCCGGGAATGACGACCCGGCTACCATCGGCAAACACCAGGATGAGATCGACATCGGCGATCTGGGCCGTGAACGACGCATAGGGAATTCCCAAAAGCGCCTTTCCATCGGGGCCCATTTGTACGACCTTCAAGGCATCCAGGGACGGGATATCGCCCAGCATCGCCGCTTCACCGTTACCCGGCATCGCCGTTTGCGACGCCGTGTTGGTCTTATCCGGTTTGCCTGCGCCCTGCTGCGCTGCCTTGTTCGCCTGAACCATTTTTGACCTGCCAGACCGATTGAGGTTAAATATCAAATAAAACGGGTGAGCTCGTCATCATTCCGACAATGCCGCCCGTGTAATGCAATAGGCTTTTGGAGAAGACGCCGCCTTCGACTCGGATCAGGATATGATCGCGTCGAGTGACAACATCTCCCTGAAATGAACGCCATAGCCGCGCGGGGTGGTGTTTACGATCACACCTTCCACGACACTTTCTCCTACCGACAATCGCACAAAGCCTCCCGCGCGATTGAGGAGATAGACTTGCGGCGGACGAAACAAGGCCCCTTTGCTGGCAATATCCAGTATCTTTCCTTTCAGAACGATACCGCTCTCGATCAGTGTCAGACTGGCATCCAGCCGACATTCGAGCCGACGCTGAGATCGTGCGGCGGCATAATCCCGGTGGAAGACTTTCCAGACGACCGCCTTGGCGCGAGACATGCCCATCAATTTTTCCCCAGATTTTCGTTGATACGCGTCTCGGTGATGTCGTCACGCAGACGCTCCGCACGTGCGGTCAGAACATTCATATGCGCACGGGCATGCTCAAGCTCGCCCCGCACGGTCGCCGCCATTCCGCTGGCTTCGATCATCCCGGCCAGTGCGGAAAGACGTTCGCTTTCCTGCGCCAGCGCATCGAGAAGCGTGGCCGCCTTGACGCGGTCGGCCGAGACGGCATTCCGAAACCGGGCGACCTCCCGCTGCAATTCCTCTTGGAGACGATATTGCCGTTCCATCGTCTCCCGGATCTCGATGGCGAACCGGCGATAGTCACGCTTCGTCCGGATTTCGTCCCGGCGTCTGCCAAAAGCCGCCAGAAGACGATGATGCAGCATTCGCGCATCGAAGCGCGTGGATGCATCGTCCTTCATGACCGGCCATTGCAGGGTTACGGGTTCCCGATCGAGCAAAGCTTCCCCGCATGCGAGAATCTGGTCGAGCGTTCGGACGATACGATCCTCGCGTTCATTCTCGGCATGACGCTGCTGCCAGGCCATTTCGCGCAGCGACGTCATCACGTCATGCAAGTGGGCGCGGTCGAACCGAACCTCAGCGAAGAGCAATTCCATATCGGCCGCCAACCGAACCTGGTGCCGCCCCAGATCGGCCACGACATCGGCGATCGGCTGAAGCAGCGGTGTGGGGTCGGTAACGCGTGCCACCATGTTCGACAGGTCGGCCATGGCGTCGTGCAGACGGGACAATGTCACCTGTATCCCGAGGTCATTCCGCTGCCCCTGCTCCACCGCCTGGTGCAAGGTCGACAATTGACGCGCTGCCACGTCCATCGCGCGCACCAATGAAGGAGCCCCGGCCCCGACTACGCCTCGCGACTCCACTTCCGTGGCACCTTCGAGGGTCGTGACGCTCGACAGCCAATGCTCATAATCGTCCCTCAGCGACTTGGCCGCCTTGGTCATGCAACGCTCGAGCGCACCAAGCACCATCGATGTGGACAGGCCGAAGAGCGAAGAACTGAAACCCACCGACATACCGCGCAGCGGGGCCTTCATGCCTTCGATCATCTTGCCGAAGCTGTCGCCGCCCGCCGTGCCGGAGACATCCATACCCCCAATCAGGTCACCCACCGACCCGACCGTATGCATCAGGCCCATGAACGCGCCGATCAGGCCCATGAAGACCATCAGGCCCGAGAAGTAGAGAATGACCGACTTCTGTTCGTTGATGCGCTGGTCGACGCTGTGGACGAGCGATTCCGCCACCTTGGACGGCAGATTGACGACCCCGTCCTTGGCGAGCTGTTCCGCGATCAGGCGATAGCCCTGTCCCAGCAGGTGCGGCTCATGGAAGATGCTCGCGGGCGTTTCGTAGACGCTGTCGTCCGCCTCCAGGATCGCGCTGCTCTGTTGCAGCGCGCGCAGGGCCTGCACTTCGTTGCTCAGCGCCAGGACGTTGCGGAAGGCGATGATCGCTGCGACGGAAAACAACGCAAATATCGACAGGTTCAGCGCCATCTTGGCCTTGATGCCCGCGATGACGAAGTCGTGCGCATAGACGCCGACGCCGATCATGATCGTCATGACCGCCGACATCTTGATGAGTTCGTCGCGTATCTGGCGTTTCATGGCCATGCCCCTCAATTCTTGACGACGATGCGGACGGAGTTCGCGTCATCGGACTTGGGGTCCACCACGCGGGTTTCCGTGACGATATCATCGGGCTTGATACCGGCCTGGATCAGCAGGTTGCGGGTCGCCGCAGCCCGATAATATGCGATCCGCATCGGCTCGGAGATCGCCCCGGTACTGCTGACCAACGACCAGATCCCATATTTCCGGCCTGGCTGTGCCGCGCCTTTCAGGAAAGACTGCACCTTCGCCGCGTCCTCATCGGTGTATCGAACAGCGTTCGGATCGAAGTCGACCCGCAGGAGCGTCGAGGCGGTGGTGATGCGCATGCCCTTTGTCTCGCTGGGCCGCTCCGTCGACTTGGCAGCGATCCGCATCGTATCGGGCGTATCCCGGGTCAGGATGGACAACTGATCCTTTCCGTTCGTCGCGGTCTCAGACATCAGCGGAGAGCCGAGCTGCGCGATGGAACTGCCCGAAGCCGCATCGGACGGGGATTGGACAGGCCGCATGCCCTCGACACCCCGGCTGGCCGCCTTGTTCGCAGGGTTGCTCGCCGTCGGTGCCGTTTCCCCTGCCACCGCCCGCTGCCCGCTGCTCTGCTGCATCTCATTGATCTTCTGCTGCATGACCTGAACCGTCCGCTTGGACAGTTCCATGACCGCCGCACTCATGATGACCAGCAGAAAGGTCACGACCATGATCACCGCGGTCAGTACGTCCACGAATGCCGGCCAGTGATTGACTTCGCCGTCTTCAGATGCCCCTGCCACGTTACCCCTTTCCCTGATTGTCCGGTTGCTTGCCCGTGAATGGCGCCCTTCACGCGGCGCGTGCCGTCTGACGCTGGCGCAGGTGCGCCAGAAGCTGGTCCCTGGGTTGATCGGCCAGGATGCGTCCGTTCTCCATCCAAAGTACCCGGTCCACGAGGTCGAGCACGGCGAACCGATGGGTGGCGATGACCAATGTCCGGTCGGTGCTGAATTCCCGCAGTCCGCGGATCACGGCCTGTTCCCCATCGATGTCCATCGATGCGGTGGGTTCGTCCAACAACAGGATGCGGGGGTCGCGCATGAAGGCACGCGCCAGCACCACCGCCTGGCGCTGACCACCGGAAAGCCGGCAGCCCCCGCCGCCAACCGTGCGGCTCAGGCCCTCCTTCGACTGGGTGACGAACTGATGGACGCCCGAAGTCTTCAGGGCCCGCTCCAGCAATGCCGGATCGGGAGCCGCACGCCCCAGCACGATATTCTCATAGATCGTATCGTCGAAAAGCGTTGCATCCTGCGTTGCGAAAGCGATGTTCTCCCGCAGTAGAGAGGCCGCATATTGCTCTACGGCATGACCATCGATCAGGAACGCGCCTGAAGTGGGCGCGACCAGGCCCCCTAGCAGTTTGAGCAGCGTGGATTTGCCGGAGCCGGCCAGCCCGATGATCCCGATCTTCTCGCCAGGCCTAATCTCCAGGTTTATGTCATGCAGAACCGACGCACTTGTATCGGGATAGGCATAGCCTGCATTCTCGAAGGCCAATTGCCCGACAAAGGGACGGGCTTTGACTGCCATGTCCGACGTTTCGACCTCTGGCTCGAGCGCCAGGAGATTGGCGAGCGCCCCGAATTGCGTCAGACTCTGATAGCCCTTGCCGATGATTCCGATCGCCGACGAGACAAGGCCCATGGCGCGACCCGCCAACATGTTGCAGGCGATCAGCGCACCAGCAGTCATCACCCCGGCGCGGATTTGATAGATGCTGATGACGACGATCCCGATCGTCACCGCCTGGACGATAAAGGCCGAGGCGACCGCCGGAATCTCCTGCCAATGACGGGTGGCCTTGCCATTCATGCCGACATGGTCGGAGAGGATATCCCATCGGCGCAGAAAGCGCCCTTCGGCCTGATTGCTCTTGATCGTATGGAGGCTGCCGACGACGTCGGCGACCAGGTTGCTGCGCGCCTGCACCAACTTGCTGGACCGATGGCTGCCGAACTTCAGTCCATAGGCCGAGGCCAGTCCGATCAGGGACATCGCAAGCGCGCCGAATAGCGGCACCACCGCCACCCAGCCGCCGATCATGGCAATCAGGGCAAGGAAGGCGAAGAAAAAGGGAATTTCCACGCAGAAAGTGGCCGCCGCATGCGGTGCAAGCATCGCCATCGATTCGATATCGCGAAGCGCCGTCATCAGGCTTCCGACGGTCCAGTTCGACTTGTCGATCCGCGCGTGCAACACCGAGGCCATGGCGCGATGCTGTATGCCCTGACCGACGCGCAGACCGATCGCGTCGATGAAAACCGACCGCGTCTGCTTGAACAGGCATTCGAAGACCAGGATGAGCAGAGCGCCGAAAGAGAGCGCCCACAGGGTATCGACGGCCAGGTTCGGCACCACCCGATCGTAAATGGCCCGCATATACAATGGGATGGAGAAAGCGCACATGTTGAGCAGCAACGCGGCCAGCAACAATTGCGCAAAATTTCGCCGTTCCGAAAGGAAACATGAGAACAGCCAAGTGCGGGGATTGGCACGTATGCGTTCACGCTGGTCGCAGGCCAAACTACCGTTGACGGAATCGACATGGCCCACGATCAGCATCTGATCGGTGGTCGCTGCGGCAACCTCATCGATCGGGACAAGTCGTTCGCCCGTACCGTCGATTATCGTCAATTCTCCGGCGCTGGATTTCGACCTGGCGACCAGATAGCCCCCATCGATCAGGCAAAGCACCGCAGGCAGATGCGCCTCGGTCAGCTTCCGCACGTTGCGCCGTTCCCATCTGGCGTCCAGATCCACGCGCGCGCATGCGAACGGTGCGAACCGGGCATCGAGATCACCACCGCTCATCGGCAGTGACGCGCTCAGATCGACAGAGCCGACAGTAATACCCGAATTTTCGGCAATTTTTACAATTGCATCAACCAGCCCAAGCCGAACAACGCCGTTAAGTTTCGTGCCCTGGAAGCTCACGCGACTCCGCATCACAGTCGCGATAACCATTTGAAAGTATGACTTTCGCTTCCTCATAACAAGCACGATTCCCTCATTGCATCTCCACATCTACATTCTTTTTATATATTAAGCGTAAATCACAGGCAAACAGGATACCGCAAGGGCATATTCGAACAATGCTAAGACGCATGACTCGATTTCTGACTATTTTATCATGCTCTAGCAGCAGGATATTCCGCGCCGATGGCGGTTTAACGCAGGAAAACCTAAATTTTACAAGGATAGACGGACTTCAACCTTGGAGTGCAAGGATTGAAACCTCCAAGTCTTTCAACATCTTGAAAGTGCTGGCCGTTGCTCTTGCGAGCCTCCTGCTATGGGCGGCGCTGTTCCAAATCGACAAGGTCACGCGTGGCACCGGTCGCGTCCTGCCCTCGATCCAAAACCAGGTGGTCCAGCATTTGGAAGGCGGGATCGTGAAGCAAATCCTGGTTCGCGAAGGACAACGCGTCCACAAGGGCGATATCCTTCTGCGCCTATCCAACCAGCAATCGAACGCCGAACTCGACAACGCACAGACCGACGTTGCGGCGAAACATATCAGCATCCTTCGCCTTGAAGCCGAAGCATCCGGCGCAGATCATTTTACTGCGCCGCCCGAACTGGCACGATTGGCTCCTGATATCGCTCGGTCGGAAGAGGCATTCTTTGCGTCCCAGCGCGCCGATATTCAGCAGCAAATCAGCGTATACGACCATCAAATCCAGGGTTTCCGTGCCGACATCGCAAGTTCCACGGCGCGACTGGCCAGCCTTCGCAAAGAAGAGGGCACGGTCGAAACGCAACTGGAGCGGCTGCGGCGTGCCCTGGCATCCGAAGCGGTGTCGGAAAATGCCGTGCTCGAGAAACAGGGCGAACTGCAGCAGGTCCGCACCCGTATCTCCGATACGATCACGTCAATTCCCAAATCCCAGGCCGGGCTTGCGGAGGCGACGGCGAAGCGCGGCGAAGCCTGGACGAAATATCTGTCCGACACCCGCGAAAAAGCCGCGACCCTGAGACTGGAAATGACCAAGGCCGGGCACGCGCTCAACGCCTTTCAGGATCGCAATTTTCGCGAGGAGGTTCGCGCCCCGACCGACGGCTATGTCAACAAGCTGCTTGTCCAGACCCTGGGCGGCATCGCCAAGCCGGGCGAGCCTCTTGTCGAGATCGTGCCCGTCGACGACGCCGTGATGATCGAAGCGCGCGTTTCGCCGCGCGACCGCGGCAACATCTGGATTGGCCTACCGGCGGTCGTGAAGATCAGCGCGTATGATTCCACCATCTTCGGCGGGCTCGATGCCAGGGTCGAGGATATTTCCGCCGATGCCCTGCAAGATCCCAAGGGCGAGCTTTATTATCGGGTACGACTGCGCGCCGATACACGCCGGTTCGACAAAACAAAGCCCGTGCTGCCTGGCATGACCGCAGAAGTAGACATCCGGTCCGGTCACCAGACGGTGCTCAGCTATATTTTGGGGCCTCTGATCCGCGTGCGGGATGGGGCTTTCCGCGAATAACGATGATCCACCAATCTTTCTTTCCGGGGGGAATGCGACAATGACGAATAAATCCAAGCCGTCGTGGTATGCCGGGAACGGGCTTGTTCTTGGGGTTGCAATTGCGATAGCCGCACAGGCCGGTGGCGCGGAGCCACGCTCTCCGAATAAGCAAGGCGGGAGGCGCAGCGCCGCCGCCGCCGCCCCCACGACCACCGTTCAGCCTGATGCTCAGCCGAGTGCCGTGGCGAAGGAGTCGCTCCGTGACGCCATCGTCGCGTCGCTCAAGCAGAACCCGGATATCCAGATCGCCCTCGCGCAGCAGGACGACGCAAAATATGGCGTGAACGAAGCACGCGCGGCATATCTTCCCCGGGTCGACATGACGTTGGCCAGCGGTCCCGAATATGTCCAACCGAATGCGGCTAGCGACTCGCTGCTCCAGCGACGCGAGGGCGTGCTGAATATTCATCAGAACCTATGGGACTTCGGTGTCACGATCAATGACATCAAGCGTGCCAACGCCGCTTATGCCAGTGCGCGATGGGGCACGCGCAAGAAGATCGAACAGATATCGTTCGAAATATCATCCGCCTATCTCGGCGTTCTGGAAAAGCAGAAGCTTGTCGACCTGATCGGCGAAGAGATCGAGACGCAAGCGAAAATGTCCAAGATGATCGCGGTGCAGAAGGATCTGGGCCTTACGACCAGCGCGGATGTCAGCCGCGCACAGGTCCGACAGGACAATCTTCAACAGTTGCTGCTCGACGCGCAGAGTCAGCTTCAACAACAGCGCGAAGCCTATCGCCGTTTGACAGGGCGCCTTCCCGACCGGGCGACCGATCTGCCACCCGTCGACTCCGCCCTGCCGCCCAACCCCGATTCCGCCGTCGATGTGATCGAACAGCGAAACCCCGATCTGGCGCAGGCGAGCCAGGATCGCCGCTCGATCGAGCGTCAGCTTGCCAGTCAAAAAGGCAATTTCTTCCCGCGCATCGGCCTCGATCTCCAAGGCAACCATCGCTACGAGGTCCTCGGTCGCACGGGACGCGCCGACGATGCTCGCGCCGTCGTCACGATCAGCTACAATCTGCTTAACGGTGGCGCGGACATGGCGCTGAAACGCAGGATCGAAGCAAGGCTGCGCGAGGCGGATTACCAGTTGCTGAAAGTTCGGCGTGACGTCGAACAGGATCTGAGAGTCGATTTCCAGTCGCTCAAGGCAGCCAATGAGAAAATGACGACGATCGAGTCACAGATCGATGCTGCTCAAAAGGTGGTAACGCTCTACCGCGAACAGTTTCGATCCGGTCAGCGGTCCGTGTTCGATCTGCTCGATAGCCAGCAGGCTCTATTTCAAGCGAAGCAGAACCAGCTTTCGAACTATACGCAGAAACAGGTCAGCGGCCTCCGGGTATTGCAGAAGATGGCAGAATTGTTCCGCTTTGTGGGAGGAGGCGAACCGCCGCCGCTGAGCACCCCCGCACCCATTATCGTCGGCGTGCCGGCGCGTTAGGGCCAGGGTTTATGATTTGCACCCACTTGGCGATGGCGTCCCGATAATTTCGAGGGGTGATCGCCAAGTGGATGCAGGTCCCGTTCGCCCCCTTGGATCCAGACTCCTTGATCCCATCCAGAAGATGACAGTGGCAGCGAGGCCGATCCGCCGGTCGGCGACCTGACGCGAGCGGCTTGCGACCGGCGTGGGGGAAATCCGTCCAGCCATACATAAGATTCGACAAACCAGACATAATGCATTATGCATGGATAAACGACCATGCGATGGTGCTCCTATGCCTGCAAATATCCTTTCCGACGGCTTTCGCCGGATCCTGAAGAGTGGCTGGAAGGGGCTCTGCCCCCGATGCGGCCAGGGCCGGATGTTCGCGTCCTGGTTGAAGCTCGCGCCCCAATGCGAATGCTGCGGCCTGAACTATCGCTTTGCCGCCCCCGATGACGGGCCGGCCTTCTTCTCGCTGTGCATCGTCGCGTTCCCGCTGACCTTCGTGGTGGTGTGGATACAGGTCGCCTATAGCCCGCCCTGGTGGGTCCATCTGCTGACCTCCATGCCGCTGATGCTGCTCGGCTGCCTCCTGCCGCTGCGTCCGATCAAGGGGTGGCTGGTCGCATCGCAATATGTGAACCGGTCGGTGGAGGCGGGCACCGAAACGCTTTGGAACCGGATGGATGGACGGGATGACAACCGCTTTGGCGACTGACCGGGTGACCGGCGAATTGCGGGAGGAGGCCCGTCGCGCGGCGGCACAGCTGCTGGAAAGCCTCGGTCGGCACGAGGATGCGCGGATCATCCGGGCGGGCGGCGGAGACGATTTCCCGGAAGTCCGCGTCGCGCTTCTTGCGCTCTGCGGCATGGCCGCAAAGGTCCAGCGGCTGGAACGCGCCCTGCGATGCTATGCCGACGAAACCCTGTGGGAAGCACACCCGCATAGCGAACCGCTGGCCGTGCATGACGGTGGCGCCATGGCTCGCGCCGCGCTGGCGGGCCGTGAGGCGTTCGAGCTGCACCGCGACTGACCGCACAAAATGTCCAGCCCATGAATTATGCATGGACATTGCATGGATAGAAGAATAAAGAAATCCCCATGCAAAGCTGGACACCCGATATCGATTCGTCATCCGGACCCAAATATCTGGCGATTGCGGACGCGCTGGCCCGCGATATCGAGGCCGGAATGCTGGGACCGGGGGACCGCCTGCCGCCGCAACGCGCGCTGGCGGAGACGCTGGGGGTCGACCTGACGACGGTGACGCGGGCCTATGGCGAGGCGCAGCGGCTCGGACTGATCGAGGGGGACGGCCGCCGGGGCAGCTTCGTGCGCGAACAGCCCGTCCGATCGGCCGCACCCGACATGGCGCGGCCTCCTTTGGTCGAGCGGATCGATCCGGGCATGAATGCGCCGCCCGAGCTCCCCGGTGGAGAGCTGGTCGATGCCTTTCGCCAGACGACCGCCGCCCTGCTCGGCGGGCCGGACGGCGGCGCGCTGTTCCAGTATCAGCCGACCGGCGGCCTGCCGTCGCTGCGCGAAGCCGGGGCGGCGTTGCTGCGGCGGCGCGGCATCGCCACGCAGGAGGACATGGTGCTGCTCGCCGCCGGTGGCCAACAGGCGCTGCACGCGTTTTTCGGGGCCGAGCTGGTGGCGGGCGATCGCGTGGCGGTGGCGCCGTTCGCCTATCCGGGCCTCCTGGCGCTGGCGCGGCGCTACGGCGTGCTGCTCCAGCCGGTTGCGGTGGATGCCCAGGGGATGCTCCCGGACGCGCTGGACGCCGCCTGCCGCGCGGGGACGATACGCGCCGTCTATATCGTGCCGACCAATGACAATCCGACGACCGCGACGATGGGCCTGGATCGTCGCCGCGCCGTCGCCGAGGTGGCGGAGCGGCACGGACTGATGGTGATCGAGGACGACGCCTATGGACTGTTGCCGGAACGGCCGCTCGCGCCAATCGCATCCTTTGCCCCCGACCGGACATGGCATATCGCCAGCGTGTCGAAAATCCTGTCGCCGGGCCTGCGCGTCGCCTGGCTGCATGTGCCGGACATCGCCAAGGCCTGGCGACTGGCGGCGGACATGCACGAAACCGCGATCATGGCCCCGCCCCTCAATGCCGCAGCGGTCGCGGACTGGGCGGGCGGCGACACCTTCGCGCGCCTGGTGGCGGCGGTGCGAAGGGAGGCGCAGGCCCGCCAGGCGATGGTGCGCAAATGCCTGCCCAAGGGAAGCTATCATATGCAGGACGAAGGCTATCATCTGTGGGTTCCCCTGCCCGCCGATGCCGACGCCGGATTGATCGCGCAGACGGTCCGTCCGCATGGCCTGTCGGCCATTCCCGGCGAGGCCTTTGCGGTCGATCGTTCGGCGGTGTCCTCGGCGCTGCGGGTGTCGATCGGCGGGATGCTGTCCCACGACCGGCTGGAGCGGGGCCTGCGATTGCTCGGTGCGATGATCGCGCCGGACGCCACGCGAAAGATATCGCTGATCTGAGTTGATTTGATCCGATCCGGTCCGCCGGACCGAACGCACCGACGCATTTTCTTTGCCGCGTGGCGAAAGCCATGCCGTGTTGTCACGCGCCCCGACGGCGCGCCCGAGACAAGGAGTTCGCCATGGGTGACCAAGCCCTGTTACTGGCCCGTGCGCAATTCGCGTTCACGGTTTCCTTCCACTTCATATTCCCGGCCTTTTCGATCGGGCTGGCCAGTTTCCTGATGGTGCTGGAGGGGCTTTGGCTGCGGACCGGGCGCGGCGTCTATGCCAATCTCTATCGCTATTGGCTGAAGATCTTCGCCGTGGCCTTCGGCATGGGCGTGGTGTCGGGGATCGTCATGTCCTACCAGTTCGGCACCAACTGGTCGGTCTTCTCCGAAAAGGCGGGGCCCATCGTCGGCCCGCTCATGGCCTATGAGGTGCTGACCGCCTTCTTTCTGGAGGCGGGGTTCCTGGGCGTCATGCTGTTCGGCATCACCAAGGTCGGGCCGCGGCTTCACTTCTTCGCGACCTGCATGGTGGCGCTCGGCACCTTCATTTCCGCCACCTGGATCATCAGCACCAACAGCTGGATGCACACCCCGACCGGGTTCGCGATCAACGCGCAGGGGCAGTTCGTCCCCGCCGGATCGTGGCTTCCGATCATCTTCAACCCCAGCTTCCCCTATCGCCTGCTGCACGTCGTCATCGCCGCCTATCTCACCACCTCGCTCGTCGTCGGCGCGGTGGGCGGCTGGCACCTGCTGAAGGACCGGACCAATCCGGGCGCGCGCAAGATGTTCTCGATGGCGATGTGGATGGTCGCGATCGCCGCCCCCGCCCAGATCCTGGCGGGCGACGCGCACGGGCTGAACACGCTGGAGCATCAGCCGGCCAAGATCATGGCGATGGAGGGTCATTATGACAGCCATCCCGACGGCGCGCCGCTGATCCTGTTCGGCATTCCGAACCCGGCCACGAAGCATATCGACTATGCGATAGAGGTGCCCAAGGCGTCCTCGCTCGTCCTGAAGCACGATTGGAACGCGCCGCTCGCCGGTCTGGACACCGTTGCCGACGACCGCGAGCCGCCCGTGGCGATCCTGTTCTGGTCGTTTCGCGTGATGGTCGGGCTGGGCATGGTCATGCTGTTGCTGGGGCTGGCCAGCCTGGCGGCCCGGTTCCGTCGCAAGCTCTATGACTGGACGCCGCTGCACCGTCTGGCGATCGCCATGGGGCCGTCCGGCTTCGTCGCGGTGATCGCGGGCTGGATCACGACCGAGGTCGGCCGCCAGCCCTTCACCGTCTATGGCTATCTGCTGACCGCACAATCGCATTCGCCGCTCAGGGCATCGGCGGTCGCCACGTCGCTGCTGACCTTCGTGGTCGTCTATTTCGTCGTCTTCGGGGCGGGCACCTATTACCTGCTCCGCCTGATGGCCAAGCCGCCGGAGGCGCACGAGACCGAGCCCGCCTCCACCCCGCAACGCGCGGCGGGCATCACCCCCGCCCCCGCGCTCGACAAGGAGTGACCGGCGATGTTCTACGATTATGATCTCGCCACCATCTGGGCGTTCATCATCGCCTTCGCCGTGTTCGCCTATGTCGTCATGGACGGCTTCGACCTGGGCATCGGCATCCTGTTTCCGACGCTGAAGGTCGGCGAAGAGCGCGATCAGGCGATGAATTCGATCGCGCCGGTCTGGGACGGGAACGAGACCTGGCTGGTGCTGGGCGGCGGCGGCCTGATGGCGGCCTTTCCGCTGGCCTATGCGATCATCCTGCCCGCCACCTATCCGCTCGTCATCGCGATGGTGCTCGGCCTGATCTTTCGCGGCGTCGCCTTCGAGTTTCGCTGGCGCGATCCCCGGCACCGGGCCTTTTGGGACATCGCCTTTTGCGGCGGTTCGGTGGTGGCGACGCTGGCCCAGGGCGTGATGCTGGGCGCGGTGTTGCAGGGCATCCGGGTCGCGGGCCGGGCCTATGCGGGCGGTTCGTTCGACTGGTTGTCGCCCTTCAGCCTGTTAACCGGCGTCGCGCTGCTGGCGGGTTACGCCCTGCTGGGTGCGAGCTGGCTGATCGGCAAGACGCATGGCGACGTTCAGGACCATGCGCGGCGCATGGCGTTCCGCCTGGGCATCGCCACGCTCGTCGCGATGGCGGCGGTCAGTGCCGCGACGCCGTTCCTGGCGATCGACTATTGGCACCGCTGGTTCCGGATGCCCGGCGTCCTGTTCACCGCGCAGGTGCCGCTGGCCACGATCGTCTTCGGTTTCATCTTCTTCTGGAGCCTGAAGCGCGGTCGCGAGACATTGCCCTTCCTGGTCACGCTCATCCTGTTCGCGCTGGGCTTTGTCGGCCTGGGCATCAGCATGTTCCCCTATATCGTGCCCCGCGCGCTGACCATCTGGGACACCGCCGCACCGGAGAAGAGCCAGATCTTCATGCTGGTCGGCACCGTCTTCATCCTGCCGATCATCATCACCTACACGGCATGGGCCTATTATGTGTTTCGCGGGAAGACCGTCACCGAGGGCTATCACTGATGGTCGGCCAGCCCCCCGCGCCGCTGTGGCGCCGCCTCGGCTGGATGGCCGCGATCTGGCTGGCGAGCGTGCTGACGCTCGGCATCGTCGCCAGCCTCATCCGCCACTGGCTCCTCCCCTGATCCCGAACGCTGCGACGGAGCGAATGACATGACCGGCGATACGACCTGGCCGACCACCGACATGGAGGCGGCGGCATGAAGACTCTTTTTTCCGAGATCATGGCGGACCTTCCCTTGGTGGCGATCCTGCGCGGGATCACGCCAACGGAGGTCGAGGCGGTCGGCGACGTGCTGGTCGAGGCGGGCTTCCGGTTAATCGAGGTGCCGCTCACCTCGCCCGATCCGTTCGACAGCATCGCGCGTCTGGCCAGGCGATGGGGACAAAACGCGATCGTCGGCGCGGGGACCGTCCGCCGGATCGACCAGCTCGACCGGCTGATCGAGGCGGGGGGCCGCCTGATGGTCACGCCCCATGGCGATCCTGCGCTGATCGCCGCCGCCTGTGCGCGCGGACTCGTCACCCTGCCCGGTGTCGCGACCCCCACCGAGGCGTTCGCGGCGCTGGACGCCGGGGCCGACGGGCTGAAACTCTATCCGGCGGAGATGATCCCGCCGAGCGCGGTGAAGGCGTTCCGCACGGTGATCGGCCCCGGCGTCCCGCTCTGCCCGACGGGCGGCATCGAGCCCGAGGACCTTGCCCGTTATGTCGCGGCGGGTGCCGATGGCTTCGGGCTGGGCGGCGCGCTCTACCGCCCCGGCGACACGGCCGGGGATGTGGCCGTCCGGGCGGCCGCCTTCGTCTCGCGCTGGAAAACGCTTCATGGATGACCCGACGGCGCAGCGCCCCGAGGATCGCGAATTGCTGGCGGCGGCCGCCGCGATCGGCCGCGACCTCATGCGGCCCGATCCGCGCATCTACTGGGCCGACCTGCTGCTGACCGCCATGGTGGCCTATGCCAGCCTTGCGGGCGTGATCCGGCTTCCGCTCGGCGGCGCGACGATCGTCCTGGGCCTGGTCGCCATGCTCGCCTTTTATCGCGGGCTCAGCTTCATCCACGAGCTCGCGCATCTCCGCCGGTCGCAGCTTCCGGGGTTCACGGCTGCCTGGAATCTCCTGTTCGGCATTCCGTTGCTGACCCCGTCCTTCCTCTATGACGACGTCCATGTCCGGCATCATGCCCGAACCATCTATGGCACGACGCGCGACCCGGAATATCTGCCGCTGGCCTCGATGCGACCGCAGCATCTGGTCCTCTTCCTCGTGGCGGCGGGGTTGGCCCCGCTGGGCCTGCTGATCCGCTTCGGCCTGCTGGCGCCGCTCGGCATCGGCAGCGCCCGCCTGCGCCGGGCGACCGTCGCCCGCTATTCCGCGCTGGCGATCAACCCGGCCTTTCGCCGGACCGAGCCGCAAGGACAGGCGCGTCGCGAATGGCTCCGCCTCGAAATCGCGGCCGGCGCATGGGCCGTCGCGGTCATCCTGCTGGTCGCCACCGGAACTGTCGGCGTGACACAGGCGGGGCTGGCTCTCATCCTTGGCTCGGGCCTGGCGGTCATCAACCAGTTCCGCACGCTCGTCGCGCATCTGTGGGAGAATGAGGCGGGCACGCCGATGAGCCTGACCGCGCAATATCTCGATTCAGTCAATGTGCCGCCCCCCGCGCTACTGCCCGCGCTCTGGGCGCCGGTCGGTCTTCGCTATCACGCGCTGCATCATCTGTTGCCGTCGGTGCCCTATCACGCGCTCGGCACGGCGCATCGGCGGCTGTCGGCCCGGCTGGGGCAAACGCCCGAACGCGCGCGTGTCGACCATCGCAACATGCTGGCGCCGCTGCGTGCCATTTTCCGCACCGCAGGCCGCTGAGCCGGGCTAGGCCGATCGCCTGCGCTCGATTTCCGCGAGCACATCGATGAAATGCCGCACCCGCGCCGACCGGAACCGCGCCTCGGGAAAGACCGCATGGACGCCCCCATCCGGCAGCGACCATTGGGGAAGCAGATGGACGAGCCGTCCCGCCGCCAGGTCCGCCGCAACCACGAAGTCCGGCAGCACGGCCAGCCCGCACCCGGCCAGGACACAGGCATGGGTGGCGGGCGTCTTGTCCGCCATGACCACGGGCGACCCGGTGCAGCGACGCTCCTCCCCCTGGCGGGAAAAAGTCCAGTCGAGCGGATGCCGCAGCATCCGGTTGCCGATCCACGGCATCGCCTGAAGCGCGTCCGGCGACAGGGCATCCGCAGCGCGGCGCGCCATGCCGGGCGTGCAGACCAGCAACTGGCGAAAGCTGCCCAGCCGACGCATCTGCAACCCGCTGTCCGGCAACCAGCCGAGCCGGATGGCCACATCGACCTCCGCATCGATCAGATCGAGGACGGCGTCGTCGAACGTCACCTCGGCCCGGACAGCCGGAAAGCGCGCCAGGAACGCCGCCATGGCGGGCGCGACCACCACCCGGCCATAATCGCTGGGCGCCGTCACCGTCAGGGTGCCGGTCGGCGTCTCCACCCCCTGCGCCGCCTCGGCGAACGCATCGTCCGCATCGCGCAGGATCGCCATCGCGCGTTCGTGGAAACGCCGCCCGGCATCGGTCAGGTGCAGCTTGCGCGTGGTGCGCTTGAGCAGCGCGACACGCAGTTCCTCCTCCAGACGGGCGACCTGATGGCTGACGACCGTCTTGGCGACGCCCAGCCGCTCTGCCGCGCGGGTGAAGGAGCCCGTCTCCACCGTCGCGGTGAAATAGCGGAGGCGATTGAGATTGGGGGCGTCCATCGCATGATTGTCCTGTTTGGACTTACAGTGTGTACGATTTGTACCGATTTATCCAGATCATCGGACCGCCTATCTCCGTCATCGACAGGGCAGCCTTATGCTGCCGAGCCACAGGACGATGACCATGACCGGCATAGGCGACATGCAGTTCCGCTATTTCTTCGATCCGCTGTGCGGCTGGTGCTATGCCAGCGCGCCCGCCCTCGCCGCGCTCGCCGAGCAGGCGGGCGACCGGCTGGCCATGATGCCGTCCGGCCTGTTCGCCGCGCCCCGGCCGACCGCGTCGATCGCGGATCATGCCTGGCACAACGACCAGCGCATCGCGAGCATGACGGGCCAGCCGTTCAGCGAAGCCTATCACCAGCGCGTCCTCCAGGCGCCCAGCGGCGTGTTCGATTCCTCCGCCCTGACCCATGCACTGGTGGCGCTGGGCGAGTGGCAGCATGGCCTGGAGCCACGCTTCCTGCATCAGGCGCAGGTCGCTCGCTATGTCGGCGGAGAGGATACGTCGGACGCGATGGTGGTGGCGCGGATCGCCGCATCGGTCGCAGACCAGGCGGGAATCGCGCTCGACGCCGCGGCGCTGGCCGATCGCCTGCGCCACGACGCGGACCTGCACGCCCGGACCGACGCGCGGATCGGCGAGACGCAGCGGGCGATGGCGGCGCTGCGGATCAGCGGGGTGCCGCAACTGGTCGCGATCGTCGGCGGTCGGCACGTCATCGTTCGCGGGGACGATATCTATGCGGGCGGCGATCGCCTGCTCACCGCTCTGGCCGCGCTGGACCGCGCGGCGTAATTTCACAAGAAGGGACGTAACATCATGAATATCGCCTTAATCGGTGCATCCGGCAATGCCGGTTCGCGCATCCTTGCCGAACTCGTCCGCCGCAATCACATGGTGACCGCGATCGCACGCGACACCGCCAAGATCGCCAACGCTCCGGGTGTCCGCGCGGTCGGTGTCGACCTGCACGACGGCGCGGCGCTGGCCGACGTGCTGCGCGGCCATGACGCGGTCATCAGCTCGGTCCATTTCCTCGCCAGCGGCCCCGACGCGCTGATCGATGCGGTGAAGGCATCCGGCGTGCGCCGCTATCTGGTCGTCGGCGGCGCGGGCAGCCTGGAGGTCGCGCCGGGCCAGCGCCTGATCGACAGCCCCGATTTCCCCGCCGCCTATCGCGACGAGGCGCTGGCCGGGGCGGCGTTCCTCGACAAGCTGCGGGGTGAGACGGATCTCGACTGGACGTTCCTGTCGCCCTCGGCGGCCTTCGCCCCCGGCGAGCGGACCGGGACGTTCCGGCTCGGCGGCGACGCGCTCCTGACCAACGCGAACGGCAGCAGCATCTCGTTCGAGGATTACGCGATCGCGCTCGTCGACGAACTCGAGGTTCCGGCCCACATCCGGCGGCGTTTCACCGTCGGCTACTAAGGCCGATCGACATTCGGCGATGCCTTCTCTTCCCTCGCCCCTCGCAGAGGGGAGAGGGTTGCGCAGACTTGGTCTTTGCAAGAGCAAAGGCTTAGTCGGAGCTGGGTGAGGGGTGGGCGCTCGCTTGGCGAGCGCGCGAGCCTTTAGGCTCGCTCAACCCCTCACCCAAGCTGCGCTAGCCAGCAGGCTGGCAAGCTTCGCTAACCCTCTCCCCTGTCCAGGGGAGAGGGAAAGAAGACGCAATACTGAATGGCGATCCGACATGACGCGATGTCGGATCGCCACGCCTCATGCGGGCGAAGCGCCGTCCTCCGCTTCCACGGAGACCGCCGACCGGGGCGTCGCATCGACACGCAGCGCGAACACATCCGGCCGGGAATAGTGACCGGCCACGTCGAGATCATATCGCCCGCGCACGACGTCATCCAGGTCGATCGTCGCGGCCAGCACGCCTTCGCGGCCATGAAGCGGCCCCGCCACGATCTCGCCCATCGGATTGACGATGATGCTGCCGCCCTTGATCAATTCCGCCGTCGCATCCTCCCCGGCGAATGCGGCATAGTCCGCAGGCGCGTCGGCGCGGGTCATATATTGGCACGCGCTGAGCAGGAACATGCGTCCCTCATAGGCGATGTGGCGCATCGACGCCTGCCAGATGTCACGCTCGTCCACCGTCGGCGCACACCAGATTTCGACGCCGCGCGCGTACATCGACTGGCGCAACAGCGGCATGTAATTCTCCCAGCATATCGCCGAGCCGATCCGGCCGACCGGCGTCTGGAGAACGGGGATCGTCGAACCGTCGCCCTGCCCCCAGACCAGCCGTTCGCTGGCGGTCGGCATCAGCTTGCGATGCTTGCCGATCAGCGCCCCATCGGGCCCGAAGAACAGCGCAGTGCAATAGAGCGTGGCGCCCTCGCGCTCGATCACGCCCGTCACCAGATTCGCCTTCATATCGGCTGCGAAGCCGCCGATCGTACGGACTTCCGGCCCGTCGATCTCGATCGCCGCGCGCCAGTAGCGCAGATAATCCTCCCGCCCCTCGGCCGTGCGCGAGCCGATGCGCGCGCCGAAGTCCAGCCCCTTGGGATAGCCGCCGATATAGGCTTCCGGAAATACCGCGAGTTCGACGCCGTCACGTTTAGCGGCCTCGCAATGGGCGGCCATCCGCTCCAGCGTATGGGGGGTGTCGAACAGGGTCGTTCCAGCCTGCACGACGGCGACGCGATGTTGACGCACGCTATGTTCCTCTATCGTTCGGTGTTCTTCAAAACGGGTCCATCGATGCCCCTGGGCCGATGTCCTATAGTAATTGCGGCCTCGATCAGATTCGCTCGATCATCAAGGCGATCCCCTGCCCCACGCCGATGCACATGAAGGCCATGGCATAGCGACCGCCGGTGCGATGCAGCTCCTCGACCGCCGTCATCGCGATGCGCGCGCCCGACATGCCGAGCGGATGGCCCAGCGCGATCGCACCGCCATTGCGGTTCACGCGCGGATCGTCGGGCGCGATGGCCAGGTCGCGCAAGGTCGCGATCGCCTGCGCGGCAAAGGCTTCGTTGAGTTCGATCACGTCGAGCTGGTCCAGGCCTATGCCTGTATTCCGACACAGCTTGCGCGCGGCCTCGATCGGTCCCGCCCCCATGATCCGGGGCGCGATGCCGGCCGATGCCAGCCCCAGGATACGCGCGCGCGGCGTCAGGCCGTGGCGGGCCGCCGCCGTTTCCGAGGCGATCAGCATCGCCGCCGCGCCGTCGTTGAGGCCCGACGCATTGCCCGCCGTCACCGTGCCGTCGGCGCGGACGACGGGTTTCAGCTTCGCCAACGCCTCCAGGCTGGTGGCGCGGGGGTGTTCGTCCTGCGACACGACGATCGGCTCCCCCTTTCGCTGGGGGATGGTGACCGGCACGATCTCCACGGCCATGCGACCGCTCGCGATCGCCGCCGCCGCCTTTTGCTGGCTGGCAAGCGCGAAGGCGTCCTGGTCCTCGCGACCGACCCGCCATTGGTCGGCGACGTTTTCCGCCGTCTGGGGCATGGTGTCGACGCCATACGCCGCCTTCATCGCCGGATTGACGAAGCGCCAGCCGAGCGTGGTGTCCTCGATCTGCTGGGCCCGGTCGAAGGGGCCCGCCGCCTTGCCCATGACATAGGGTGCGCGGGTCATGCTCTCGACACCCCCGGCCATGACGAGTTCGGCATCGCCGCTGCGGATCGCCTGCGCCGCGATGCCGACGGCGTTCAGCCCCGACCCGCACAGCCGGTTGACCGTCCCGCCCGGCACCACCTCCGGCAGACCGGCGAGCAGCACCGCCATGCGCGCGACGTTGCGATTGTCCTCGCCCGCCTGGTTGGCACAGCCCAGCAGCACGTCATCGACGCCCTGCCAGTCGACGTGGCGGTTGCGCTCCATCAGCGCACGCAGCGGAATGGCGGCAAGGTCGTCGGCCCGAACGCCCGCCAGCGCGCCGTTCAGCTTGCCGATGGGGGTGCGGATCGCATCGCAGATATAAGCGTCGGGCATCAGGCGTCCTGTTCCAGCATGTCGATGATCTTCTGCGCCTCGGCAAAGCCGGTATTGGCGGCGGGCACGCCCGCATAGATGGCGGCCTGCATCAGCACTTCCTTCAGCTCGTCGCGGGTAAAGCCGCCCTGGGTCAGCCCGGCGCGCACATGCAGCGCGAACTCCTCCCAGCGCCCCAGTGCGCAGGTGATCGCCAGCACGATCAGGCGGCGGGTCCGATCGTCCAGCCCCGGGCGACCCCAGATCTCGCCCCAGGCGATCCGAGTGATCATGGCCTGGAAATCGGCCGTCAGGGGCGTGCGCTTCGCCAGGCTGCGTTCGACCCATTCGTCGCCCAGCACCCGGCGGCGGTTGATTAGCCCCGCCTCGAACAGTGTATCGCTCGCCGCCTCGACCGTTTTGTCGGCGGTCAGGAAGCGGCGCAGCGCGGTGGCCAGCGCGGTCGGCGCCTCGATCGGCGGCAGATGCGCACCGTCGACTCCGACATGCCGCGCACCCGGAATGGCCGCGACCAGATGCTCGCCATGCCCGGCATAGGGGGTGGAGACGTCGCGCATCGCGGTGACGACCAGGGTCGGCACGGCCAGCCCCGCAATCCGCTCGAGCAGCGCCATGTCGCGGATCGCCGCGCCCGCCCCGGCATAACCCGTATCGGCCTGGCGCGCGATGCCGTCGCGCAGCGTCGCGGCGATGTCGGGATGCTGCGCGGCGAAGTCGGGTGACAGGAACCGCCCGACCGCCATCTCGGCGATGGCGCCGGTGCCCTTTGCGCGCACCGTGTCGATCCGCGCGCCCCACGCCGCCGGGTCCATCGTCGCCGAGGTGCAGATCAGCGCCAGCGCCGACACCCGTTCCGGATGGTCGAGCGCCAGTTGCATCGCGACCATGCCGCCCAGCGACACACCCGCCACCGCCGCCGTCCGGATGCCCGCATCGTCCATGATCGCGGCGACATCGGCGGCCAGCATCGCCAGGCTATAGTCACCGTCCGGCGCGTCCGATCCGCCATGCCCGCGCGCATCGATGCGCAACAGGCGAAAGGCGGGGAGCAGCAGCGGCACGGTCCGGTCCCAAAGGCCGATATCCGTACCGATCGAGTTGAGCAGCACCAGCACCGGACGATCGTCCGCGCCCTCCAGCCGCCAGTGCAGGCGGGTGCCGCCGCGTGTCGTGAACGCCATATCAGTTCCCTTCGAACCCCAGCAATTCGGCGATGATGGCCGCGCTTTCGCCCAGGTCGTCGCCCATGCCCGCGCTGGCCAGATTGCGCGCCACCGCCGCGCGGTCGATCTCCAGCCCCTCGGCCACCACCGCCATCGCAGCGGCGCTGCCCGAGGCGAGCAGGAACAGCTCGGCCAGGACCGGACCCTCCGCCTGCCAGCCGCCGAGCCCGCGTTCCTGTTCCTGCGGCATCCCCGCCAACAGCGCGGCGACGAGGCCCGGCGCGCGGATCGCGGCGGACAGCGCGACCTGACAGCCGGTCGGATTGCGCTTGTGCGCCATCGCCGAGGAGCCGCCGCGTCCGGCGATCGCGGGCTCCCGCGCCTCGCCTACGCCGTTCTGTGCCAGCAACGACACGTCGCGGGCCAGCTTGCCGAGCGCGCCGATCAGGATGCCGATCGCCGCGCCGATCGACGCCACGCCCGTCCGCCGCGCATGCCAGGGCACCCCCGCCGTCAGCCCCAGGGTCTGCGCCATATGCGCCGCGATGGCCGCGCCGTTCCCGCCCGATCCTGCGCGCGTTCCCGCGGCGCCGCCGAACTGGATGATGGCATGGCGTTCCACGGCCTCTTCCAGTTGATCGAGCGCCTCTGCGATCCCCGCCGCAGCCTGCGCCAGCCGCAGGCCGAAGGCGACCGGGATCGCGTCCTGCAGCAGCGTGCGCCCGATCGCCGGGGTCGCACGATGCGTCGCCGCGAGGTCCGCCAAGGCCGTGACCACCCGGCGGCCATCATGCGCGATCAGGGGAAGCGCGGCGCGGACCTGCATCATCATCACGCTGTCCGCCACATCCTGGCTGGTCGCGCCTCGATGCAGCGCCCTGCCCGCCTCGCCCGACAGCGCGCCGCCCAGATGCTCGACCAACGGGATGGCCAGCGTCCCCGCCAGGGCCGCCGCATCCGCCAGCACGGCCGGGTCGATCCGCACCTGGGAGACACCCTTGGCGATGGCCTCCGCCACCGCTGCCGGGATCAGCCCATGGTCGGCCTGCGCCTGTGCCAACGCCACCTCGAAGGCGCAGGCATGGGCGATGGTCGCCGCGTCGTCGAATATCGCGATCATCTCCGGCGTCGCGGCCGGGCGGAGGCGCAACAGGCTGGTCACAGGTCGAACATCACCGTTTCGCGCGCCCCCTGCAGCACGAGGTCGAGCGACCAGACGCCCGGCGCACCCTGCACCGCGATCAGCGTGGCGCGACGCTCCGGCGGGACGAGCGCGAGGACCGGATCGGTGTCGTTGCCGTCCGCCCCGTCGAAATAGATGCGGGTGGCCAGCCGCCTGAGCAGCCCGCGCGCAAAGATCGACACCGCCAGATGCGGCGCCTGAAGGCCATTGGCCGGTCCCGGCACCCGGCCGGGCATGATCGTGCGGAAACGGAAGCGGCCCTCCTCATCGGTCGCGGACCGGCCGAAGCCGACAAAATGCGGATCGATCGGCAGCTCCTGCCGGGTATCGTCCAGGCTGCGATAGCGACCCGCCGCATTGGCTTGCCAGATCTCGACCATCGCATCGGGCACCACGGCACCCTGTCCGTCGAGCACGCGGCCGGTAACCTCGATGACCTGCCCCTCGGGCGTGCCGGTGGGCGAGGACAGGTTGAGCACATAATGCGCCTCGGGCATCAGTTCGGGCCGTGCGCCCATGTCCGACCGGCCGACCAGGTCCGCGCCGCCCCGCCAAGGCAGACCGTAGTGGAAGAACGGCCCGACCGTCTGGCTGGGCGTCTGGCCGAACAGCGCCGGGTCCTGATTGTCGGCGCGCGCCTGGGGGCGCAGGTCGGCGGGATCAATGGTCATGATGATCCTCCTCGAAGGGCGTCTGCTCGCGTCCCTTCAGCACCACGTCGAAGCGATAGCCGAGCGCCCAATTGGGCTCGGTCACATCCATGTCCAGCCGCGCGACCAGCCGCTGGCGGTAGGGCATCGGCACCGCATTGGCGATCGGATCGATCTCGATCAGTGGGTCGTCGGGGAAATAGAGTTGCGTCACCAGCCGCGTCGCGAAGGCGGGGCCGAGCAGCGAGAGATGGATATGCGCGGGCCGCCAGGCATTGCGGTGGTTGCCCCAGGGATAGGCGCCGGGTCGCACCGTGACGAAGCGATAACGCCCCTCCGCATCGGTCACCACCCGCCCCGCGCCGGTGAAGTTCGGGTCGTGCGGCGCGTCCCATTGGTCCTTGGCATGGATATAGCGTCCGGCGGCGTTGGCCTGCCAGATTTCCATGACGGTATCGGGCACCGCGCGCCCCTGTTCGTCCAGCACGCGGCCCGCGACGATGATCCGCTGGCCCAGCGGCTCGGCCTTGTGCTGCTTCGTCAGGTCGGCGAGCGCCGATCCCATCAGCCGGTCCCAGCAGCCGCCGGGCCCGGTCGTCTCGGTCAGCGTCGGCGGGATCGCGATCGGCGGCCGAAGCGGTGCCCGCGTCGCCGTGGAGCGATAGTCGGGCACCAGCAGCGGCGGCGCGCCCGCATCGTCCCTGCTATAGCCGATCATGCCGGCTGCTCCGCGAAAGGCGCACCCGTCTTGGCGCGCACCTCGTCCAGCGTCACGCCGGGCGCCAGTTCGATCAGCCGCAGCCCAGGCTTGTCGCACGCCATCACGCACAGGTCGGTAACGATCAGGTCGACACAGGCCTTGCCGGTCAGCGGCAAGGTGCATTCGGGCAGGATCTTGGGGGTCCCGGACTTGCTGGCATGGTCCATCACCACGACGATGCGCTTGACGCCCGCGACCAGGTCCATCGCGCCGCCCATGCCCTTCACCATCTTGCCCGGAATCGTCCAGTTGGCGATGTCGCCGCCCGCCGACACCTCCATCGCGCCCAGCACCGCCATGTCGATATGGCCGCCCCGGATCATCGCGAAGCTGTCCGCGCTGGAAAAGAAGCTGGAGGTCGGCAGCGTCGTCACCGTCTGCTTGCCCGCGTTGATCAGGTCCGGGTCCGCCTCGCCTTCATAGGGAAACGGCCCGATGCCCAGCAGCCCATTCTCCGACTGCAAGGTCACGTCGATCCCGGCGGGCACATGGTTGGCGACCAGGGTCGGGATGCCGATGCCCAGATTGACGTAGAATCCGTCCTGCAGCTCGCGCGCGGCGCGCGCCGCCATCTCGTCGCGGGTCCAGCTCATGCCGCATCCTCCCGTGCGCGGGTCGTCAGCTTCTCGATCCGCTTCTCGTTGATGGTCGAGCGGACGATCCGGTCGACGAAGATGCCGGGCGTGTGGATGCAGTCGGGGTCGAGCGCGCCGGCCTCGACGATCTCCTCGACCTCGACCACGGTCACCTTGCCGGCGGTCGCCATGTTCGGGTTGAAATTGCGCGCGGTCTTGCGGAACATCAGGTTGCCCGCCGGGTCCGCCTTCCACGCCTTGATGATCGACAGGTCGGCACGCAGCCAGGTCTCGCGGACATAATCCTGCCCGTCGAACGTCTCGACCGGCTTGCCCTCGGCCACCACCGTACCGACGCCGGTCTTGGTGTAGAAAGCCGGAATGCCCGCACCGCCCGCCCGGATTCGCTCGGCCAGCGTGCCTTGCGGGTTCAGTTCCAGCGCCAGTTCGCCCGACAGATATTGCTGCTCGAACAGCTTGTTTTCGCCGACATAGCTGGAGATCATCTTGGCGACCTGGCGGCTTTCCAGCAACATCCACAGGCCGAACCCGTCCGCGCCCGCATTGTTGGAAATGACGGTCAGGCCCGTCACCCCGCTCGCGCGGACCTCCGGGATCAGGCTTTCGGGGTTGCCCGACAGGCCGAAACCGCCAGACATGATCGTCATGCCGTCGAACAGCAGCCCGTCGAGTGCAACCGCAGGGCTGTCATAGATCTTGCTCTTCATGCCATCTCCAGGGGCAGGCCCACATAATTCTCGGCGAGCGTCCGCTGCGCGGCGGGCGAACCGCGCAGATATTCCAGCTCGGCCATCTGGATGCGCCGGTCGAAGCCATCCATCGTCGGGAAACGGTGGGTCACCGAGGTGAACCACCAGGAAAAACGCTCCGCCTTCCACACCCGCGCCAGCGCGCGGGCCGAATAATGGTCGATCCCCGCATCCGACCGTTCGTGATAATGTTCGGTCAGCGCACGACCCAGCATCGTCACGTCGGACACGGCCAGGTTCATGCCCTTGGCCCCCGTCGGCGGCACGATATGCGCCGCGTCCCCGGCCAGGAACAGCCGCCCCCAGCGCATCGGCTCGGCGACGAAGGAGCGGAGCGGCGCGATCGCCTTTTCGAAGCAGGTTCCGCGCGTCACCCTGGCCGCCATGTCCGGGCCGAGGCGGACGCAAAGCTCGTCCCAGAAGCGATCGTCGGACCATTGCGCCAGGTCCTCGTCCAGCGCGCACTGGACATAATAGCGGCTGCGCGTCGACGAGCGCATCGACGCCAGCGCGAAGCCGCGTTCGTGATTGGCGTAGATCAGTTCGTGATCGGCGGGCGGCACATCGGCCAGCACCCCCAGCCAGCCAAAGGGATAGACCCGCTCGAACACCCGCAGGAGGTCGGCCGGGATGGCCGCGCGACTGATGCCGTGAAAGCCGTCGCAGCCGACCACGAAGTCGCAATCGAGCTGATGTTCCGCGCCATCCTGCCGCCAGGTCACGCTCGGCCGATCGCCGTCCAGCCCGGACAGGGTGACGTCCGCCGCGTTCCAGACGATCGACACGCCGCGATCCTCGGCGGCGTCGAACAGGTCGCGCATCACCTCCTGCTGGCCATAGACGGTGACGGTCGATCCGCCCGTCAGCGCCGCCATGTCGATGCGGAAGACCTCGCCGTCGAGCGCCAGATTGGTGCCGCCATGGACCAGCCCCTCGCGCTCCAGCCGCGCCGACAGGCCCAGCCGCCGCATCAGCGCGACCGTTCCCTGTTCCAGCACGCCCGCGCGGACCCGTCCCTCGACATAGGAACGGTCGCGTCGTTCGATCACGACGGCGTCGATCCCTTCGGCGTGGAGCAGATGGGCCAGGAACATGCCCGCCGGTCCCGCCCCGATTATCGCCACCTGTGTCCGGTGCCTCATATCCATCCTCTCGACTGTCGGCCTGTCCGCCGACTTGTGCCGATCATGCGCCTTGCGATGGCGGCGCACGATGGACGGGGCGCGCAAAAAGTTGGACGATCCGGTTGCCGCGCAATAGCATGGCCGGATGGTGTCCGCGGCCATTCCCAGCTTCTATCTCTATGGCGAACCGCACCGCGCGGTGGAGGAGGGCTTCGTCCATGCCGAACGGCTGGACAGCCGCTCTCGCCCGCATGAATGGACGATTCTGCCGCACGCCCATGCCGATCTGGTCCAGCTCTTCCTGCTGGAAGAGGGCGGCGGCACCATGCGCGCCGAGACGAAGAGCCTCGCCGTTAGCGCGCCCGCGCTGGTGATCGTACCGGCGGGGATCGTGCATGGTTTCGACTGGCATCACGAGTCGGCGGGTGCGGTCGTGACCTTGTCGGTCCGGCATCTGACGCTGCTCGATAGCCGCTATCCGGGACTCGCCGCCGTCTTCGAACAGGCTGGGGTCATCGGCTCGGACGATATGCCGACCGACCGGATCGGCGCGCAGATCGCGACGCTGATGCGCGAATTGCTATGGTCGGGACCGGGGCACCGCGCGGCGGTCGATGCTGCATTGCTGACGATCCTGGTCGAGACGCTGCGCTCGCTCGACAGGATGCGCGACCATGCCCCCGCCATCCCCGGCCATCACCACAGCCTGGTCGCCCGCTTCCGCGCCAGGATCGACGAGCGTTTCCGCCTGCGTGAGCCGATCGCCGACTATGCCGAGGCGCTGGGAACCAGCGAAAGCCGCCTGCGCGTCGCCTGCGCGCGGGTCGCGGCGCTGTCACCCGCCGCGATGCTGGACCAGCGCGCCATGCTCGATGCCAAGCGCGCGCTTCTCTATACCAATATGTCGGTGGCGGAGGTCGGCTATGCGATCGGCTTTTCCGACCCGGCCTATTTCACCCGCTTCTTCAGCCGCCATGCGGGCGTGTCTCCCAGCGCCTATCGCAAGGCGGCGGGCGACTGACGCCCGGACGCGGCATCGGCCATTCCGGCGGAGTGGAGGTCAGCGCCGTGCGTAATCGCGCGGGGTCATGCCGTATTTTTCCTTGAAGGCGCGGCTGAAATGCGCGGGATCCTTGAACCCGCAATCATAGGCGACCGACGTGACGGACGACCGATAGGCCAGATTGCCGCGAAGATCGCGCTTGGCCTTTTCCAGCCTGAGGTGCCAGATCCGTTCCGACAGCGACCGTTCGCTTTCCGCGAACAGCTTGCGCAGATAGCGCTCCGACAATCCGAAGGTTTCCGCCACGCGCTCGCACGTCAGCGTCTCTTCGCAGAAATGCGTGTCGACGAACTGGACGATACGGGTCATCAGCACATGGCGCTGTTCGCGCAGCGGCGGGCGCCGGTCGGAGGTCTGTTCGGTGAAGGCCGCGCCGACCAGATCGATCAGCGCACCATGGAGCGCCGGTGCACTGCTGGGATCGATATGGCCCAGCTGATCCTCGAGATCGCAGATAAAGCGTGCCGCCAGCCGTCCGGTGCCCCGCGCGCCCGAGATGGGGCAAGCGGTCAGATCATCCAGGCTGCGGATCTGGCGGGCCATGTCCTTCCGGCTCAGCCGCAGGACGGTCTGGACGAAGGGTTCCTCCACGAAGAAATCATAGGGCCGCGTGCTGTCGTAGATCGCCATGTCGCCGACCTGAAGACGCGCCTCGCGGCTGCCCTGACAGATCGTCACCCGGCCCTCGACCAGCACGGTCAGCAGGACATATTCGTCATGGTCGGATGCGATCCGACGCCGATCGCGCGAGACATGGTGGCGCCCGGCGGCGACCTTGGCGATGCGGGTTCCCAACAGGTCGCAACTGCTGATCGAGGCGTGGAACGGGCCGTCATCCGCGCGCGCGCAATCGAGATCGACGATCTGCTCGCGCACCGTCTCCCGCCAAGCGGCAAAGCTGACGGCATCGACCTGCCTGCGCTTCATGCTTTCAACGTCCACGATGCATCCTCGTGTGCCGGAGGGCTCAAGGCAGCGATGCTCTCATAGGGACCGGTTCGGCCGCAAGCCCTTATTCCATGGCCCGGTCGCCAGCGCCCCGACCGGCCCCCAGGGACGCCGAGGCCCCTTTTCTGCGCCGCTCCAAACCTGAAAACAGGCCGTCCCGTACAAGTTTTTCCGATCGTCCTCGCAGACTATCCGTCTTGTGGGTCGGGCTTTGCAGGTTCGCACCCATAGGCCGACATCCAGCCCGAAAGAGGCTCGAGCGGCGCCGTCAGGAGGTCCTGGTTCATAGGAAGGGGGCGTTATGCGCGTGCAATATAGTTCGATGTTATTGGCCGGTGTTTCCCTGATGGCGTTGCCGCACGCGGCACTAGCGCAGGAGGCGACACCCACGACCGCCACCGGGATCGAGGCCCAGGCCAGCCCGGCGAACGACGGCGCCGATGGGCAGAAGGACATCGTCGTCACCGGATCGCGCGTGGTGCGCGACGGCAGCAAGTCGCCCAGCCCCGTGACCGTCCTGAGCGCGGGCGAACTGACCCGCACCGCGCCCAGCAACATCGCCGACGGGCTCAACCAGTTGCCGCAGTTCAGCAATTCGGTCAGCCAGACCAGCTATGGCCAGACCAACGCCAACACGCCCAGCAACGGCAACTATCTGAACCTGCGCGGCATCGGGCCCGCCCGCGCGCTGATCCTGTTCGACGGGCGGCGGTTGCCGCCAACCAGCTTCGACGGCAGCGTCGACGTCAACACCCTGCCCCAGATGCTGGTCCAGCGCGTCGACGTGGTCACGGCCGGTGCGTCGGCGACCTATGGTTCGGACGCGGTCAGCGGCGTGGTCAACTATGTCCTCGACAAGACATTCACGGGCGTCAAATACACGCTGCAAAAGGGCGTCTCGACGCGCGGCGACGCGCCCAGCCTGCGCGCGGGCGTGGCGGTCGGGACGGGGCTGCTCGGCGACCGGGCGCACCTGATCGTGAGCTTCGAACATTACGACTCGGCCGGTATCTTCAGCCGTTACGACCGACGCTATGCGGGCAATCTCTACAGCCTGGTGGGCGCCGGGACCGCCGCCAATCCCTATGTCACCGCGGCCAATACCCGGCTGAGCTTTTCGTCGTTCGGCGGGTTGCTGCCTGCGCTTGGCCTCGCCTTCCAGCCGGGCGGCGCGCTGACCGCGTTCAACGGGGGGACGGCGACGGGCAATCCGTCGATCAATATCGGCGGCGACGGGGCCTATTTCGATCAGCTCGGCCTGACCGGCAGCCTGAAGACCAACCAGGCCTTTGCGCGCCTGTCGATGGACGTCGCGCCGGGCGTCAACGCCTTCGTCCAGGGCAGCTACGCCGACTCGCGCAATATCGGCTATTATGGCTCCGACTTCCATTTCGGCAGCATCCTGTTCTCGCCGACCAACGCCTTCCTGTCGGCGCAGCAACAGGCCCAGCTCACCGCCGCGTCGGGCGGCGCGCCGATCACGATGTCGCGCTACAGCCGCGATCTGGGCCAGCGCGTGTCCGACGCGTTCAACCGCAGCTACAATGTCACGGCGGGCGTCGACGGGCGCTTCGGCGATTATCGCTGGAACCTGGCCTATTCCCATGGCCGCACCCAGCTCGACGTGAAGGGGCTGGAGGTCAACAACCAGAAATTCTACGCCGCGCTCGACGCGGTGAGGGACGGCAGCGGCAATATCGTCTGCCGCGTCAGCCTCACCAATCCCGGCCTCTATCCGGGCTGTGTTCCGCTCAACCTGTTCGGAGAGGGTTCGCCGTCGGCCGCAGCGGTCGCCTATGTCAACGACTATTCGCGCTACCGCGTCGTCAACGAACTGGACGTGGTCAGCGCCTCGATCTCGGGTTCGCCCTTCTCGTCATGGGCGGGGCCGGTGTCGGTGGCGGTCGGCGGCGAATATCGGCGCCAGTCGCTGGTCGAGACCAGCAATTCCGATCCCGGCGTGGCGACCGACTTCACCGGCATCCGTTTCGTGCCCAGCGGGACGCTCGGCCACAGCTTCACGAACGTCGGCAGCGCCAAGGGCCGTTACGACGTCAAGGAGGTGTTCGGCGAGGTCGACATTCCGCTGGCCAAGGACAGCGCGCTCGGCCGCTCGCTCAACCTGAACGGTGCGGTCCGCTATACCGACTATAGCACCAGCGGCGGCGTGACGACGTGGAAGGCGGGCCTGGTCTATCAGCCGGTCGACGATCTGGTCATCCGGGCGACGCGCTCGCGCGACATCCGGGCACCCACCCTGTACGACCTGTTCGCCTCGCGCTCGATCAACGTCTTCGGCCTGTCGATCCCCGGCGTGGGCAATTTCCCCACCCAGGCGATCTCGGGCGGCAACGCCGCGCTCAAGCCCGAGAAGGGGCTGACCACCAGCGCGGGCTTCGTCTATTCGCCCTCCTGGCTGCCCGGCGCCCGCCTCGCCATCGATTATTTCGACCTGAAGCTGCGCGATGCGATCACCGTGCAGGACGCGCAACAGGCCTATGACGATTGCCAAGCCAGCGGTGGAAACGCCCCGGTGTGCAACCTGATCGTCCGCACGTCCGGTTCGAGCGTGCCCACGGCGATCCTGGTTTCGCCGCTGAACAGCGCCTCGCTGCGGACGCGGGGGTTCGATTTCGAATCCTCCTACACCTTCGGCGTGGGTCGGGGGCAACTGGCCCTGCGCGCCTTCGCCAGCTATGTGCCGGTGCTCAGGTTGCAGACGAGCGCGACGCAGCCGGCCGAGGAACTGGCGGGCACCGCGAACACCTCCGTCGGCGGCAACGGCGCGGGCTATCCCAAATGGCGGGGCAACCTGTCGGTGAACTACGCGAACGGCGGCTTCAACCTGAACGTGCAGGAACGCTGGATCGGCCGCTATGACCGCTCGACGCGGGCCAGCTATGTGATCGCCGACGCGTCCAACCGGATGCCGAACGTGTTCTACACCGATCTGAACATCAGCTACGACGTCGCGGGCGGCCAGTTCTCGCCGTTCATCAACGTGCGCAACCTGTTCGATCGACAGGCCCCGCTCTACGCCAGCGCGCTGCCGGGCCTGTCCTATCCGGCCAATCAGAGCCTGCACGACGTCGTGGGACGCTACGTCACCTTCGGCATTCGCGGCAAATTCTGAAGGATCGGGGCCGATCGCGCGTCGGCCCCCTTTCCTTCCGCCAGAGAGATCATTCGATGAAACCATGGTTCCCGGCCTTCGCGGCGGTGGTGGCGGTGGTGGCGGTGGCGACACCCGCTGCCGCCGCGCCCCGCACGCCCGCATCCCCCGCGCCCGCCGCCCGCTCGGGCTGCGATCGCGGGTGCCTGCTCGACATGACGAACCGCTATCTGCTGGCGCTGGAGGCGCATGACGCCGCCCGCCTGCCCCTCGCCCCCGGCGCGATGGTGTATGAGAATGGTCGGCCCGGCAGGCTCGACGACGGCGTGTGGAAGGACGCCACGATCATCACCGGCCGATCGACGATCGTCGACCCGGAGGCGGGGCAGGCGATCTTCTTCGGCATCGTTCGCCGCAAGGACGCAGGCCAGGCGCTGTACGTCGCCCGGCTGAAGGTCGCGGACGGCCGGATCACCGAGGTCGAGCAGCTGACGGCTGGCAAGGACGACCTGCTCTTCAACCCGGACGGCGTTCATTTCCCCAAGCCGATCTGGTCCGACGTCCTGCCGCCGGAGGAACGCGTCCCCGCCGCCGAGCTGCGGCGCATCGCCAACCTCTATTTCCAGTCGATCCAGGAGCATGATCCGACGATCGTGCCGTTTCATCCCGACTGCAACCGGACCGAAAACGGGACGCCGACCACCAATACCAACCGGCCCGACGTCATCACCTCCGACAGTTGCGACATCGGCGTCACCAAGTTCGGCTGGATCCCGGTGGTCCGCGAACGCCGCTTCCCGATCGTCGACACCGCGCGCGGCCTGGTCATCGGGATCAGCCATCTGGACGTGGTGCCCGGCATCAGCAGCAACAACGGGCCCAGGGCCGATGCGCCCTTCACCTTCGTGATCTATGAGATTTTCAAGATCGTCGACGGCCGCATTCTCGATATCGAATGCTTCATGATCACGCCCAAGGACCGGCGCTCGATCTGGCCGGTGGGGCCGTTCTACGAAAAGCTCCATCCCTATCGGCGGGCGGCCTCGCCCGCCGCGAAATAGCCCGCATGCGGCGGCGCGCCATGCCGGTCCGGGCCATTTTTCGGGCCGCAGGCGGCAAGCGCGGTTCGATGCCGCCGCTAGCCTTCATTCCATATCAGCGAGGGGGAAGAGTGCGTTGACGAAGCCCATGGTTCGGCTCGCCGTCGTACAGGCGGCGCCAGTCTATCTCGACGCGCAGGCGTCCACCGACAAGGCCATCGGCCTGATCGCCCAGGCGGCGGCGAACGGCGCGAAGCTGATCGCCTTTCCGGAAATCTGGATCCCGGGCTATCCCTGGTGGATATGGCTGGGCGCACCGGCATGGGGGGCGCAGTTCCTGCCGCGCTACCACCGCAACGCCCTGGCCGCCGACGGCCCCGAACTGGGCCGCATCCGCGAGGCCGCCGCGCGGCATGGCATCCACTGCGTCATCGGCTATGTCGAGCGCGCCGACAGCACGCTCTACATCAGCCAGATGCTGATCGACGACACCGGCACGACGGTCTTCAACCGGCGCAAGCTGAAGCCGACCCATGTCGAGCGCACCGTGTTCGGCGAGGGCGACGGGTCCGACCTGAAGGTCGTCGACACCGCCATCGGTCGCCTGGGCGCGCTATGCTGTGCCGAGCATGTCCAGCCGCTGAGCAAGTTCGCCCTCTATGCGCAGGGTGAGCAGATCCATGTCGCCTCCTGGCCGTCCTTCACGCTCTACAAGGGCATCGCCTATGGTCTGAGCGCCGAGGCGAACCTGGCCGCCAGCCGCGTCTATGCGCTCGAAGGCGGATGCTTCGTCCTTCATGCGACCGGCGTGATGTCGCCCGACGTCTATGACACCCTGTGCGACACGCCCGACAAGGTGGCGTTGCTCAACGCGGCCGGTGCGGTGCAGGGCGGCGGCAATTCGATGATCTTCGGACCCGACGGCCGCTCGCTGACCGAGCCGATGCCGGAGGATGAAGAAGGGCTGCTCTATGCCGATGCCGATTTCGACGCGATCGTCCATGCCAAGAGCGCGCTCGATCCGACCGGCCATTATTGCCGCGCCGATGCGACGCGGTTGCTGCTGAACGCCCGACCGCGCCGCCCGGTGGAGCCGTTCGGCGCGTCTTTGCCCGATGGTGACACATGGGAGGCGCTATGACCCCCTCCCTCACCGCCAATGGCGGCGCCTTGAGCGGCGACCGCCGCTATGAGTTTCGCGCGATCGCGCTGCTCGCCTTGGGGTTCGGGCTGGTCGGGCTCGATCGTTGGCTGGTGATGCCGCTCGCGCCGCAGATCATGCGCGACCTGAAGCTGGATTATCAGGACCTCGGCAACCTGGCTGCGGCGGTCGGCCTGTCATGGGGCGTGTTCGCGATCCTGATGGGCAATCTGGCCGACCGCATCGGGCGTCGCCGGATCGTGATCGCTGCCGTGATCGGCTTCTCGCTGCTGTCGGGGGTCAGCGGACTGGCGGGCAGCCTGGCGATGCTGATGGTCGCGAGGCTGGCGATGGGTATCGCGGAGGGGGCCTATTGTCCCGCGAGCTACGCCGCCGCGCTGGATGCGTCACGCCCGGCGCGACGCGGCCTCAACCTCGGCATCATCCAGGGGGCGTTCGCGCTGTTCGGGCTGGCGCTCGGCCCGATCATCGCGACGCAGCTGGTCGCGATCGTCCCGTCGTGGCGCGCCGTCTTCCAGATCGTCGCGGTGCCCGGCCTCGTGCTGGCGGGTGCGATGTTCGTGGTGCTGCGCGATCCTCCCCGCGCGGCCCGCCCCGCCGTGACGGACGATCCCGCCGCCCGCGCATCGTGGCGCGACGTGCTGGCGCGGCGCAACGTGCGGGTCGCCATCCCGGCGATCTTCTGCTCGATGAGCGGGATCTTCGTCCTCGGCGCGATGACGCCGGTGTTCCTGACCGATGTCGTGCGGCTGGACGGCCCGCAAATGGGGCTGGTGATGTCGGGCCTGGGCTTTGGCGGTTTCGTCGGACAGATCGCGCTTTGCGGCATATCGGACGTGATCGGTCGCCGCCCGGCGCTGGTCGCTGCCTTTCTCGGCGGGGCGGCGGCGCTCGCCGCGCTGGTGCTGACCGCGCACACGCCGCTGCCGCTGTTCGCGCTGCTGTTCCTCGCCGCCTTTTGCTGCTGTGGCGCGAATGCGCTGCTGGCCGGGCCGGTGGCGGGCGAGGCCGTGCCCTATACGCTGTCCTCGACCGCGATGGGACTGGTGGTGGGGCTGGGCGAGATTTTCGGCGGCGGGATTGCGCCGAGCATCGCGGGGCGCATCGCCGTCACCACCGGGCTGCCGACGACGCTGCTCACCGTGTCAGGCGTTCTGGTCCTGGGCGCGGTCGCCAGCATCGCACTGATCGAGACCGCGCCGCGGCGCGGCCATGGGGCGGCCCGCCCCGAAACGCCCGCCATCGCCGTTTGAGGCCCGACCCGCGACCGGCATAGCATCGACCGACAAGGAAAAAAGGAGTGAGAGGATGACCCGCTACAGCTTCGAGGCGCAATATATCGACGGGACATGGCGGCCCGGTTCGGGCGAGGAAACCATGGAGGACCGCAACCCCTATTCGGGCGAGTGCCTCCTCCGCCTGCGCGCCGCCGACCTTACCGACGTCGATGCCGCCTATCGCGCCGCCGCCAAGGCGCAGCGGGAATGGGCGCAAACGCCTCCGGCGGTCCGGGCCGACCTGTTCCGGCGCGCCGCGAATATCGTCCAGGCCCGGCGCGACGAGATCATCGACTGGCTGGTCGCGGAATCGGGTTCCACCCGGATCAAGGCCGGGATCGAATGGCAGGCGGTGATGGGCGGTCTGAACGAGGCCGCGTCGATCCCCTATCGCATCAACGGCCGCATCCTGCCGATCGACCTGCCCGACACCGAAAGCCGCGTCTATCGCCGCCCCATCGGCGTCGTCGGGGTGATCAGCCCGTGGAACTTCCCGCTCCACCTGTCGCACCGCACGATCGCGCCCGCGCTGGCGGTGGGCAATGCCGTGGTCGTCAAACCGGCCGAGGACACCCCCGTCACCGGCGGCCTGCTGCTGGCGCGCATCTATGAAGAGGCGGGCCTGCCGCCCGGACTTTTCAACGTCGTCACCGGCAGCTCGCGCGTCATCGGCGACGGCTTCTGCACGCATGATGTCCCGCGCTTCCTGTCCTTCACCGGCTCGACCGGGGTGGGGCGACGTATCGGTAGGCTGGCCATCGAGGCCCCGGTCATCAAGCGGGTCGCGCTGGAGCTAGGCGGCAACAACCCGTTCGTGGTGCTGGCCGATGCGGACCTCGACCAGGCGGCGCAGGCGGCGGCGTTCGGCCGGTTCCTGCACCAGGGCCAGATTTGCATGAGCACCAACCGCGTGATCGTGGAGGACAGCGTCCACGACGCCTTTGTCGAGAAGTTCGCCGCCTGCGCCGCGCGGCTGAAACATGGCGATCCCGCCGAGGCGGACACGCTGATCGGCCCGGCGATGAACGCGAAGCAACTGGCCGCGAACCTCGATCACCTCGCCGCCGCCAAATCCCGCTTCCGCCTGGTCCTGGGGGGCGAGCCGTCGGGCGCGGTCGTCCCGCCGCACATCTTCGCGGATGTCGACAATGACGATCCACTGGCACAGGCGGAGATGTTCGCGCCGATCGCCTTCGTCATCCGGGCGCGGGACGAGGCGCATGCGCTCGAACTCGCCAACGCCACCGATGCGGGCCTGTCCAGTGCGGTCTTCACCCGCGACGAGGCGCGCGGGCTGCGCTTCGCCCATGGGCTCGACGTCGGGATGACGCATGTCAACGACATGACCGTCGCCGACATGCCGTTCAATCCGTTCGGCGGCGAGAAGAACAGCGGCATCGGCCGTTTCGGCGGCGACTGGATCGTGGAGGAGATGACCACGACGCACTGGGTGACGATCCGGCGCGGTGCGGTCGACTATATCCCCTGATCGCCGCCTCTTGCCCCGACGACGACCCCCGCCGGGCGACCGGCGATGCGACAAGGCCCAGCCCCCCGATGTACACCACCTCCAGCGCCTTCCTCGATGCCCTGATCGAGCATGGCGTTTCCCATGTCTTCGCCAACCTCGGCAGCGATCACCCCGCGCTGGTCGAGGCGATCGCGGAGGCGCGCGCCGCCGGGCGGCCGATCCCGCGCATCGTCACCTGCCCCAATGAAATGGTCGGCATGAGCGCCGCGCACGGCTTCTGGCTGGCGAGCGGCGTGGCGCAGGCGGTGGTGGTGCATGTCGAATGCGGGACCCAGGCGCTGGCGGGCGCGGTCCACAACGCCGCCAAGGGGCGCGCCCCGATGCTGATCTTCGCGGGTGCGTCCCCCTTTACCCAGCATGGCGAGTTGAAGGGATCGCGCAACGAGTTCATCCAGTGGATCCAGGATGTCCATGATCAGCGCGGACTGGTGCGCGGCTATATGCGCTATGACAACGAGATCCGCACCGGGCGCAACGTCAAGGAACTGGTGCACCGCGCCTTTCAGTTCGCCGGGTCCGATCCCAAGGGCCCCGTCTATCTGATCGGCGCGCGCGAGGTAATGGAGGAAGAGGTCGCGCCGACCCCCGACGAGGCGGCGGCGTGGCGCTGCATCGGGCCGGGCGCGCTGCCGCCCGAGACGGTCGCCCTGATCGGCGAGGCGCTGTTGGCGGCGCGACGGCCGCTTGTCGTCACGTCCTTCCTGGGCCGCAATCCGGCGGCGGTCGCGCCCCTGGTGGCGCTGTGCGAGCGGCTGGGGATCGGGGTGCTCGAATCCGTGCCCAATGCGATGAACTTCCCGCACAGCCACCCGCTCTATCTCGGCAACCAATGGAATCAGCCGCAGCAGAATGCCGATCTGGCCGCGGCAGATATGGTGCTGGTGATCGACAGCGACGTGCCGTGGATCCCGACCGTGTCGGCGCCGGGCGATGCCGCGCGGATTTTCCACATCGATGTCGACCCGCTGAAGGAACAGATGCCGCTGTGGCGGATCGGGGCGGAGGCGGTGTGCCGCGCCGATGCCGCGACTGCGCTCGCCCAGCTGGACGACTGGCTCGCCGCGCAGCCCCTCCCCGCCGCGCGCATCGAGGAGCGGCGCGCGCATTATGCCGATCGCCACGCGGCGCGCGAAACGGTGCTGCGATCGCGCGAGGCGGTTCCGGCGGGAACCATCACGCCGGAATATTTTGTGTCGCGTCTGCGGGCGGCACAAAGCGATGACATGCTTTTCGTCAACGAGGCAATCTCGAACTATGGCGTGGTGTTCGATCACCTGCGGCTCGACACGCCGGGGGCGATCTCCACGAGCGGCGGCGGATCGCTGGGGTGGAATGGCGGCGCGGCGATCGGCGTCCGGCTGGCCAGGCCCGACGCGACGGTGGTGGCGCTGACCGGCGACGGTTCGTTCCTGTTCACCGTGCCCAGTTCGGTGCACTGGATGGCGCGACGCTATGACGCGCCATTCCTGCAGATCGTCTTCAACAATCGCGGCTGGAAATCGCCCAAGCTCTCGACGCTGGCGGTCCATCCGGACGGCTATGCCGCGCATGCCGACGATCTGGACACCTCGTTCGACCCCGCCCCCGATTATGTCGGCATCGCCGCCGCGTCGGGCGGCGCATGGGGTCGACAGCTTCGCGACCCGGCGGAGATCGACGATGCCATCGCCGAGGCGCTGCGGGTCGTGCGCGAGGAACGGCGCTGCGCCGTGCTGGACGTGTGGCTGGACCATCACTGACATGACCCGCGCGCTCATCACGCTCGACGATTATCGCGATGCCGCGCGTCGCCGGTTGCCGCGTATCGTGTTCGACTATCTGGAGGGCGGTGCCGGTTCCGAGCGCGGCCTTTCGCGCAACCGCGAGGCTTTCGCGCGAACCCGGCTGGTGCCGGATCGCCTGACCGATGTCTCGCAGCGCCGACAGGCGATCGCGCCGTTCGGCCGCCCCTGGGAAAGTCCGTTCGCGGTCGCGCCGATGGGCCTGACCGGCGTGGTGCGACCGCAGGGGGACCTGATCCTGGCCCGGGCGGCGGCGCGGGCGGGCATCCCCTTCTGCCTGTCCACCGCGGCGACCAGCACGATCGAGGCCGTGCGCCGCGCCTCGGACGGGGAATTGTGGTTCCAGCTCTATGTCGTCCAGCGCGCACTGGCGGATCGACTGGTGGCCCGCGCGCGCGAGGTGGGGTGCACGACCCTGGTCCTCACCGTCGATGTCGCGGTGAATGGCGACCGGGTGCGCGACCGGCGCAACGGCTTCGGCGTTCCCCTGCGCATGACGCCGCGCATCCTGCTCGACGGTGTCCGCCATCCGGTCTGGTCGCTCCGGCAGGTGCGCCAGGGCTTTCCGCAGCTCGCCCATTTCGTCGCCGCCGGTGACGGGGACGTGGAGGCACAGGCCGCGCTGATGGCGCGCCAGATGGATGCGAGCTTCGACTGGGCGGCGCTGGCGCGGCTTCGCGACGACTGGCGCGGCACGCTGATCGTCAAGGGCGTCGTCTCCGCCGAGGATGCGCGCCGTTGCGAACGGCTGGGGGTGGATGGTGTCGTCGTCTCCAACCATGGCGGCCGCCAGTTGGAGGACGCGCCCGCCCCCATCGACCTTCTGCCCGCCGTCGCGGATGCGTGCGGGCTGCCCGTGCTGATGGACAGCGGGGTTCGGGACGGTGCCGATGTGGTGAAGGCGATGGCCGCCAGTGCGAAGGGCGTGCTGGTCGGCCGCCCGCTGCTCTATGCGCTGGCGGCGGATGGCGAGCGCGGCGTCGATGCCGTACTCGCCATGCTGCGGCGGCAGGTCGATACGACGCTGGCGCTGCTGGGGACGCCCGACGTCACCCGACTGGAGCGCCGCCATTTGGCCTGAGGCGGCCGCTTGTCACCCGCCGCCCCGGAGTGCCTCCGACCGGCCCTGCACCGAGGGCGGCAATCCGGCGAGACTGTCTCGGGTGATCGCGCCGGGACGATCGGCCCCGATCAGGGTCATCGTCACCCGCATGTCCGCCGCGATCAGGTCGAGCAGTTCGCTCACCCCCCGCTGCCCCCGCGCCGCCAGCGCATAGATATAGGCCCGGCCGAGCAGCACCGCATCCGCGCCCAGCGCCATCATGCGCACCACGTCGATCCCCGAGCGCACGCCGGAATCGGCCAGCACCGCGATCGCTCCGGCGACCGCATCGGCGATGGTGGGAAGCGCCGTGGCGGTGGGCATGGCCCCGTCGAGCTGCCGCCCGCCATGGTTGGACACGATGATCCCGTCCGCCCCGAAACGGACCGCCTCGCGCGCGTCCTCGGGGTCGAGAATGCCCTTGAGGATCAGCGCGCCCTTCCAGTCCTGGCGCACCCATTCCAGATCGCGCCAATGGATGGTGGGGTCGAAGTTGCGCGCCAGAAAGCCGGTATAGTCGGCCATGCTCATCGAATGGCCGACATAGGCCTCGATATTGCCGAAGGAGAGCGGGCGGCCGCGCAATCCCACATCGATCGCCCAGCGCGGATGGCGGAGCGCCTGCGCATATTGGCGCAGCGTCGCGGCGGGCCCGGCCATGCCGGAGCGCCGATCGCGATAGCGCGAGCCGGGCGTCGGCATATCGACGGTGAACACCAACGTCCGCATTCCCGCCGCCCAGGCCCGGTCGAGCGCGTTGCGCATATAGCCGCGATCCTTGAGCACATAGAGCTGCGACCAGAGCTGCCCCGGCGCGTCGCGCGCCACCTCCTCGATCGACGCGACCGAGACGGTGGAGAGGGCATAGGGGATGCCCGCAAGGCCCGCCGCCCGCGCCGCCTGCACCTCACCGCGCCGGGCATACATTCCCGTCGCCCCGACCGGCCCCAGCGCGACCGGCATCGCCCATGGCTGGCCTAGCACCGTCACCGCCAGCGACGGGTTCCCCGCCCCCTTGAGGACGCGTTGGCGCAGCGCCACCCGCTGCAAGGCGTCGACATTGCCGACCATGGTGGACTCAGTGACGGCACCGCCATCGATATAGTCGAACAGGAAGCGCGGCAGGCGGCGCCGGGCCGCCTCGCGGAAATCCGTGGGGGCGGAAATGATCATCGAAAGACCTCGCTTGACGGGTCACCGACCCGGTAAGCGACGAAAATAGGCCAAGGGTCGGGTTGCGAAAAACGAAAGCTCCGACTGGCCTCTATTCCCAAATCGACTGGCCCGGAGGGATCGCCGCCCCGGCCGACCGGCTAATCCGCCTGGTCGGCCACCATCTGCAACCAGGCGCGCGCGGCGTGCGACAGGAAGGCGCCGTTGCGCCAGACCATCGCCAGCCGCCATTCGATATAGGGTTCGGTCACGAGCACGCCGCAGATACGCTCCGCATTGAGCTGGTCCACCAGCAACCGGGGCAGAAAGGCGATGCCGATCCCCGATGCGGCCAGTTCGAGGATGAATTCCACCTCGCTGCTCTGGACCGCGATGTTCGGCTTGAACCCATGGCGGTGGCACGCATCGACCACCATGCGATGCAGCACGAAGCTGTCGGAAAACAGGATGAACGGCTCGTCCCGCAAGGCGTCAAGCGACAGCGACCCGGCCTTGGCCAGCGGGTGATCGCGCGCCATCACCGCCATCACCGGATCGCGCCAGACCTCCTGACTATGCCATTCCGGCGCATTGGGATCGACCGTCGCCGCCAGCTCGATCTCGCCGGTGCGCACCATGTCGAGGAGTTGGTCGCCGCCATGCTCGCGCAATTCGATGGCGATGCCCGGATAGGTCCGGCGATAGCGGGCCAGCATCGGCGCGAAGATCCGCGCGCTGCCGACCGGGGGCAGGCCGATCCGGAGGCTGCCCCGCTGCAATCCGCGTATCTCGTCCAGTTCGACGAGCAGGTCGCTGCGTTCCGCCAGCAGGCGCGCGGCGCGCGGATACAGCGCCTCGCCAAAGGTGGTCAGCTTCACGCGCGGACCGATCCGGTCGAACAGCGGCGCGCCGAGTTCGTCCTCCAGCTGCTTGACCGCCTTGCTGACCGTGGACTGCGTCGCGAAGATCGTCCTGGCCGCCTGCGAAAAGCTGCCCTGGCGAACCACTTCGACAAAGGCGCGTAGCGTTCGGAACTCCATGTCATTCCTTTAAGGAATAGCGCCCATGCCAACAAGTCGCTCCAGGCGTGACCGCAAAACGGCTATCGGGGCGTGTTCCCCTCGGTTATCCAAAGAGCCCGTCGTGCCCGTGCCGCCCCCTTCCGTCCCTGCCCGTGATCGGGCGATCGCCCGCCGCCTGGTCACCGGGCTGGCGCGTCGTGGCATACAGTTCCGCGCGGGCGAGTTCGCACTGCTGGAGGGCGCATCGGGCAGCGTCGCGGTGCTGGCGATGATCCTGTGGGCGCAGGCGTCCCATCGCCCGGCGGATATCTGGGGGGCCTATGCCGCGTTCTGGGCCTGTCTGGCGGACAACCGGCTCCATGCCGCATCGCGCCTGCGGGCCATGGCCTTGTTCGTCATCGGCGGCGCGGTGCTGGCGACCGCCATGACGGCCATGGTCCATCCCGCCCTTCCGCTGACCGCCACGCTGGCGGCGGTGGCGGTCGCGACGATCACCTTTGTCGCCAGCCGGTCCTATGGCATGGCCACGGTGGGCATGCTGCTGGGCGTCGTGGTGGTCGTGGCGGCGGAATGGCCGGTCGATGCGGCAGGCCCGATGGCGGTCGGCATCGCGTTCCTGGCCGGTGGGGGCCTGGCGCTGCTGCTTCGGATCGGCAGCGTCTATGTGCTGGAGCGGCCAAATCGTGATCGCGATGCGGCGCCCCCCGCCCCGCCCGAGCTTCCCTCGACCCGGTCGGCGCGGCTTCATGCCGCCAGCGCCGGTGTCGCGGTGTTCGCCTGCTTCCTGGCGGCGCATGGCCTGGGGCTGGCCTATCCGCAATGGGCGACGATGACGGCGGTGGTCGTCATCACGGTCAATATCCGCACCTCGTCCTGGCGCGTGGTCGAGCGGATCGCGGGGACGTTGATCGGGACCGCGATCGTGATGGTCCTGATCGGCCACGCCAACGGCCCGGTCGCGCTGGAGGCCCTGGTACTACCGCTGGCCGCGCTGACGATCGCGCTGCGTGCGGTCAACTATACCATGTTCGTCGGATGCGTGACGCCCCTGTTCGTCGTGATCGCCAAGATCGCCCTTCCCCTGCAAAGCGCGGGCGCACCCCAGGCCCGCGCCGTCGATACGATCGTGGGCACGTCGATCGCCCTGATGATCTGTACGCTGATCGCGGGGCTCGTGCGATGGATCGACACCAGGCGCAGCCCCGCGCCCTCAACCCGCCGATAGGCCTCGACGCCGACCGGCCATTCTCACAGGCGCAGCCCCAGGCCGATCCCGAACACCAGCGGGTCCAGCGAGACGTTCACCCGCTGGCGGCCCAGCGCCGCATTGTCCAGCCGCGCGGTGGTGTCGATATCGATATATTTGACGTCGAGGTTCAGAAAGACCCGGCGGGTGAGGTCCATATCGACGCCCGCCTGCACCGCCCAGCCTGCGCTGTCCTTCAGATGGACCCTGGTCGGCCCCACCGCGCTTTCCAGCCCGTCCGAAGCCGCCTCGTTCCAGAAGATCGTATAGTTCACGCCCGCACCGACATAGGGCCGGACATGCCGGGTCGGCGTGAAGTGATATTGGACGGTCAGGGTCGGCGGCAGGACCCAGGTGGAGGCGAGCCTGCCGATACCGCCGGTCGTGCCCCGCACCCCGCCGATCGCATGCTTCGTGGTCGAGGCGATCAGTTCGACGCCGATATGGTCGGTTGCCATATAGGTCGCGTCGACCTCCGGCATCACGCGGTCGTCGACCTTTACCGGCTCACCGGGGAAGGCGGGCAGGATGCTGCCCGACCGCTCATTGGGCGCGACGAGGATGGCGCGGGCGCGGAGCAGCACGTCCCCGGCGCGAGTCCCGACCCGAGCGTCGCGTCCCCCGCTATCCTGCGCCCATGCCGACGTACCGATTCCCGTCGCGGCGAGCGCGAACAGGGTGGCGGCGGTTCTGATGACGGTCATCCCATGTCTCCTGTGAGGCTGTGGACGTCGGGATAGGAGCGCCCCCGCCCCGCCGCCTTGACCATCGACAAGCGCCGGTTTGACGGCGGTCAAAGGCATGCGCGCACCGCCGGGGCACGGCATGGGCATGTGGCCCTATCATCCCGATCTGCTCGCCCGGCCCGTGCCGCGCTACACCAGCTATCCCACCGCCGCCGAGTTCGGCGACCATGTGGACCATGCCGACATGGCGGCGGCGCTCGACATGGTCGGGGCGGACGAGATCGTGTCGCTCTATCTCCACATTCCCTATTGCCGGGCGATCTGCTGGTATTGCGGGTGCAACACCGGGGCGGCGAACCGGACCGCGCGGCTGGACGCCTATCTCGCGCGGTTGCATGCCGAGATCGATCTGGTGGCCGCCCGGCTGAAGGGACGCGGACAGATCGCCCGGATCGCCTTTGGTGGCGGAAGCCCCAATGCGATCCCGCCCGTGGCCTTCGCCGCGCTGGTCGCCCATCTGCGCACCGCCTTCGCCAGCCAGGGCGCGACTCTGTCGCTGGAGATCGATCCGCGCGGTTTCGATGCGGACTGGGCGAGCGTCATCGCGGAGACCGGCGTCGCGCGGGCCAGCCTGGGGGTGCAGACCTTCGACCCGGCACTTCAGGCGGCGATCGGTCGGGTCCAGCCGCGCGACCAGATCGTCCGCGCCGTCGCCCTGTTGCGCACCGCCGGGGTCGGATCGATCAATTTCGACCTGATGTACGGCCTGCCCGGCCAGGACGACGCGACGCTGGCCGCGACGCTCGAGGAGACCATCGCGCTGGCCCCGGAACGGCTGGCGGTGTTCGGCTATGCGCATGTGCCGCACCTCATCCCCCGCCAGCGCCGCATCGACGCGCGGGCCCTTCCGGGTGCGGCGGCGCGTTTCGGCCAGGCGGCGCTGGCGCATGACCGGCTGACGCGCGCAGGCTACCGCGCCATCGGCTTCGACCATTTCGCGCAAGGCCATGACCCGCTGGCAAGCGCGGCGGCGAACGGACGGCTGCGCCGCAATTTCCAGGGCTTTACCGACGATCCCGCCGACATCGTGATCGGCCTGGGCGCCAGCGCGATCAGCGCCTTTCCCGATCGCCTGCTCCAGAACGCCAAGAATGCGGGGGCATGGCATCAGGCGATCGGCGCGGGTCGGTTCGCGACGGCGCGCGGCCTTCATCGCGGCCCCCTGGAGCAGCGCCGGGCTCGGGCGATTGCGGGCGTGCTGTGCCACGGCGTCGCGAACCTCGATGGCCTGCCCGAGCGGACCGCCATTCGCGAACGGCTCGGTCGGTTCGAACAGGTCGGGTTGATCGCCTGGGACGGGGCATGCCTGCGGCTGGCGGCGGAGGCCCTGCCCTATGCCCGCACCATCGCGGCGGCCATCGATGCCTGGCGCAACGAGGACGATACCCGCTTCAGCCATGCCGTCTGACCTTCCGCCGCGCTGCGCGGCCTGTGCCGGGCGGAGCATGGCGCTGTGCGACGGTCTGGACGAGGCCGCCCTGGCCGCGATCCATCATATCGGTCACCGCCGTCGGCTGCACGCGGGGCAGGCTTTCGGCTGGATCGGCGATCCCGCACGCCATTGCGCGCATCTCGTCTCCGGCGTGCTGAAGGTGACGCGCATGCAGGCGGATGGCGGCGTCCAGATCGTCGGCCTGCTCTATCCCGGCGATTTCGTCGGCACGCTCTTCGCCGACCGGTCCGCCGATGCGATCACGGCGCTGGGCGATGCCGATCTGTGCGTCTATCCGCGCCAGGCGCTGGAGGAGATGCTGGTCCGCCATCCCGCCGCCGGACGACTGCTGCTGCGCCGGACGCTGGCGACCTTGGGCGAGGTGCGGCGCTGGATGCCGATGCTGGCCCGCGCCCGCGCCGATGCACGGGTGGCCGCGCTGCTGCTCGACATGGCGCGGCGCTGCGGAGCGGAGGGGGACGGCATGTTTCGCCTGCCCCTGTCACGCGGCGCGATGGCGGAGGCGCTGGGCCTGGCGGTCGAGACGGTCAGCCGCCACATGACCGCCCTCCAGAATGACGGGGTGATCCAGCTTTGCGGTCTGCGCGGCGTGCGCCTGATCGACCGGACGCGCCTCGCCATCGTCGCGGGTTAGCTCAGGCGGCGGAGCGGCGGGACGCATCGTCCGCCGCCCATTGCCGTTCGCACAGCGCGCTGAGCACGGGGCGATGGCTGACGAGGATCATCCCCTGCCCGGTCCGCTCCAGCCGGGCGGCAAGGCGACGCGCGACCTCCGCCGCGACATCGGCGTCCAGCCCCTCGCCCGGTTCGTCGAGCAACAGCCAGGGCGCATCGCCCAGATAGGCGCGGGCCAGCGACAGCCGCCGACGCTCTCCGCCCGACAGTCGCGCGCCATCGTCGCCCAGCCATGTGTCGAGCCCCTCGGGCAAGGCGCGCACCACGGTATCGAGCGCGGCATCGTGCAACGCCTGCCACAGCCGATCCTCGGTCGCATGCGGGTCGGCCATGTGCAGATTGTCGCGAACCGTGCCCGCGATCAGCATCGCCTCCTGCGGCGCCCAGGCGAAGAGAGCGCGCAGCGTCGCGGGCGGCAGATCGGCCGCATCCCGGCCATCGATCCCGATACGCCCGGACCCTAGCGGATGCAGCCCGAGCAAGCCTTCGATCAACGTCGTCTTGCCGCAGCCCGATGGCCCGGTCAGCGCGATCCGGCTGCCCGGCATGCACCGGTCGCCATCGAGGACGAGGGTCGGCTGGCCGGGCGCTCCGACGGCGGGACGCGGTTCCGCCGCCGCATCGAAGACCGCATCCAGCCGCGCCTCCGCCTCGCGCAGCCGTCCCCTTTCGATCGACGCCCGCAGGATCGGCGCGAGCCCGTCGACGGTCATCGCCGCCGCCAGCGCCGCGAGCGCCGCAACCGGCGCACCGGCGTCGAGCGACAGCATCAGGGCCGACGCCGCCGCCACGGCCACGCCGGTCGCGTGCAGCGCCTCGAACCGCGCGGCGACCGCGGCCTGCCGGATCTGCGCTTCGGCTAGGCGATCGCTCGCCGCCGCGACGCGCGCGGCCGCCCAGTCCTCCAGCGCGAAGCAGCGCAGCTCCGCCGCCGCGCTTCCCAGCATCGCCACCTCCTCGCGCAGCGCGCCCGTCGCCCGTTGCACCGCGCGGCCGGGCTGCTCCAACCGGCGCGCGCCCTGAAGGGTCAGGGCCAGGACGCCCCCGGCACAGGCCAGCGTCGCCACCATCGCCGGCCAACCACCGAGCAGGGTCAACGCCGCCCCCGCCATGATCGCCGCGACGGCGCCCCACGGCCCCGACAGACGGACGAAGCGCCATTCCACCGCATCGACATCGCCGATCAGCCGCGCGGTCGCCTCGCCCCGCCCCAGCGCCAGCGCGACCTGGGGCGGGGCGGCGGTGATCGCGCGGTAGAGCGCGGGGCGCAGCCGGGCGAGCGCACCGAACGCCGCGCCATGGCTCGCCAGCCGCTCGCCATAGCGCGCGCCGGTCCGGACGATCGCCAGCAGGCGGATCGCGGCGGAGGGCAGCATATAGTTGAACGCCTGCGCCGCCACGATCCCGGCCCCGCCCGCCAGCGCGGCGGCGGTCAGGAACCAGCCCGACAGCGCGAGCAGCAGCACCGATGCGGCCGCCACCGACGCGGCACAGCCACCCGCCCGCCACAAACGGCGACGCTCGCTCCGGCGTTCGGCGGCGATCCATGTGCGAAGGGTCATGCGGCTGGTCCCAGATGGATGACGCGCGTCGCGATGGCGGCGAGCGCGGGGCTATGGGTGGCGATCAATGTCGTGCGCCCGCGCGCCGCCCCGCCGATCGTCCGGATCAGCGCGGCTTCGGCCACCGCATCGAGATGCGCGGTCGGCTCGTCGAGCAACAGGAAGGGCGCGGGGTTCAACAAAGCGCGGGCCAGGGCAATGCGCCGCCGTTCGCCGCCCGACAAACCGCTTCCCCGCGCATCGAGGGGCGCATCCAGGCCGCCCGGACGACGGCGAAGCATTGGCACCAGCCCCGCGACGACGACGGCCCGTTGCAGGGCCAGCGCCGTGGCCTCGGGATGGGCCAGCAACAGATTCTCGCGGATCGTGCCCGCGATCAGCAGCGGATGCTGGCCGACCCAGCTCGCCTGCCCCGCCAGCGAAGTCAGGGCCACGCCGCCCATCTCGACCGTTCCGGCCGATAGCGGCGCAAGGCCCAGCAGCAGGTGCAGCACGCTGGTCTTGCCGCTGCCCGACGGCCCCAACAGCGCCACCGTCTCACCGGCCCCGACGGACAGGGAAAGACGCGAGACGGCGGGCGTATCGCTGCCGGGATAATGGATCGTGACGTCGCGCAGGGTCAGCACCCCGGCCGCCGCCACGACCGGAACCGCGCGCTCCGGCTCGCCCAGCGGCATCAGCGTCTCGGCGGCCGTCTCCGCGCCTTGTTTGTCATGATAGGCGGCGGCCAGGCGGCGCATCGGCGCATAGAATTCCGGCGCCAGGGCCAGCACGAAGAAGGCGCGCGGCAAGCTCAGCGTCTCGGGGGCCGCAAAGGGCAGCAGGCCGAGCAGCGAGAAACCGCAATAGACCGCGACCAGCGCGACCGACAGCGCCGCGAAGAATTCCAGCGCGGCGGACGACAGGAAGGCGATCCGCAGGACCCGCATGGTCCGCTCCGCCAGTTCCTGCGCGGCGGCGCCGATCGCCTGGGTCTCGCGCGTCTCGGCGCGGAAGGCCAGCACCACGGGCAAGGCGCGCACCCGGTCGGCGAAACGCGCCGACAGACGATGCAGCGCAAGGAACTGCCGCCGCGACTCGTCCGCCGCCGCGCCGCCCGCCAGGATCATCGCCGCGACGAAGGGCAGCAGCGTCGCCGCCAGGATGACGGCCGCGACCGGGCTGGCACAGGCCGTCGCGGCCAGGACCAGGACCGGCGCGATGGCGGCGGCCCGGCGTGCGGGGAGGAAGCGGGCGACGAACCCGTCCAGCGCCTCGACCGCATCCACGGCCTGCGTCGCCAGCTGGCCGCTATCCACCGGCATGCCCGCCTCCCGAAACAGGGCGGCGGCGACGACGCGCCGCCGTTGCGCCCGCTTGACCAGTCCCGCCCGCGCGGCCCCCTGTCGCACCGCCAGCATCGCGAACCACCCGCGCGCCATCCCCATGCTGATCGCGAGCAGGGCCCAGGGCAGCACCGCCCCCCGGTTCGCCACCGCCGCCACGCCCCCCGCGATCCCGGCCGCAAAGCCGATGGCGGCCAGCGTATCGAGGAGCAGCAGGCCCGGCGTCCCGTCACGGCCCGCGGCCGCATCCTTCAACCAGCGGCTCCGCATCCGGGCGGCGGCGGCATCATGGGCGATCGTCGTCATGCCGCGACCGTCGCAGCGGCGTGGGCGGGCGTCTTTGACCGCGGTCAATGTCGGGGGGCGGACCGGGGCGTAGCGAATCCGTGGACAAGGGGCCGGGGGGCGGCTCCTTTTATGGAGACATGCCATGGACCCCGGGGTCGTCGACCTGTCGCGGCTGCAATTTGCGGCCACCGCCTTGTATCATTTCCTGTTCGTGCCGCTGACTCTGGGCCTGTCGATGATGCTGGTCATCATGGAATCGGTCTATGTCATGACCAATCGCCCGGTGTGGCGGGTGACGACGCGCTTCTGGGGCAAGATCTTCGGCATCAACTTCGTGCTGGGGGTCGCCACCGGGCTGACCATGGAGTTCCAGTTCGGCACCAACTGGTCCTATTTCTCGCATTATGTCGGCGACATCTTCGGCGCGCCGCTGGCGATCGAGGGACTGATGGCCTTCTTCCTGGAGGCGACGTTCGTCGGGCTGATGTTCTTCGGCTGGGACCGGCTGTCGAAGCTGGGCCATCTGATCGTCACCTTCCTGGTGGCGCTGGGCACCAATTTGTCGGCGCTGTGGATCCTCATCGCCAATGGCTGGATGCAGAACCCGGTCGGCGCGACCTTCAATCCCGACACGATGCGGATGGAGGTCGCGGATTTCGGCGCGGTGCTGTTCAATCCGGTGGCGCAGGCCAAGTTCGTCCATACGGTCAGCGCGGGCTATGTCTGCGCCTCGGTCGTGGTGCTGGGCGTGTCGGCCTTCTGGCTGTTGAAGGGGCGTTTCGTGTCCGTCGCGCGCCGGTCGATGACGGTGGCGGCGGCGTTCGGACTCGCCTCCTCGCTGTCGGTCGTCGTGCTGGGCGACGAGAGCGGCTATGCGCTGACCGACAACCAGAAGATGAAGCTCGCCGCGATCGAGGCGGTCTGGCACACCGAACCCGGCCCGTCGGGGCTGACGCTGTTCGGGCTGCCCGACATCAAGGCGCATGAGACGCGCTACAAGGTCGAGATCCCCTGGGTCCTGGGCCTGATCGCGACGCGCAGCCTGGACGGCACGGTGACGGGCATGTCCGAACTGGTGCTGAAGGCGCAGGAGCGGATCGCATCGGGCGTGATCGCCTATGACGCGGTACAGCGGCTGAAGGCCGATCCGCAGGACCTGGCCCAGCGGGCGCGGTTCGAGGCGCATAAGCGCGACCTGGGCTATGCCCTGCTCCTCAAGCGGCAAATGGCCGATCCGCGCAGCGCGACGCCGCAGCAGATCGAGGCGGCGGCATGGGACACGGTGCCCGATGTCGGCCTGCTCTTCTGGAGCTTTCGCATCATGGCGGGGATCGGCTTTGCGATGATCGCGCTGTTCGCGACCGCCTTCGCCCTGTGTTCGCTGCGGATGCACATGGACGCACGCTGGTTCCTCAAGCTGGCGGTGGCGGCGATCCCGCTGCCCTGGGTGGCGATCGAGCTGGGCTGGCTGGTCGCCGAACTGGGGCGTCAGCCCTGGGCGATCGAGGGCGTGCTGCCGACCTTCCTGGCGACCAGCTCGCTGTCGCGCGGCGCGCTATGGACCACGCTGGCGGGCTTCACCGCGCTGTACGGCGTGCTGGCCGTGATCGAGGTCCGGCTGATCCTGGCCGCCATCGCGCACGGGCCGGAGGAACGGGACGACCAGCCCGGCCCCGGCCCGATCCCCGCCGCCATTCCCGTTGCAGCCTGAGCCGAAGGACTGGGATATGTTCGATTACGAGATGTTGCGCCTGATCTGGTGGGCGCTGCTGGGTATATTGCTGATCGGCTTCGCGCTGACCGACGGCTTCGACCTGGGGGTCGCCGCCCTCCTGCCCTTCGTCGCGCGGAACGATGCCGAGCGGCGGATGGTCATCAATTCCATCGGGCCGACCTGGGAGGGAAACCAGGTCTGGTTCATCCTGGGCGGCGGGGCGATCTTCGCCGCCTGGCCCTTCGTCTATGCGGTCAGCTTTTCGGGCTTCTACCTGGCGATGTTCCTGGTCCTCGCCGCGCTGATCCTGCGGCCCGTGGGGTTCAAATATCGCAGCAAGCGGCCCGACCCGGCATGGCGCACCCGCTGGGACTGGGCGCTGTTCGTCGGCGGACTGGTGCCCGCGCTCGTCTTCGGCGTCGCGGTTGGCAATGTCCTGCTGGGCGCGCCCTTCCGCCTCGACAGCGATCTGCGCGCCTTTTACGACGGAACGCTGCTGGGCCTGTTCACGCCCTTCACGCTGCTGTGCGGGCTGTTGTCGGTGGCGATGCTGGTGCTGCACGGCGCGGCGTGGCTGTCGATCAAGGTCGAGCACGGGCCGGTCCACGACCGCGCCCGGACGTTCGGGACGGTGGCGGCGATCGCCGCTATCCTGCTGTTCGCGGGCGGTTTTGCCTTCGTCGCCTGGGGCGGCATGGGCTATCATGTCGTCGGCGCGGTCGATCGTCTCGGCCCGTCCAATCCGCTGCACATGACGACGGAAGCGGCGGGCGGCGCGTGGCTGGACAATTATGCCGCCTATCCCTGGATGATGGCGCTGCCCATTCTGGGCTTTGCCGGGCCTGTGCTGGCCCTGATCGGTATCAGGAGCAGGCGCGAGAGCGTCGCCTTTGCCGGGTCGTCGCTGGCCGCGACGGGCATCATCGCCACGGTCGGCTGCTCGATCTTCCCCTTCATCCTGCCCTCCAGCATCGACGCGCATAGCAGCCTGACGGTGTGGAACGCCTCGTCCACGCAGAAGACGCTGGGCATCATGCTGTTCGTCACCATCGTCTTCCTGCCGATCGTGCTGGCCTACACCGCCTGGGCCTACCGGGTGATGTTCGGCCGCGTGACGGCGGACGCGGTGCGCACCAACCCCGACTTCTACTGAAAGGCCTCGTCCATGTGGTATTTCTCCTGGGTCCTCGGCCTCGGCCTGGCCATCGGCTTCGGCATCCTCAACGGCATGTGGCATGAATTCCATTTGCCGCAGGAGGAGGATGTGTCGCCACGACACTGACGGATGGGACAATCCGTCCGACGACAAGGGATCATGGCCATGCTATCGGGCAAGGCCATGATCCCGAACGACGTTTGTGCCGACTGCGCGGTGCGCGACCGGGCCCTGTGCGGCAGCCTCGACGACCGCGAGCTGATCGCGCTCAACACGATAGGCCAGCGCCGCCATGTCGCGCGGGGCCAGACCATCGCCTGGGCGGGCGACGAGGCGGTGCTCTGCGGCAATCTGCTCTCGGGGGTGCTGAAACTGGTCGCCGCCACCGCCGACGGGCGCGAACAGACGGTCGGCCTGCTCTATCCGGCCGATTTCTTCGGACAGCCCTATGCGGGCGATGTCGACTTCACCCTGACCGCGCTGACCGATGCCGAGCTTTGCGTCTTTCCGCGCGCCGCCTTCGAGCGGGTGCTGGAGGATCACCAGCGCATGGAGCGGCTGTTGCTCCAGCGGACCTTCGAGTCGCTGAACGAGGCGCGCGGGCGGATGCTGGTGCTGGCGCGCCAATCAGCGGGGGAGAAGCTGGCCGGGTTCCTGCTCGACATGGCGGCGCGTGCCGGAGCCGGCGGGTGCCGGGCCAGCCGCGACGGGCCGCTCACCTTCGACCTGCCGCTGACGCGCGGACAGATCGCCGACGTGCTGGGCATGACGATCGAGACGGTCAGCCGCCAGCTGACCCGGATGAAGCAGAGCGGGATCATCGGCCTGCCCGGCGGCCGGGCCATCACGATCAGCGACCGCGACGCGCTGGCCGCCCGCGCCGCGGCCTGAGAGGCGGTCAGGCCGCGACGTTGTCCGCCAGCGCCTCGACCAGCAGCGCGCGGGCCTCGCGCGTCAGGCGGTGCCCGGCCAGGGCGATGATGGTCAGCTGCTCGAAATCGACCGCGCGGCGGCACCCGGTAAAGAAACAGCGCAGCATATGGCCAAGCGCCTCGGCCCCCATGGCGGCATCCGCCCCGTCAAAAGCCTCGATCAGATCGCGCGCCGCCGCGCCGTCCGCCATGTGCCGATGCCGGACATGGTCGAGCAGCGTCCAGGCGAGCGGGTCTTCATGCCCGTTCAGCAGCATCGCCGCCAGATAATCGGCATCGACCCGCTCCCCCTTCGCCACCAGCCCCTGCAAGGCGGTCAGGAATGCCGCCGTCATCGGCGCATCGGGCCGCGCCGGCAGTCCGTCCGCGATCGCCTCCGCCTGGTCGCACAGGGCCAGGCGACGGCGATGTTCCTGGATCAGCCGGACCAGGTCGATTTCGTGGATGACGTGCCAGCGACGCGCGAACGGCACGACGCTGCCTTGAAGCGGGTTGCGGTCCATCGCGCAGGGTCTCCTTCGCCGCCCTCGTGACGCAGGAGAGCTTCGCCGACATTGACGATGGTCAAAATGCGGGCGCCCGGCCCCTTCAACGCTGGCGGGCGAGATGCCGGTGGATCGTACTGCGGTGGACGCCCAGTTGCCGCGCCGCCGCCGAGACATTGCCGCCATGGGCCGCCAGCGCCGCGTCGATCGCCTCCGCCCGGTCATCCGCCAGCGGACGCGCGACCGACAGTTCAATGCCGCCGCTTCGCGCCTCCGCATCCCAACCGCCAATCAGCGTCGCGCCATTGGCCAGGCGCAGCTGCCCCTTCGCCGCCTGGCCGCGCATGTCGACCAGCTCGGCGAGCGCGGTGTCGTCCAGCGCCTCCCAGCTACGCCCGACCAGCGAGAGGCCGCGCCGGTTGGCCGCGACGAGCCGGTCGTCGCGAAACACCAATATCCCCTCTCGCGCCGTGCCCAGCATCGCCGCATCGTCGTGCATGCGCAGCACGCGACAATCCGCAAAGCCGGTGCGGAACAGCCGATGCTCGATCTGGTCGACCGCCAGGCGGATCAGCCCCAGCGCATGCCCGTGCCCGCTGACCGAAGGGCCGGAAATGTCGAGCGCCCCGACGATCGCACCGCGCGGATCGAGGATCGGCGTCGCGGCGCAGCTCAGCACCGCATGTTCGGCGAAGAAATGCTCGCCACCATGCACCGCGATCGGGCGACGCTCGGCGATGGCGGTGCCGATCGCATTGGTGCCGGTGCTCGCCTCGGTCCAGGACACGCCGGGCCGTAGCGCCACCTGCGCCGCCCGCGACAGGAAGCCGGTGTCGCCGATGGTGTCGAGGATCATGCCGTCGGCATCCGCCAGGATCACGACGCTGCCCGTGTCGCGCGCCTCGCCCGCCAGCATCTCCAGTTCGGGACGGCAAAGGCGGCGCAGCGACTCGCGACGCTGGCGCAGGGCATGGAGTTCGCCCTCGGTCAGCGGCCCGCCATCGCGCAGCCGCCCCTGCGCCAGCCCCATGTCGGTACAGCGCAGCCAGGAGCGCAGCACCGGCTGGCGCACGCTCTCGAGCGGCAGCTGCCCCTCGTCGAAATAGGCTCGCCGGCCCTGTTCTATCCCGGCGCCGTCCATCGCCGCATCCTTCTCCGACTGTCGCAAAGTGCGACACCGGCGCGGCTTTTGCGTCGCGCCGTGCGACACATGCTACGCCTTGCCGACGGAAAGTCCATCGGCGCCGCGCATCTCGTCGCGGATCGGCTTGCCCCATGCGCCGCACAGGCAGAGCCTTGGCGTCATAACAGACCAAGGAGAGGTTCCATGACGATCCAGGAAAGCATCAAGGCACGCACCGCGCCGTTCAAGGAACGCTATGCCAATTTCATCGGCGGCCGCTGGGTCGATCCGGTCGACGGACGCTGGTTCGACAACCGATCGCCGATTGACGGACAGGTCATCTGCCAGGTCGCACGCAGCCAGGCGGCCGATATCGAACTCGCGCTCGACGCCGCACACAAGGCCAAGGACGGCTGGGGCCGCACCAGCGTCGCCGAGCGGGCGCTGATCCTCCACCGCATCGCCGACCGGATGGAGGAGAATCTCGGCCGCCTCGCCACCGTCGAGACCTGGGACAATGGCAAGCCGATCCGCGAGACGACCGCCGCCGACCTGCCGCTGGCGATCGACCATTTCCGCTATTTCGCGGGCTGCATCCGCGCACAGGAAGGCGGAATTTCGGAGATCGACCACGACACGGTCGCCTATCATTTCCACGAGCCGCTGGGCGTGGTGGGGCAGATCATCCCGTGGAACTTCCCGCTGCTGATGGCCTGCTGGAAGCTGGCGCCCGCGCTGGCGGCGGGCAATTGCGTGGTGCTGAAACCCGCCGAGCAGACCCCGGCGTCGATCATGGTGCTGGCCGAACTGATCGCCGACCTGCTGCCCGACGGCGTGCTCAACATCGTCAACGGATATGGCGTCGAGGCGGGCAAGCCGCTGGCGCAGAACCCGCGCATCGCCAAGATCGCCTTTACCGGCGAGACGACGACCGGGCAGCTCATCATGTCCTACGCGTCGGAAAACCTGATCCCGGTGACGCTGGAGCTGGGCGGCAAGAGCCCCAATATCTTCTTCGGCGACGTCGCGGCCGAGGATGACGATTATCTGGACAAGGCGATCGAGGGCTTCGCCATGTTCGCGCTCAACCAGGGCGAGGTCTGCACCTGCCCCAGCCGCGCGCTGGTCCACGAATCCATCTATGACCGCTTCATGGAAAAGGCGGTCGCGCGGGTCGAGGCGATGATCCAGGGCGATCCGCTCGACCCCGCCACCATGGTCGGCGCGCAGGCGTCGCAGGAGCAGATGGACAAGATCCTCGGCTATCTGGACATCGGCCGCGACGAGGGCGCGAAGGTGCTGACCGGCGGCACGCGCAACCGGCCCGAGGGGCTGGAGGGCTATTATGTCAAGCCGACGGTACTGAGCGGCAACAACCGGATGCGCGTGTTCCAGGAGGAGATTTTCGGGCCCGTCGTCTCGGTCGCGACCTTCAGGGATGATGAGGAGGCGCTGCGCATCGCCAACGACACGCTCTATGGCCTGGGCGCGGGCGTTTGGACGCGCGACGGCACCCGCGCCTATCGCATGGGCCGCGCGATCCAGGCGGGGCGGGTGTGGACCAACTGCTATCACGCCTATCCCGCCCATGCGGCATTCGGCGGCTATAAGCGCTCGGGCATCGGGCGCGAGACGCACCGGATGATGCTCGACCATTATCAGCAGACCAAGAATCTGCTGGTCAGCTACTCGGCCAAGAAGCTCGGCTTCTTTTGACCGCGGTCAAGGCGGGGATCGGCCGCCGCGCCCATCCCCGGCCTATCCTCATTCGACAGGAGAAACACCATGGCGAAGACGATGAAGGCGGCGGTCGTCCGTGCGTTCGGCGAACCGCTCAGCATCGATGAAGTCCCCGTTCCCGAAGTCGGCGACGGCATGATCCAGGTCGCGATCCAGGCGTCGGGCGTCTGTCACACCGATCTGCACGCGGCCGAGGGCGACTGGCCGGTCAAGCCCAACCCGCCCTTCATTCCGGGGCATGAGGGCGTCGGCTATGTCTCGGCGGTCGGCAAGGGCGTCAAGCACATCAAGGAAGGCGACCGGGTCGGCGTGCCCTGGCTCTACACCGCCTGCGGCCACTGCGTGCATTGCCTGGGCGGGTGGGAGACGCTGTGCGAAAGCCAGCTCAACACCGGTTATTCGGTCAATGGCGGTTTCGCCGATTATGTCATCGCCGACCCCAATTTCGTCGGCCACCTGCCCGCCAATATCGGCTTTACCGAGATCGCGCCCGTGCTGTGCGCCGGGGTCACGGTGTATAAGGGGCTGAAGATGACCGACACCAAGCCGGGCGACACGGTCGTCATCTCCGGCATCGGCGGCCTGGGCCATATGGCGGTGCAATATGCGGTCGCCATGGGGCTGAACGTCGCGGCGGTCGATGTCGACGATGCCAAGCTGGACCTGGCCCGCCGTCTGGGCGCGAAGGTCACGGTCAATGCGCGGACGGAGGCGGACCCGGCGGCGGCGATCAGGCGCGAGACGGGCGGCGGGGCGCAAGGCGCGCTGGTCACGGCGGTCAGCGAAAAGGCGTTCGCGCAGGCCGTGGGCATGATGGCGCGCGGCGGCACGGTGGCGCTCAACGGCCTGCCGCCCGGCGACTTCCCGCTCAACATCTTCGGTCTGGTGCTGAACGGCATCACCGTGCGCGGATCGATCGTCGGAACCCGGCTCGACCTTCAGGAGTCACTGGACTTCGCGGCGGACGGCAAGGTCAGGGCGACGGTTTCCACCGCGCCGCTAACCGAGGTCAATCACGTGTTCGACCGGATGCGCCAAGGGCAGATCGAGGGCCGCATCGTCCTCGACCTCGCCGCCTGACATCAGGGCGGGCGGCGGTTTCGGCGCCGCCCGCCGCTTTGGGAGTGACAATGACCGATCGTATCGCCTGCCCGACCCTTCGTTCGCGTATCACCGATGCCGATAGCGCCGCCGCCCTGATCCGCCCCGGCGAGACGGTGGCGACCAGCGGCTTCACCGGATCGGGCTATCCCAAGGCCGTGCCGCAGGCGCTGGCGCGGCGGATGGCGGCGGAGCATGCCGAGGGGCGGCCGTTCCGCGTCAACCTGTGGACCGGCGCGTCGACCGGACCCGAATTGGACGGCGCGCTGGCGGCGGTCGACGGCATCGCGCAGCGCCTGCCCTATAGCGGCGATCCGGTCGCGCGCGAGAAGATCAATCGGGGCGAGATCGACTATCTCGACATGCATCTCAGCCAGGTCGCGCCGATGGCGTGGGAGGGGGTGCTGGGCACGCTCGACACCGCGATCATCGAGGTGTCGGGCATCCGCGCGGACGGCTCGCTGATCCCCTCCTCCTCGGTCGGCAACAACAAGACCTGGGCCGACCGGGCCAAGCGCGTCATCCTGGAGGTCAATCGCTGGCAGGATGCGGCGCTGGAGGGGATGCACGACATCTATTACGGCACCCGCCTGCCGCCCGACCGCGTGCCGATCCCGCTGGTGCGGCCCGACGATCGCATCGGCACGCCCTATCTGGCCTGCGATCCCGACAAGATCGTCGCCGTCGTCGAGACGGACGCGCCCGACCGCAACCTGCCCTTCGCCGCGCCCGACGATACCGCGCGCGCCATTGCCGGGCATATCATCGAATTCCTCGCCCATGAGGTGTCGCGCGGGCGCCTGCCCCCTGCCCTTCTGCCGATCCAGTCGGGGGTGGGCAATATCGCCAATGCCGTGCTGTCGGGGCTGATCGACACGCCCTTCGAACCGATGACCGCCTATACCGAGGTGATCCAGGACGGGATGCTCGACCTGCTGGACGCCGGCAAGCTGCGCATGGCCTCCGCCACCGCCTTTTCGCTCAGCCCGCAGGCGGCGGCGCGGCTGAACGCAAACATGGCCGGTTATCGCGATCGCATGATCCTGCGCCCGCAGGAGATCAGCAACCATCCCGAACTGGTCCGCCGCCTGGGGTGCATCGCGATGAACGGGCTGATCGAGGCCGACATCTATGGCAACGTCAACTCGACGCTGGTCATGGGATCGCGCATCCAGAACGGCATCGGCGGATCGGGCGATTTCGCGCGCAACGCCTATGTCTCGATCTTCATGACCCCTTCGACCGCCAAGGGCGGCAAGATCTCCGCGATCGTGCCGCAGGCGGCGCATGTCGATCACATCATGCAGGACGTGCAGGTGATCGTGACCGAACAGGGGCTGGCCGATCTGCGCGGCCTGTCGCCCCGCCAGCGCGCGCGGGCGGTGATCGAACGGTGCGCGCATCCCGATTACCGCCCCCTGCTCGCCGACTATGCGCTGCGGGCCGAGGGCGGTTCCTATGGCCTTCATGCACCCTCGCTGCCCGCCGAGGCGTTGTCCTGGCATCGTCGTTTCATGGAAACGGGAACGATGCGGCCATCTTGACCATGTCGAAGGTCGCCCCGACCATGAAGGCACCCAGTCAGGAGGACAGGATGATGATCGCGGATACCGAGTTGCTCGTCACTCGCCATAGCGTGCGGCTGCACGTTCGTCCCACGCGCGAGGAGGACGAGGCCGCGCTGGCCGAGTTCTTCGCGCGCGTCTCGCCCGAGGATTTGCGCTTCCGCTTCCTGACCAGCGTGCGGCAGGTCAGTCACGAGCGGTTGACCGGGATGATCCGCGCCAACGATGCCGCCAGCACCAGCCTGATCGCGCTGGCCGATGACGGATCGGTGCTCGCGGCGGCGATGCTGGTGGGTGACAATGCGACCAAATCGGCCGAGGCGGCGATCGCGATCCGGCATGACCGAAAGGCGCAGGGCATCGGCTGGACACTGCTCGACCATCTGGTCGGCCATGCCAGGCAGAAGGGATATCGCACGATCGAGGCGCTGGAGGATCGCGACAACCGGTCCGCCATCACCCTGGAACGCGAAATGGGTTTCGAGCCCCATCCGGTCGAGGGCGACCCCATGCTGATCCGGCTGAAACGCACCATCCCCTGACCGAACGGCCCGCGGATCGCCCGTCAGGGGCGGCGATCCGCGGGCGGACCTACCCGCCCTCCCCCTCCTGTCCGCAGGCCGATGGCCACCCGTGCGACGGCTGCCCGGGTCAAACGCTTTGACTTACCACGCCTTGATGACGTAATGATACATCATATCAATGATGAGAGCTTGGTATGAACAGCGCATTTTCGATCGTCGAGACCGGGCAGGCCCGCCTGCCGGTGACCGTCCTGTCGGGCTTTCTGGGGGCGGGCAAGACCACGCTGCTCAACCATATCCTGGCCAATCGCGAAGGGCGGCGGGTGGCGGTGATCGTCAACGACATGTCCGAGGTGAATATCGACGCCGATCTGGTGCGCGGCGGCGATGCCACGCTGTCGCGCAGCGAGGAGACGCTGGTCGAGATGACTAATGGCTGCATCTGCTGCACGCTGCGCGACGACCTGTTGCAGGAGGTGCGCGCGCTGGCTGAGGCCGGGCGGTTCGACCATCTGGTGATCGAGAGCACCGGCATCTCGGAGCCATTGCCGGTCGCCTCCACCTTCTCCTTCCGCGATGAGGCGGGGCAGTCGCTGGGCGATGTCGCGCGGCTCGACACGATGGTTACGGTGGTCGACGCCATCAATCTGCTGAAGGACTATTCGAGCCAGGATTTCCTCGCCGATCGGGGCGAGTCGCTGGGCGAGGAGGACACGCGCAGCCTGGTCGGCCTGCTGGTCGAACAGATCGAGTTCGCCGATGTTGTGGTGGTCAACAAGGCGTCGTCGGTGTCCGCCGAACAGCTCGCCACCGTCAAGAAACTGGTCGCCAGCCTGAACGCCGATGCCCGGATCATCGCCTGCGACCAGGCGCGCGTTCCGCTGGATGCCATTCTCGACACCGGTCTGTTCGACGAGGAAAAGGCCGCGCAGCATCCGCTCTGGGCGAAGGAGCTGTACGGCTATGCCAACCATGTCCCCGAAACCGAGGAATATGGCATTGAGAGCTTCGTCTACCGCGCGCGCGCGCCGTTCGATCCGGTGAAGTTCCATGGCTTCCTGACCGATGGCGGACTGGATCATGTCGTGCGGGCCAAGGGGCATTTCTGGCTGGCGACACGGCCCGGCTGGGTCGGCGAGCTGGCGGTCGCGGGCGCGCAGACGATGACCGCGCGCCTGGGCCGCTGGTGGGCCAGCATCCCGCGCAACCAGTGGCCCGACGACGACCGTTTCGAGCGCTTCGTCGCGGGCCATTGGAACGAGATCTGGGGCGACCGGCGGCAGGAACTGGTCTTTATCGGCATCGGCATGGACGAGGCGCGGATCCGCGCCCGGCTCGACGCCTGCCTGTTGCCGGTCAAGGCGTTTACGCCCGACCTGTGGATGGGCCTGCGCGATCCTTTCCCGGCCTGGGGCGAGCGCGCGCTGGAAATGGCCGAATGAGCCGGATCGCGACCGCCGCGCACGCGCTTTCGCGCCTGCCGATCCGCGCCTCGCTGGCCTGCGCCCTGCCGCTCATGCTGACGCTGACCGCTCCGGTCGCGGCGACCGAACCCCAGGCGAGCCCGATCCTCGCCGCCGACGGCACGCGCCATGGCAGTGTCAGCGTGCGGGATACGGCGTCGGGCGTGCTCCTGCGGATCGAGGCGACCGGCTTGCCGCCGGGATGGCACGGCATGCACTTCCACGAGAAGGGCGATTGTTCCAGCGCAGGCTTCACCTCGGCGGGCGGCCATGTCCATGCCGCCAAGCCGGTCGTGCACGGTTTCCTTGTGCCGGGCGCCAATGACGCGGGCGACCTGCCCAACCTGTTCGTCCGGGCGGACGGCAGCGCCACCGTCGAGCTGCACTCCACGCTGGTATCGATGACCGGCGCGGGCGGACGCCCCGCGCTGAACGATGCCGACGGCGCCGCGCTCGTCATCCACGCCGCCCCGGACGACTATCGGACCCAGCCCATCGGCGGCGCGGGCGCGCGCATCGCCTGCGCCGTCCTTCGCTGAGCCGTTCCGCATGACGCTCTTCCACGACGGCGCGAAGTCCGACCCGTTCACCCCCGACAAGGATGAAGACATGATCCGCAAGGCCGGCACTCCGGCAATCGAGCCGTTTTCCGGCGCCCTCGCTCGGCGGGGATGGACCGCCCATGGCTGAGTCGCATCCGGCGCTGTTTTCCGGTCCCGAGTCGCTGATCCCCGTTTCGGTGCTGACCGGCTTTCTGGGCAGCGGCAAGACGACCCTGCTCAACCAGCTGGTGCGCGCGCCGCAGATGAGCCGCGCGCTGGTCATCATCAACGAGTTCGGCGCAGTCAGCCTCGACCATGATCTCATCGCCCGGTCGAATGACGATCTGGTGGTCGAGATGATCGGTGGGTGCCTGTGCTGCACCGTCCGGGGCGACCTGGCGCGCACCCTGCGCGATGCGCCCTGGCGTTTCGCCCGCGACGGCCTGTGCTGGTTCGACCGGGTGGTGATCGAGACCACGGGCCTCGCCGACCCCGCGCCGATCCTCCACACGCTGATGACCGACCATCGGCTGCGCACGCTCTACCGGCTCGACGGCGTGATCGCGACGGTCGATGCGGTCAACGGCATGGCGACGCTCGACGCGCAGGAAGAGGCGGTGAAGCAGGCCGCCGTCGCCGACCGCATCCTCCTGACCAAGACCGACCTAGCCTCTCCGCAGGACCAGCAGGCCCTGACCGGTCGGCTGCGCGCGCTGAACCCCGCCGCGCCGCTGATCGTGGCGGTCAACGGCGCGGTATCGCCGGACGTGCTCTTCGATGCCGGTCTCTACAATCCCGAGACCAAGAGCAACGATGTCCGCCGCTGGCTGGCGGCCGAGGCCTATGACGATCCACACCATCATGGCCATGGCCATGGTCATCATCATCACGGGCACGATCACCACCATCACGACCATGACCATCATCATGACGTGAACCGGCATGACGATCGTATCCGCGCCACCTGCCTGACCTTCGACGAGCCGCTGAAGGCGCATGCGTTCGAGCGGTGGCTCGATGTCCTGGCCATGTTCAAGGGGCCGGACATCCTGCGCATCAAGGGCATCGTCAATCTGGAGGACGAGCCGAACCCGGTGGTGATCCACGGCGTGCAGCATGTCTTCCACCCGCCGGTGGTGCTGGACGCCTGGCCGTCCGACGACCGGCGAACGCGGCTGGTGTTCATCACCCGCGATGTCAGCGCCGACGAACTGCGCGGCACGCTGGCGCTGATGACGCTGGGGCTGGACTGCTTCGGGTTGCAGGGTCTGGTCGAGGATGTTCCCGCCTCCGGCCTGCTCGGCGTTCCATAGCCCGCCCTACCCTGGCCGCCCCGCTCGTCGCGGGCGGCCAGGGCGCGACGGTCACTGAAGCCCATATCCTCGCGGCGCGCCCAGCGTCATCGCCAGCATGATGCGCGTCGAACAGATGGCGCAGTCGAGCGCGCTGGCCGCGCCCTTGTTGCAGTCGATACAGGCGCGGCGGCGCATCGATCCGTCCAGCAGCCCGAGCAGCAGGCATTCGTCGGCCGACCGCGCGCACTCCCCCACATCGATGCAGCGGCCGAGCGCGGCCTCGCACAAGGTCAGATAGCTGTCGAACACCGGCGCCAGCATCTCGCAGCGATGCGGGGCCAGCATGCGGTGCAATGCCTGTTGCACCGGCCTGCCCCCGTCGCGCGCATAGCGCCAGCAGCGCGCGGCGGCCGTCAACAGCCCGGCGGCATCGGGGGCCGCGCCCATCGGCGCTGGCGGGTTCATGAGGCTTTCCGCTCGCCTCGGACATGGGCTCATGCCGGTTTCCTTCGACGCCTTACTGGGACTCCATCATTACAGCATTTGATAGTCATTATCAACAAAGAGTCATGTCGTGGCGATGCGCGGCGCGGCCCAGACGCTGTCGCGGGGCCCCGCCACCGCACGCCGCCGGGCGGCACGCGCCATGACGGCAAAGCCGATCGCCCCCAGGGTCGCGACCCCGTCGACCAACTGGCTCGCACCGGGATGGCTCCAGCCCTGGGCGAATATGGGGGACAGGAGCGTGGTGAGCGGAATGGCGGCGGTCGCGCCGGCGGCGACCCACAACAATTCCGATCCGCTGCGCGCCGCACCGCGGATCAGCGCCCAGGCGACCGCCGCGACGAACAGCAGATAATAGATGCGCCCATGCCATGCGCCGATATCGGCGCGGTCGGCGGGCAGCCACTTGGCGGCGGCGATCGTCAGCGAGATCCCGGCGACGCAGCCCAGCGGCACGCCCACGGTCAGGCTGCCGAGGATGCGGGTCGCGCGCGTCTGCTCCACCATAGCCGCCTTGCGCTCCTTGCGGCGGCGGCTCTCGATCCACAGCAGATTGCCCGAGTAGAACAGGAAGGCACCGGCAAGACCCAGCAGGAAATAGGACCAGCGCACCGGCGCGCCGCCGAAGCTGCCGAAATGCAGCGCGAAGAAGGAGGTGACCGCCGCGAACCACGGCCCCTGCCGCCCCGGCATATAATCCGCCTCGGTAATCGCACCGGTGCGGGTGTCGATCTCCGCCCGGCCATAGGTGGGCGCGCGCATGCCATAGCGTTGGTCGACGCCCGTGAGATCGCCCTGGGCGCCCCGCTTGGCATCATGGCGATAGGTGATCGAGCGCAGCGCGAAGCCGGGCGCCTGTGCCGCGATCCGCCGTTGCAGTTCGACGGGCGACAGGGTGCCCTGCACCGCCTCCAGCGCGGGCGGCTCCGGCGGGCCGGGCGGCGGCGGGGCTCGCCGCTCGACCCTCGCCGCGCCGACCCGATACACCGCGCCCTGGGCGGCATAGATCTGGTCGTGAAACGCGAAGATGACGGCGGTGATGGCCATGACGATATGGAAGGGCAGGCTGAACAGACCCAGCAGATTGTGAAGGTCGAGCCACATCCGCTTGATATTCTTGCCGAAGCGCAGCGCGAACAGGTCCTTGGCAAGGCTCGGCAGCAGGCAGATGACGCCCGAGACGATGGCAACAGCGTAAAGCAGCGAGACCAGCCCCATGATCGGCATCGCCGCCCTGCGATCGAGCGGCAGGCCGACCTGCTGGTGCAGCACGTCGACCAGCTCCGCGACCGGCGAGGCGTCCTGCCGGACCACCTGCAACGCACCCTCGGGGGTCAGCGCGGCGAGGAAGGTCGGGCCCGGCGCGCGGCGGTTGCCGGTGGTCCAGCTCAGCCGTGCGGGCATGTCGGGGCCGGTGTCGAAATGCACGGTATAGGCGGCACGCGCATCGGGCCGCGCGCGCAGCACCTTGGCGATCAGCTCGGGCGTGCGATCCAGCGACGGCGGCGGCGCGATGCTGGCGGGCGCGGAGGCCCATCGGTTCAGCGGCTCGGCGAACATCGTGATCGCGCCGGCATAAAAGGCGATGAACAGCGCCAGCCCGGCGATGATGCCGACCCAGCTATGCACGTCCTTATAGGTCTTCAGAATATCGGTGCGCATCGGCGATCACCCCAGAAGCAGGCGCGCGGCGATATAGGCCGCCCAGGCCATCAGATTGGCGAGCGCCAGCCAACCCCATGCGCGCGCGCCGCTGCGGAACAGGAAACAAAGGCCCAGCACCAGGCACCAGATCGGCGACACCAGCCACATGGCGAGCTGTTTCTGCGCGCTGAACGGGCCATCGTCCGTCGAGAACAGCGCCGCGAACAGACAGGTGAGCGCCAGGGCCAGCGTCAGCCCCAGCAGGGCGGCGGCCGATACCTTGCCGAACCAGTCGCGGCTGGTGAGAAGCGGACGGCTCATCGCGCCGCCTCCCGCCGGAAGCGCCACCAGCGGACCGCCACCGGGACGATGCTCCAGACCAGCATCGCCCCCGTCATCCAGGTGAAGACGGCGGTCGCCGGACCCTGCACGGTCATCAGCAACGCCAGCGCGACCGCCAGCAGCACGATCCCGGCGATCCGACCGGACCGGCGCGCCCCGCCACCGGCGATCAGGGCCTGATGCGGCGTGCCCACATAAAGGCATAAAGCTCCGCCGATAATGGCGAAGGCGGCGCACCAGGCCGCGATCACGGCGCAGCCCGTGCAAAGGCGAAGCGGATCGCCGGTGCCATCGCCGCCAGCATCGTCGTTCCGTGCGTCTGGCCCGGCAGCGGCAGGAAGCGGACATGGTCCGCATCGCCGCCCCGATCGAGCGACCGCGCCAGCTCGGCGGGAGGGGCCGCGGCCGCGTCGCCCTCCGCGATCAGGATGCGGGGGCGCGAGGCCCCGGCGGTCGCGGCCTCGCGCGCGACAAGGCCGTTGCCGAACCAGAGCGACGGGCTGACCGCGACGACGCCGCCGAACATCGCCGGACGAGTCAGCGCGGCATGCAGCGCGAGCAGGCCGCCGAAGCTGTGGCCGAGCAGCGTCTCACGCGATCGATCGACCCGCCAATGCTGGCGGACGAACGGCTGCACCTGTCGCTCGACGAGGTCGAGAAACGCCTCGGCCCCGCCGGTCGGCCATCCGCTGCCGGGCATGGTCGTGGGGATCGTCCAGCCGGGCGTGGCGGGGGTATAGTCGCGGGCGCGGCGCTGGAGCGAGCCCGCCGCGATCCCGACGACGATGCCCTCCCCCACGCCGCTGCGCGCCCCCGCCCCGGCCAGCCGACGCGCGGTCAGCGCCGCGATCGCGAAATTATCCTCGCCGTCCAGCACATAGAGCACCGGATAGCCGGAGGGCGGCGGCGGTGCCTCCGGCCAGGCGACGAAGAGGCGATACGCCTCTCCGTCCGGTGCATGGACGACCCGCTCGACGCTGCGCGGCAGCGTATAGGGCGGTCCCGCGGGCGGCTCCGGCATTGCCGCCGCAACCGGCGACGCCAGCGCGAGCAGGCCCGCCAGCCACGCGCTTACCACCGGTATTGCAGCCGCAGGTTGAGCGTGCGTCCCGACCCGTAGAAACAGGCCGATGCCGACGAGCACAGGGCGACATAACGCCGGTTGGTCAGGTTGCGCGCATTGACCGACAGGATGATGCCGCTGGCAAAGGCCTTGCGCAGGAACAGGTCGTACAGCGTATAGCCCGGCACGCGATAGGCGTTGGCGGTATCGCCATAGGACACGCCGACATAGCGCACCCCGCCGCCCAGGCCGACGCCGCCCAGCGCCCCGCCCTCGGCAAAGCGATAATCGGCGAACAGCGACCCCATCCAGTCGGGCACCTGGGTCAGCCGGTTGCCCTGCTGCCCCTTCGCCCCGCGCGTGATCTCGCTGTCCATATAGGTGCCGGTCGCGATCAGGCTCAGGCCGCCGATCAGCGTCGCCTTGCCCTCCAGCTCGACGCCACGGATGCGACCCTGTCCGGTCTGCACCTGACAGGTCGTGCCCGCGCAGACATGGCTTTCGTCCGGGTCGGGGCTGGCGAGGTTGTTCTGGGTCAGCTGGTACATCGCGGCGGTGAGCAGCGCGTTGCTGCCCTGCGGCTGGTATTTCACGCCGACCTCATATTGGTCGCCGGTCGTCGGCTTGAACGGCGTGCCGTCGAAATATTGCCCGGTCGTCGGCTGGAACGAGGTCGAGTAGCTGGCATAGGCCGCCACGCCGCTCGGCGAGAGCCAGGTCGCGCCCGCGCGCCACGTCATCTTGTCGGCCTTGGTCACCGTCACCGGATCGGTGGTGCCGGTCGCCAGTTCGTTGACCTGATGGTTCTTGGCCCAGTCGTAGCGCGCGCCCAGGGTGACATGCAGCTGGCCGAGCGAGAGCTGATCCTGGCCATAGGCGCCGACCTGTTTCAGCCGCGCGTTCAGATGGACCTGTGGCCGGAGCGTCGAGAGGATCCGCCCCACCCCTTGCGACACGGGGTTGAAGATGTCGGGCATCGCCGGAACGTCGGTCGACAGGTCGCGCAGGTGCCGCCATTCGGTGTCGAGCATGTCGACGCCCAGCAGCACCCGGTGCGCCAGCCGCCCGGTGTCGATGCGCCCCTCCAGCTTGGTATCGAGGCCATAGCCGTCGGAATGGCCGACGCCGCGCACCGCGCGCCGGTTGATCGTCTTGCCGTTGGACAGGGTGCCGCCGCGCAGCACCGTCCCCTCGAACAGTGTCTCGACCCGGGTGTAGCGACCATTTTGCCGCAGCTCGAAGCGATCGGAAAAGGCATGCCGCAGCTCGTAGCCGAGCAGATACTGGTTGCGGTCATAGGTGTTGAATTGCGGCTCGCCCAGAAACGCGTCCAGCCGGATATGACGTCCGCCCGCGCCCGGCTGGCGCGATCCGATATCGGGCAGGAACTGGAAGGTCGATCCGCCCTCGTCGCGCTGATATTGCGCCATCAGCGTGACGCTGGTCGCCGCATCGGGCGCCCAGGTCAGGCTGGGCGCGATGTAATAGCGGCCCGTCTTGATCGAATCGATCTGGGCATCGCCGTAGCGCGCCAGGCCGACCAGCCGTGCGGTGACCGTGCCATCGGCGGTCAGCGGCCCCGACACGTCCGCCGCGCCCTGATACTGCCACTTGCCGAGACTGGTGAACCCGGCCCCCTGCAACATGATCTCGCCGCGCGGGGTCGCGGTCGGCCGCTTCGTCACCAGATTGACGATACCGCCCGGCGCCACCTGCCCGAACAGCACCGCCGAGGGGCCCTTCAGCACCTCGATCTGCTGGAGCGCGAAGGGATCGAAGGCGGTGCGCGTCCATTGACCGCCCGCCGGCAACCGGATGCCGTCGAGGAACAGATTGTCGCTGAAGCTGCCCGCCGAAAAGCCGCGCACCGAAAAGCTGTCGGCGCGGCTGTCGATGCCGTCCTGCTCGGCCTGGACCCCGGCGGTATAGGCCAGCGCCTCGGTCACGCTGTGCACCGCGCGGACGTCGAGTTCCTCGCGCGTGATGACCGAGATGGATTGCGGCACTTCGATCAGGCGCGTCGCGGTCTTGGTGCCCGACGTCGCCTGGGTCTGCCCCGTGGCGGTCACGACGATGTCGGTATCGCGAAGCGCATCGCCCTTGTTATCCTGGGCCGCCTCGGCCGAGGTCGCCGCCGACAGCAGCAACCCGATACCCAAACAGATTTTCATACGTCTCCCGCCCCTTGGTACGCGCCGCCCTGACGGCGCTTCCGTGATAATTCGGGGGCGTCTAATGGCGTCAGCTAATGAGAGTCAATCGCATATGAACAGGATGTTGTAATGTTTGAGGAATATCGGCCACATCCGGCAAAGGGCGACGCTCGCTTGGCGAGCGCGAGAGCCCTTGGGCTCGCTCAACCCCTCACCCAAGCTGCGTGGCAAGCTTCGCTAACCCTCTCCCCTGTCCAGGGGATAGGGAAGAAGACGCAATCTTGAATGTCGATCCGACCTAGGGGTCGAGCCCCAGCGCGGCGCGATCGGCGGTGGCGCTGGCCAGTTCGGCGCGCGCGGCGGCGATCCGGGCCTGGGCGTCGATCAGGCGGACACGGGCGTCATTGGCGGTTTCCTCGCGCTGGTTGACCAGGAAGAAGTCGCTCGATCCCAGTTCGAAGCGGCGCCGCTCGGCCGCCGCGAGCCGCTCGGCCAATTGCCGTTCCTGGTCGGCGATCCCCGCCAACTTCTCGGCCGCGCCGACACCGATCAATATGCCCTCCACCTCGACCGCGATCTGGTCGCGCAGGAACCGGCTGCGCGCCGCCAGCGCGTCCATCTCCGCCTGCGCCTCCGCGATCCGACCCTTGGCCGCGCGGTTCTGGAGCGGCAGCGAAAAGCGAAAGCCGACCGCCGCCTCCAGTGGGGTGCGCGACGGTCCACCCAGCCCGACCGGACCGATATCCTTGCCCGCCTCGCCCCGCAGGTCGAGCCGGGGGCGCAGGTCGTTCTGCGCCAGCGCCAGCCGCGCCGTCCCCTGGTCGATCCGCGCCAGCAGCATCTGGATGTCGGGCCGCTGCCGCGCGAAGTCGGCGCGCGCGGCCGCCGCCACCCCCGACAGCGCCTCGGCCCCCTGCGGCAGACGGTCCGGCCCGACCAGCAGCGGCTCGCCCGCCGCATCGCGGAAATAGAGCGACAGCGCATTGGCCGCCGCCTGGAAATCGCCCTCCGCCCGCACCACCAGCGCCCGGCGGCGCACGAGATTCTGGTCGTTCTCCGCCAGCAATATGTCGGGCCGCGCGCCCAGCTGGACCTGACGCGCCAGGCCGCCGCGACGGCTCTCGGACAGGGCCAGCAGGTCGCGATAGGCGCGCAACCGCAGGCCCGCCGCCACCCAGTTCTGATAGGCGTCGATCGCGCGCCGCTGCACCCCGATCGCCACCGCCTCGCGCTCGAACCGCGCAATGTCGATATCGCCCGAGGCCAGCGTGCGGCGGGTCCGACGCTCGTCCACCAGCCGGTCGCGCAGCAGCGAATAGAGCGCGCCGACCTTCACCTCGCCCAGGCGGTTGGTATAGTTCTGGTTCTCATAGACGGGGAAATCGCCCCGGCTGACCCGGTAGCCGCCATAGACATAGCCGCCATTGTCGCCCAGCGGACGGGTCGCGGTGGCCGAGGCGACGGTGCCGTCATAATAGCCCAGCGTGCGCGACCGGCCCTCCGCCTCGAACACCGTGTCGAACGCGCCGTTCGCGGTCAGGGCCCGCCCCTCGGCCGCGCGGACCTTGGCCAGCGCCTCGACGATCTGCGGCGCGGCGCGGGCGGAGGCACGCAGCACCTCGTCCAGGGTCAGCGGCCCCGTGCCAGTGGCCTGCACCGGCACCGGGTTGGGCTGGATACGCTGCGCCGTGGCGGGCACGGCGGGCGCGGCGAGCATCGACAGGATCAGCAGCGGCCGGATCATTTGGGCTTGCCCGCCTTGGCCGCGATCTTCTTGTCGTCCTCCTTCTCGGTGGCCTTGTCGGTCGCGACCTTGCCGAATTCCAGCGGGAAGTCGTTCAGCTGGCGCCAGAGTTCATAGCCGACGCTGACCGTTTCCCCCTGCACCCAACCCTGCACCTTGCCGCCCAGCCGGACGAAGCGCCGCTCGGGCCAGGCGGGCTTGCCCGGCACCGGCTCGACCAGGATGCGGAACAGCCCCTGGGCGTTGGCGGTCGGGTCGATGCTGCGGATGCGGCCGTCGAAAAAGCCGTAGGCGACCGATGGCCAGCCGCTGAACTGGATTGCGGGCCACCCCTCGAACTCCAGCCGCACCGGGCGGCCGGGCCGCAACAGCGGCACGTCGCGACCGTCGATCATCAGCTCGACCGCGCGTTCGACCTGCTCCGGCGCGACCACCGCCAGCGCCGTCCCGGCGGATACCAGCGCACCACCGGCGGTGGCGTTGAGGTTCTGGATACGGCCGTCGCGCGGGGCGCGGACGAGCTGGGCCGACTGGCGGTTCAGCTGGACGTCGATCCGGTTGAGCTTGGCGCGCGACTCCGCCAGCTTGGCCCCGGAGTCGGACACCTTGATCTGCGCCTGTTCATAGTCGCGCCGCGAGGCCAGCCCTTCGGCGAACAGCTGGCGGGTGCGGTTGACGTCGATCTGCGCCACCGCCTGCGACTGGCGGACCGAGGCGATCTCCGCCTCGACCTGCGCGCGCTCGGCGGCCAGGCGCGACAGCAGATTGGGATCGAGATCGACGATGCGCGCGATCGGGTCGCCGCGCTTCACCGGCTGGCCGTCCTGGACATACCAGCGCTCGACCCGTCCGGGGACCAGCGCGGTCACGTCCTGCGCGCGGTCTTCCGGATCGAGCGCGACGACCTGCCCCCGCCCCTGCGCGGTCTGGAGCCAGGGCACCGCGAACAGGATGAAGACCACCACCGCGATGCCGACCGTCAGGATCCAGGCGATGGCGACCGCCACGCGCGGCGGACGCAGCGAGGTCAAAGTGCGGAAATGCGCGAGATGCTCAGGCAGATGCGACATCGCCACCCTCCTGACGATAAGCGGCCTGAAGATCGGCGAGATGGTCGAAACGCCGCTGTTCGGTCAGGCCCAGATAGAGATACCCGTCCAGCGTCAGATCCTCGGGTCGGCCGGTGCAGAGCAACACGGTGGTTCCATGCGTCTTCAGCAGACGCAGCGCCGCCAGCAGCCGTTGCGGCGGCAACAGGTCGAACAGCTGGCCGAGCAGCAACAGCCGGGGCCGGACGAGCAGCGCATTGGCCAGCTTCAACGCCATGGTCTCCCCGACGCTGAGCGGATAGCCGGTCGAGCCGAGCAGGGTGTCCAGCCCCTGCGGCAGGCTGGCCAGACGCCGCTCGAGACCGACCATGGCGAGCGCCGCCATCGCATCCTCGGCGCGTTCGCCCGATGCCAGGCGCAGATATTCGCGGATCGTGACCTCGACGATGGTCGAACGGTCGAGCACCGTCACGTCCGAGCGCAGATGGTACATGTCGAACGACCCCAGATCGGTGCCGCCGATCCGCACCAGCCCGCGTTCGGGCACCACGTGCCGTTTCAACAACATGGCCAGCCGCCGCTCCGCGCCGGGTTCGGCGACGGTGACGAGCTGCTCCCCCGCCGCCAGGGTCAGATTGTACCGCGCCTGGTCGAACCGGACATCGGTCATCTTCACCGCGCCGTCTCGCGGGCCGTTGTCGCCCAGCACCTTGGGCTCCTGCGGAATGGCGAACAGCAGCGACAGCTCCTCGGAACTGGCGACCAGGTCGTAGAAGGTGTCGAGATACAAGCCGAGCTGCGAAATGCCGTAGAAGACGCCCGACAGGATCAGCTCGGCGGCGACCAGCTGGCCCAGCGACAATTGCCCGCGCAGGATCAGCATCCCGCCCAGCAGCAGCAATCCAGCGCTGGCAAAGGCATAGATCAGCAGGAACGCGATCGTCTGCGCGAACTGATAGCGGAAATAGCGGCGATGCGTGTCGACATAGCTGGCGGTCATCGCCTCCGACCGCGCCATCGCGAAGTCGAGGTGGCGCAGCGACTTGTAGAAACCGTTCGATCCGCCGACGCTCTCCAGCCAGCGCGCGGCATTGTGCTTGGCATGGCTGAGCGCGACCGCGCCGCTGATCGCCCCGCGCCGCCAGAGCAGCCAGACGAGCAGCACCGCCGCCACCAGCACGGCGTTGAAGGCCAGGAAGACCGGGTGGTAGAAGCTGGTGATCGTCAGCCCGATCGCCGCCTGCAACATGATGGTGAACGCCCCGATCACCAGGCTGGGCACCGATTTCTGGACCACGACCAGATCGAAGAAGCGATTGAACAGGTCGCCGCGATTGCCGTCGGCGAAGAACGGGTCCTGCGCATGCACCGCGCGCAGCGTGACCTCGGCCACCACGCGCGAGAACAGGCGGCGCTCGAACGCGGCCATGATCCACACCCGGAGCGCGCTGAGCCCCGCGACCAGCAACAGCAACAGCAGCAGCACGCCCGACAGCGCCCAGAGCGGGGCGGGCATCGCGGTGTTGGCCACGCTGTTGATCAGCAGCTGGACCGAGATGGGCGTGGCCAGCGCCAACAGGCTGATCGCGATGGTATAGACCATGCCCAGCCGCACATAGGCCGCGTCCGGCCCCATGATCTGCGCCAGCCAGCCGACCGCGTCCCGAAATCCCAACCGCTTCGCTGCCACGAAGGCCCCCTTTTCCGTTTCGACGCGCCCCATCGCACCAAAATTTTTCTGGATCGTTTCTGCGGCGTAAAGAAAGGTACGAAGCGGCCTAATCTATGTCGTTTTTCCCATCATGCCCTCCAGTGGGCCGCAGCGAGGCCGACGGATCAGAAGGCATCCCAGTCATCGTCGGCCAGCGCGACATTGCCCTGGACACGCGGCGCCGGGGCGCTGCTGCGGATGCGCGGTGCTGCGGTCGCCACCCGGTCCTGAAGCGCATGGACCGGCGAGGTTGGCGCGGGCGCGGGCATTCCGATGCGGAAACGGGCGATCTGGTTGGCCAGGCCATCGGCTTCCGCCGCCAGGCTGCGCGCGGCAGCGGTCGCTTCCTCGACCATCGCGGCGTTCTGCTGGGTCACGCTGTCCATCTCGCCGACCGCGGTATTGACCTGCTGGAGCCCGGCCGCCTGCTGTTCGGCCGCGCTGGCGATCTCGCCGACCAGGTTGCTGACCTCGACGATCCGGTCGATGATGCCGGTCAGCGCGTCCCCGGTCTCGCCGACCAGACGGACGCCCTCGGCCACCTGTTCGGACGAAGCGCTGATCCGGTCCTTGACGTCCTTGGCGGCGTCGGCCGAACGCTGCGCCAGCGCGCGGACTTCGGAGGCGACGACGGCGAAGCCCTTGCCCGCATCGCCCGCGCGCGCCGCTTCGACACCGGCGTTCAGCGCGAGGAGATTGGTCTGGAAGGCGATGCCGTCGATCACGCCGATGATCTCGGAGATTTCGTTGGACCGCCGCTCGATACCGCTCATCGCCTCGACCGCGTTGCGGACGATGCCCCCCGACCGCTCGACCAGTTCGCGCGCGTTGCGCACCGCCGCATTGGCGCTGGCGGTCCGCTCGACGGTCGAGCGCATCGTCGCGGTGATCTCGTCCATCGCCGAGGCGGTTTCCTCCAGGCTCGCCGCCTGCTGCTCGGTGCGCATCGACAGGTCGTCGGAGGCGGTGCGGATTTCGCTCGCGCCGCCGTTAATGCCCGACACGGCGGTCGACACCCGGCCCAGCGCGTCCTGCAACGCCTCGGCGGCGGCGTTGAAGTCGGTCTTCAGCTTGGCGAACGGGCCGGTCAGCTGCGTGTCGATCCGGGTCAGCAGGTCGCCGCGCGCCAGTTCCGACAGGCCATGGCCGATGCTGTCGACGATCAGCGTGGTCTGCTCCGCCTTGGCCCGCTCCGCCGCCGCGAGTTGGTCGCGGAACCGGGTCATCGCCTGGGCCAGATCGCCGACCTCGTCGCGGCGATCGGCTTCGGGGACGGACACATGCATATCACCCGCCGCCAGTCGGCCCATCGCCTCGGTCATCGTGCCCAACGGCTTGGCGATCTGGCGGATCAGCAGGACGAGCAGCGCCACCGTCAGCGCCACCGCCGCCAGGATCATCGCGAGGGTGATCAGTCGCCCGGTCGAGGCGATCGAATCCGCCTTGGCACGCGCCGCGTCCATCGCGGCGGTATAGGCTTCCTCCGCCCGGCCGAGCGCGGCGTTCTGCGCGTCATAGTCCTTGACCTCCGTCAGCGCGCTGGCCTGCGCCGCGGCGACCTCACCCTGGCGGGACAGGGCGATCGTGGCGGGGACATGGTCGAAATAGCGTTGCCAGACGGCGGCGAAGTCCTGCATCGCGGCCTTCGCGGTCGGGTCCTGTTCCAGCGACGCGACCTCCACGAGCGACTTGTTGATGATGTCGGCCGCCTTGCGCATCGCCTTTTCATGCGCGTCCATCACCTCGGGCGAGGTGCTGACGATATGGGTCATTTCCTCGGCGCGGGTGTTCGACGTCTGCGTATCGATGCTGTGGGTCAGCTTCTGGAGACGTGCCAGCCGCTGGGCGATGTCGGCGGCATTGGCGCTCAGGGCGTTCTGATTGCGAATGGACAGCCCGCCGACGATCAGCAAGGCCACCAGCACGACGGCGAAGCAGCTTATCAGCTTCGTACCGATCCGCAGGTTCTTCATTGCAAACTCCCTGTGTCTCTCGAATTCGTCGCCATGCCCCCCGCATAGTGGCATGGGACGATAGACATGCCGGGTTAACAAAAACCTTTGCAACGGGCCCCTCCCCGTGCCGGACCGTCACCCCTACCGCATTCGCCCCCAGTCATGGGACAGGCCGAAAAGGATCGCGCGGCGTGCCTGTCGCATCGGCGGCAAGCCGTGTACGACCCGCCATCAAGCGGCAGGGAGTGTGGTGTGGCAGGCGGCGAGGCACGACGGAACGATCCCGAACGGCGGCAACGCATCATCGACGCGACGCTGGATGTGGTCGCCGAGCAGGGCGTGCCGGGGACCACGCATCGCCGGATCGCAGCGAAGGCGGCGGTGCCTCTGGGGTCCGTCACCTATTATTTCGCCTCGCTGGAGGAACTGCTGACCACCGCCTTCGTGCAGCTGGCCGAGCGTTCTTCCGCCGCCTTCGCCGCGCACATGGCGCGGGCCAGCGATGCGGACAGCGCGCGCGAGGCGATCATCGACATCATCGCGGGATCGGTCTGGGCGGAGCCGCGCACGCTGCTGTTGAGCTATGAACTCTATGCCTTTGCCGCGCGCCACCCCTCGGTCTCGGCCGTGATGCAGGGATGGATGAACAATAGCCGCGCCGCGCTGGAGCGTTTCTTCGACCCGCTGACCGCCCGCGCGCTGGATGCGCTGGTCGAGGGGATCGGCATCCACAACTCGATCGATCGCGATCCGCTCGACCGGGAGGCCATTCGCACCATCGTCCACCGGATCGCGGCGCCCTGACGGGCTTGCACCGGCGCGCAGGCCCCGCCATCCTGCCCCCCATGGATCGATCGGGGGAAAGCGAATGACGATGCGTTGGATGGCGGCGGCAAGCCTGGTCGCGCTGGCGATCCCGGCCATGGCGCAGCAGGCTCCGGTCCGCCCGCCCGTCGCCGCGAAGAAGCCCTATCAGGTGCCCTCGCCCAACGGCGCGCGCGAGGATGATTATTACTGGCTGCGCGACGACACCCGCAAGAATCCGGAGATGCTTGCCTATCTCAATGCCGAGAACGCCTATGCCGATGCGCAGCTGGCCGGGCTCAAGCCGCTCCAGACCCGGCTCTATGACGAGACGGTCGCGCATATCAAACAGGATGACAGCAGCGTCCCGTATCGCAAGAACGGCTATTGGTATTCCTCGCGCTTCGTCACCGGTGCCGACTATCCGCTGATCGAGCGTCGGCAGGGCAGCCAGACCGCCCCCTCCACCCTTCTCTTCGACCAGCCGGCCATGGCGAAGGGCCACAATTTCTTCTCACTGTCCGACTGGTCGGTCAGCCCGGACAACAAGATGGTCGCCTGGGCCGAGGATACGGTCGGGCGGCGGCAATATGTGTTGAAGGTCAAGGACATCGCGACCGGCCGCATCCTTGCCGACACCGTGACCAATATCGAGCCCAACATCGTCTGGGCCGATGACAACCGCACCATCCTCTATATCGCCAAGGACCCGGTGACGCTGCGCGGCTATCGGGTCATGGCGCATCGGCTGGGCACGCCGGTCGGCGACGACCACATGCTCTATGAGGAGAAGGACGACACCTTCCAGATGGGCATCGGCCGGACGACCGACGATCGCTATATCTGCATCGGCGTCCAGAGCACGGTCAGCGACGAGCAACGCTGCGCGCCGGCGACCGCGCCGACCCGCTTCACCGTCATCGCCCCGCGCGAGCGCGAGTTCCGCTACAGCCCCGACCATCTGGGCCATCGCTGGATCATCCGCACCAATCGCGGGGCCAAGAACTACAAGCTCGCGACGCTGGCCGATGCCGACATGGCCAAGGGGGTCGCCGCCTGGCGCGATCTGGTGCCCGGCAGCGACACGGTCTTCATCGAGGATTTCAAGCCGTTCGAGGGGTTCGTCGCGATCGACCAGCGCGAGGGCGGCAACCGGATGATCCGCCTGCTGACCGATGCGGGCAAGTCGATCCCGGTCAAGGCGGACGAACCCGCCTATCGCATGAGCCTGTCGACCAACGAGGAGCCGGATACGCCCTGGGTCCGCTATACCTATGGTTCGCTGGTCACGCCGACCACGACCTTTGAGGTCAATGCCCGCACCGGCGAGCGCCGGACGCTCAAGGTGACGCCGGTGCCCGGCTATGATCCCAGCCGCTATGTCACCGAACGCGTCTGGGCCCCGGCCCGCGACGGAACGCGCGTGCCCGTCTCGCTGGTCTATCGCCGCGACGTGAAGCGCGACGGCACTGCGCCGCTCTTTCAATATGCCTATGGCAGCTATGGCAATTCGACCGATCCGGGGGTCGATCCGGGGCGGATCGGGCTGCTCGATCGCGGCGTGGTCTATGCCATCGCGCATATCCGCGGCGGGCAGGAGATGGGGCGCGGATGGTATGATGACGGCCATCTGCTGAACAAGAAGAACAGCTTCACCGACTTTATCGACGTCACCCGCTATCTCGTGGCGCAGAAATATGCCGCGCCCGGCCGAGTCGTGGCGATGGGCGGCAGTGCGGGCGGGCTGCTGATGGGCGGGGTCGCGAACATGGCGCCGCAGGATTACAAGGTCATCATCGCACAGGTGCCCTTTGTCGACGTGGTGACGACGATGCTCGACGCCTCGATCCCGCTGACGACCTTCGAATATGACGAGTGGGGCAATCCGGCGAACAAGCCCTTTTACGATTACATGCTCAGCTATTCGCCCTATGACAATGTGGCGGCCAAGGCCTATCCGGCGCTCTATGTCGGCACCGGGCTGTGGGACAGCCAGGTGCAATATTACGAACCCGCCAAATGGGTGGCCAAGCTGCGCGCGACGAAGACCGACGCCAACCCGCTGCTGTTCCGGGTGAATATGGAGGCCGGGCATGGCGGCAAGTCGGGGCGGTTCGAGCGTATCCGCCAGAATGCCGAGTGGCAGGCATTCATGCTGTCGCAGCTGGGCATGGCGGGCGAATAATGGGCGGGGCGGGCTTTGCGGCCTGCCCTCCCCCCAAGGCCATGTCACGGGCGCGGGTCCCCTTCCCCCCATCGTCGCACCCCGCTACGCATCATCCATGATACGGCTCGGCTGGCTTGTCCTGGGATTGCTGTTCGTCGCGCTCGGCGTGATCGGGGCGATCCTGCCGCTGATGCCGACGACGATCTTCCTGATCCTGGCGGCGGGCTGCTTCGCGCGCTCGTCGCCCCGGCTGGAGGCGTGGCTGCTCGATCATCCGCGCTTCGGCCCGACCTTGCGGGCCTGGCGACGGGACGGCGCGATCGGGGTCAAGGGCAAGGTGATGGCGTGCAGCGGCATGGCGCTGGGCTATGGCCTGTTCTGGCTGACGGCGGCCCCGCACTGGCCGCTAGCGCTGCTGGTCGGGGTGGTGATGGCGGGCTGTGCGGGCTTCGTCCTCAGCCGCCCAACCGCGCGCTACTGAACGCGGTTGCGTCAGTAATATATGAACCGTATATGCTTCGTATATGGGTATAGTCAAAATCGACGATCACCTCCATGAAGAGGTCCGCCGCGCGAGCACGGTCATGTGCCGCTCGATCAACGCACAGGCCGAATTCTGGATGAAGATGGGCATGCTGGCCGAGGCCAATCCGACGCTCAGCTTCCATGACATCGTAAAGGCGCAGATGGCCGCCGCCGATGCCGCTCTGCCCCAGCCGATGGTCGCCTGACATGGTCAAGACGGCGGACGAGCTGGCGCTGATGCGCGTGTCGGGACGGCTGCTCGCCCAAGTGTTCGAGATGCTCGACGGGCTGACGCTGGCGGGCATGTCGACGCTGGCGATCAACGATAGGGTCGAGCATTTCATTACCCACGACCTGTCGGCCCGGCCCGCGAGCAAGGGGCAATATGGCTTTGCCTATGTGCTCAACAGCTCGATCAACCAGGTCGTCTGCCACGGCGTGCCCAGCGCCGACGACGTGGTTCGCGACGGCGACATCGTCAATCTGGACATCACGCTGGAAAAGAACGGCTTCATCGCCGATTCCAGCAAGACCTATATGGTCGGCGAGGTCGCGCCCGGCGCGAGGCGGCTGGTCCGCGTCGCGCAGGAGGCGATGTGGAAGGGCATCCGCCAGGTCCGGCCCGGCGCACGGCTGGGCGATGTCGGCGCGGCGATCGAGAAACATGCCAAGGCGAACGGCTATTCGGTGGTCCGCGACTATTGCGGCCATGGCATCGGGCGCGAGATGCACGAGGAACCCAATGTGCTGCACTTCGGACGGCCGGGAACCGGCGCGGTGCTGCGCGAGGGGATGACCTTCACTATCGAGCCGATGATCAACCAGGGGAGGCACAAGGTGTCGACCGGCGAGGATGGCTGGACGGTGGTGACCGATGACGGGAAGCTGTCGGCGCAGTTCGAACATACGGTCGCGGTGACGAATAGCGGGGTGGAAGTGCTGACGCTGCGGGCGGACGAGAAGCTGGGTTGAAATCCGTTCCCCGGCGTAGGCCGGGGCCCAGTTACGATGTGGCCGATGGCGCGCACGGCGATGCGTGGGAGGCATCAACGACGCGGTCGCTATGGCCTCCCCGCATCGGCTGGCGCGCCACGCTGTTCGTAGAAACTGGGCCCCGGCCTTCGCCGGGGAACAGGGCGTTCTTACCCCTCCACCCGCAACCGATACCCCACGCCGAGTTCGTTCGCGATGACGCTCCCGACCGGCTGCGGTGCTTCCAGCTTCTGGCGCAGGTTGCGCACGACGATGCGTAAGTAATCGATACGCGGGTCCTCGTCCCCGCCCCAGGCCGCGTCGATGATCCGGTCATGCGTCACCACCCGGCCGGGATGGCGGGCGAGCACCGCCAGCACGTCATATTCCTTGCGGGTCAGATGCTGTTCCTCGCCCCCGCGCGTCACCAAGCGCCGGTCGAGATCGATCGCCAGTTCGCCGGTCCGCACCACGCTCGGTGCCGCCTCCGCCGCGCGCGCATGGCGCAGCGCGACCCGGAGCCGGGCGAGCAGTTCCTCGCTGTCGAACGGCTTGGTCACATAATCGTCCGCACCCAGATCGAGCGCGGCGACCTTCTCGTCGGTCGCGTCGCGCGCCGAGACGACCAGCACCACCCGCTCTGCCGCACGCAGCAGCGGGATCAGGCCCAGCCCGTCGCGATCGGGCAGCCCCAGGTCGAGCAGCACCGCATCGGGATGCTCAGCCGCCGCGCGTGCCAGCGCGTCGCGGCCGTCGCGGGCCTCGACCACCTTGTGCCCCGCCTGCTCCAGCGTGTTGCGCAGCAGGCGACGGATCGCGACTTCGTCGTCCACCACCAAAATCGTCGCGGGCATCAGGCCATTCCCTCCGGCGCGCCGTCGCGCATGATCAGGTCGCGCGGAAAGACCAGGGCGAAGGCCGCACCGCTTTCATCGTCGCGATTGCCCGCCTCTACGCTCAGACCCATCGCCTCCGCAAAGGCCTTGACGATGGCAAGGCCCAGCCCGGTGCCGCCCGCCACCCGGTCCGATCCCTCCAGCCGCCGAAACGTCTCGAACACCTCCGCCTCGCGGCCCGGCGGCAGGCCGGGGCCATGGTCGAGGACCGAGAGACGCAAGCTGCCGTGGCGATGCCGCCCCTCGATCACGATCTCGGTCCCCGGATCGCCATAGCGCCCGGCATTGTCGAGCAGGTTGAGCAGGCAGTGGTGCAGCAACTGCGGATCAGCGCGCACCAGCGGCAGGTCGGGCGGCACGTCGAGCCGCACCGCATGCCCCTCCAGCGCGCGGCGCGCGTCATGCGCCGCGCCCGTCACCGCATCGCTCAGGTCGATCGCCTCGATCCTCAGCTTCAGCGCCCCCGCCTCGACGCGGGCCATGTCGAGCAGATTGGCAACGAACCGGTTGAGCCGCGCCGCCTCCCCCTCGATGGTCGCGACCAGATCGGGCGTCGCACCCTGCCGCAACTGCGCGGCGGCGGCCATCACCGCGGTCAGCGGCGTGCGCAGGTCATGGCTGACCGAGGACAGCAGCGCCGCCCGCAGCCGGTCGCGGGTGCGCACCGCATCGACATCGCGCACCTCCGCCTCCAGCCGCAACCGTTCGAGGATCAACGCGGCCTGGTCGATCAGCCCGGTCAGCAGCGGCAGGCGGTCGGCACGCACCGGCTCGCCCCCCGCCTCACGCGCCAGCCCGAGGACGGCGAGCGTCCGGTTGCCCGCCTTGAGCGGCTGGAACAGCCATTCGGACGCGGCCAGCGTCGCCGAACCCTTGCCCGCCGGCGTGCCGGTATCGAAGGCCCAGTGCGCGGCGGCCATTTCCATCGTTTCCAGCCGGTAATCGGGCTTGGTCGCCGCCTGCACCGCCAGCCCGGCGGGCGACGGGGTCAGCAGCACCGCCTGCACCTCGAACAGCCGGGCAATGTCTTCGCAGATCACGCGCGCCGCCTCGGCCGGGTCGGCGAGGCCGCTGAGCCGATGGAGGAAGCCCGCCAGCGTCGCATTGTCGCGCGCGCTGCTCGCCGCGAGGTCGGCCTGCGCCCGCACGCGTGAGGTCAGCTGGCTGGTCGCGACCGCGACGCCCAGCAGGACGAAGATCGAGATGACATTCTCGGGATTGCTGACGCTCAGCGTGCCCACCGGGGGCAGGAAGAAGAAATTATAGGCGAGGCTCGACGCCAGCCCCGCGAACAGCCCGGTGCGCAGGCCGTACAGGCTCGCCGCCGCCATGACCGGCAGCAGATAGAGCAGCGCGACATTGCCGAGGTTGAGTATATGGAACAGCGCGCTCGCCAAGCCCGTCACCAAGGCCACGCCGAGCAGCGTCAGGCCATAGCCGTTGGGAGAGCCCCATTGCCCGCGCCGCCGGGTCCGCTCGCTCTCGACCGGGACCTCGCCGACCGGCAGGACATGGACGGTGACGCCCGGCGTCTCGCGCACCAGCCGGTCGACGACCGAGCCGTGGCGCAACTCGAACCAGCGCGATCTTTTGGCCTTGCCGACGACCAGCTGGGTGGCGCGCGCGTCGGTCAGGAAGGCGCAGATACCCTCGACCACGCTGGGGGCGGGCACGGTCGCCACCGCCGCGCCCAGTTGCGTCGCCAGCGTCATCGTCGCCGCCAGCCGCCGATGCTGCGCCTCGCCCAGGGTCGCGGTGCGCGGGGTGTCGATGAACAGGGCGGTCCAGGGCGCGCGGAGCGCATCGGCCGCGCGCTTGGCGGCGCGGACCAGTTCGTCGGCGCCGGGCAGCTCGCTGACCGCGACGACCAACCGCTCGCCCGCCGCCCATTGCCCGCCGACGCCGAGCGACCGGACATGGTCGAGCATCTGCGCATCGACCGCCTGTGCCGCGCGCCTGAGCGCCAGTTCGCGCAGCGCCGACAGGTTCGACTTGGAAAAGAAATGCGACAGCGCCCGCGTCGCCTCCTGCGGCAGATAGACCTTGCCCGCCTTCAACCGCTCGATCAGTTCGTCGGGGGGAATGTCGACCACCTCGATCTCGGCAGCCTCCAGGATGCGGTCGGGCACCGTCTCGCGCACGCGGACACGGGTGAAGCTGGCGACGACGTCGTTCAGACTTTCGACGTGCTGGATATTGACGGTGGAATAGACGTCGATCCCCGCCGCCAGCAGCTCCTCGACATCCTGATAGCGCTTCGGGTGGCGGCTGCCCGGCGCGTTGGTATGCGCCAGTTCGTCGACCAGCGCGAGGCGTGGCGCGCGGGCCAGCACCGCATCGATGTCCATCTCGTGCAGCGTCCGCCCTTCATAGGGAACGGCGCGGCGGGGCATGACCTCCTGGCCGCGCACCAGCGCCTCGGTCTCGACCCGGCCGTGCGTCTCGACCACTGCGACGACGACGTCGACGCCGTCGCGGCGCCGTGCCGCGCCCTCGGACAGCATCTCGAACGTCTTGCCGACGCCGGGTGCCGCGCCGAGGAAGATCTTCAGGCGGCCGCGCCCCTCACGCTCGGCGGCGCGCAGCAGGGCGTCGGGGTCAGGGCGCGGCTCGCCTGCCGTCATCGCGCGGGCGTTGCGTCCAGCGCGCGGTTGAGGGCCAGGACGTTGACATGGGGGTCACCCAGCACCGAGCCCTCGGTCCTGGCGACGACCAGCGCGCGGACCTGCTCGACGCCCAGGCCACGGACGCGGGCGATGCGGGCGGCCTGCGCCAGCGCGGCTTCGGGCGATAGATCGGGGTCCAGCCCCGAACCGCTGGCGGTAACGAGGTCGGCGGGCACTGGTCCCATCACACCCTCGGCCCGACGCCTGGCGACATCGGTCTTCACCCGGTCGGCGAGCGCCTGCGACGTCGGCCCCAGGTTCGAGCCCGACGAGGCCAGCCCGTCATAGCCCTTGCCCGCCGCCGAGGGTCGCGTCTGGAAATAGCGGTCGCTGACGAACGCCTGCCCGACGACTTCGGAGCCGATTACGCGACCCCCGACCTGCACCAAACTGCCATTGGCCTGATGCGGGAAGATCGTCTGTCCGATTCCGGTCATCGCCAGAGGATAGACCAATCCGAGCAGGACCGCGAACAGGATCGTCATGACGATCGCGGGCCGAAATGCGGAGGTAATGTCGGTATTCATGATGCTTCCTTCCTCAAGCCCCTCCCCTTCAGGGGAGGGGCTTTTGCCCTCAGTTCACGCTAGTCCCAGGCCACCGACCACAAGGTCGATGATCTTGATGCCGACGAACGGCGCGATCAGGCCGCCCAGGCCATAGATGGCGAGGTTGCGCGCCAGCAGCGGCCCTGCCCCCATCGGCTTGTAGGCGACGCCCTTCAGCGCCAGCGGCACGAGCAGCGGGATGATGAGCGCATTGAAGATGATCGCCGACAGGATCGCCGATTGCGGCGTCGCCAGACCCATGACGTTGAGCACGCCGAGGCCGGGATAGAGCGCCACGAACATCGCCGGGATGATCGCGAAATACTTCGCCACGTCATTGGCGACCGAGAAGGTCGTCAGCGCGCCGCGCGTCATCAGCAACTGCTTGCCGAGGCCGACGACCTCGATCAGCTTGGTCGGATCGCTGTCCAGATCGACCATGTTGCCCGCCTCGCGCGCAGCCTGGGTGCCGGTGTTCATCGCCACGCCGACATCCGCTTGCGCCAGCGCGGGCGCATCGTTGGTGCCGTCGCCGCACATCGCGACCAGCTTGCCGCCCTGCTGTTCCTGACGGATCAGCGCCAGCTTGTCCTCGGGCGTCGCCTGGGCGAGGAAGTCGTCCACGCCCGCCTCGGCGGCGATGGCGGCGGCGGTCAGGGGATTGTCGCCGGTGATCATCACCGTGCGGATGCCCATGCGGCGCAGCTCGCCGAAACGCTCGCGGATGCCCGCCTTGACCACGTCCTTCAGGAAGATGGCGCCGAGCAGACGACCATTTTCCGCCACCGCCAGCGGCGTACCACCGGCGCGCGCGATCTCGTCGGTGATGCGGCGGAGTTGCGTCGCAGCCGCCGTCTCGCCCACGCCCGGATGGGCGCGCAGGATCGAGTCGACCGCGCCCTTCTGGATCAGCCGCTCGCCGATCTTCACCCCCGAGATACGGGTCTGCGCCGTGAAGGGAATGATCTCCGCATCGGCGGGAAGCCCGGCGACCGAGACCCCGAACTGCTCGCGCGCCAGGACGACGATCGAGCGGCCCTCGGGCGTCTCGTCGGCCAGGCTGGCCATCAGCGCCGTCTCGGCAAGCGCATCGACGTCCGAGCCGCCGACGGCACGGAACTCGCTCGCCTGACGGTCGCCGATGGTGATCGTGCCCGTCTTGTCGAGCAGCAGCACGTCGACATCGCCCGCCGCCTCGACCGCCCGGCCCGACTTGGCGAGCACGTTGAAGCGGACCAGACGGTCCATGCCCGCGATACCGATCGCCGACAGCAGGGCCGCGATGGTGGTCGGGATGAGCGTGATGAGCAGCGCCGCCAGGATCGCCACCGGGATGCTGCCGCCTGCGAAGGCCGCAAAGCCCGGAATGGTGCCGACCGCGATCAGGAAGATGATGGTCAGGCCGACGAGCAGGATGGTCAGCGCGACCTCGTTCGGGGTCTTCTGACGCTCGGCCCCCTCGACCAGCGCGATCATGCGGTCGAGGAAACCCTGGCCCGGATTGACGGTGACGCGTACTCGGATCTCGTCCGAGATGACGCGGGTGCCCGCCGTCACCGCCGAACGGTCGCCACCCGCCTCGCGGATCACCGGCGCGCTCTCGCCGGTGATCGCCGCTTCGTTGACCGACGCCACGCCGGCAACGACTTCGCCGTCCGAGGGGATGAGGTCGCCGGTCTCGACCAGCACGACGTCGCCGATCTTGAGCGCGCTGGCGGGGACATTCTCCCACTCATGGCCAACGCCCTTCAGCCGCTTGGCGGTCAGTTCGGCCTTGGCGGCACGAAGCGAGGCCGCCTGCGCCTTGCCGCGCCCTTCGGCCAGCGCCTCGGCGAAGGTGCCGAACAGCACGGTCAGCCACAGCCAGACGACCAGCTGCAGCTTGAACCCGGTGGTCAGCCCGTCATGCCCGACGACGAGCAGCACGGTCAGCAGCGCGGCTACCACCGCGGTCACGAACATCACCGGGTTGCGGATCAGCTCGCGGGGATTGAGCTTGACGAACGAGGCCTTGATCGCCGGGAGCACCAGCTCGGCGGTAAACAGGCTCTTGGTAGGGGAATTGGCCATGAATGGCGCTCCCGATCAGAAGAGTTGACCGCGGATCATCGCGAGATGATCGGCGATGGGACCAAGGGCGAGGCTCGGCAGGAAGGTCAGGCCGCCCAGCACCAGCACGATGCCGACGAGCAGACCGATCCACAGCACACCCGTGGTCGGGAAGGAGCCGGCCGAGGCCGGGACATGCTTCTTCGCGGCGAGACTCCCGGCAATGGCGAGCATCGGCACGATGATGAAGAAGCGGCCGACCCACATCGCGACGCCCAGCAGACCGTCATACCAGGGGGTAGAGGCGGTCAGGCCCGCAAAGGCCGAGCCGTTGTTCGCCACCGCGCTGGTAAAGGCATAGAGGATTTCGCCGAAACCATGCGGCCCCTTGTTGAGCGGACCCGCCAGCCCCTGCCCCGTCACGCAGGACAAAGCGGTCATCCCCAGGATGAACAGCGGCAGGACGGCGATGGCGAGGACGGCGAGCTTAACCTCGCGGCTCTCGATCTTCTTGCCGACATATTCGGGCGTACGGCCGACCATCAGCCCTGCGACGAACACCGCCAGGATGGCGAACAGCAGGAAGCCATAGATGCCAGCCCCGACGCCGCCGATGACGACTTCGCCCAGCTGCATGTTGAACAGCGGGATCATGCCGCCCAGCGCGGTGAAGCTGTCATGCATCGCATTGACCGCGCCGCACGATGCCGCCGTGGTGACCGCCGCGAACAGCGCCGAGGCGGCGACGCCGAAGCGCACCTCCTTGCCCTCCATATTGCCGCCCGCCACGCCCAGCTGGTGCAGCACGGGGTTGCCCGCCGCTTCCGCCCAATAGGCCACGGTCGCGCCGCCCAGGAACAGCAGGATCATCGCGGCCAGGATCGCCCAGCCCTGGCGCGTATTGCCGACCGCCTTGCCGAAGCACCAGGTCAGGCCGAAGCCGATCACGAAGATCGACAGCATCTGGACGAAATTGGTGAGCGCGGTCGGGTTCTCGAACGGATGCGCGCTATTGGCGTTGAAGAAGCCGCCACCATTGGTGCCGAGCATCTTGATCGCTTCCTGGCTCGCCACCGGGCCGAGCAGGATCGACTGGCGCACGCCCTCCAGCGTGTCGATGCTGACGACGCCCGCCATGGTCTGCGGCACGCCGCTGGCGATCAGGAACAGGGTGTAGACGACGCAAATCGGCAGCAGCAGATAGAGAGTGATGCGCGTCACATCGGCCCAGAAATTGCCGAGATTCTTCGTCTCGCGCCCCGCAAAGCCCCGGAACAGCGCAAAGGCCAGCGCGATGCCGGTCGCCGCCGACAGGAAATTGTGGATGGTCAGACCGAGCATCTGGGACAGGTTCGACATGGTCGACTCGCCCGCATAGCTTTGCCAGTTGGTGTTGGTGGTGAAGCTGATCGCGGTGTTGAACGCCAGATGCGGGGTCAGCCCGGCCAGCCCCTGCGGATTTCCCGGCAGATAATATTGCAGGCGCAGCACCGCATAGGTGAAGACCATCAACGCGATGTTGAAGATCAGCATGTGCAGCGCATAGCGGCGCCAGCCTTGCTGCGCCTCCGGGTCGATGCCCGACAGCGCGTAGAAGCCGCGCTCGACGGGACCGAGCACAGCGTGGAGGGCCGTGCGCCGCCCCTCGTACAGCGCGAACAGCCATGCGCCGACCGGCTTGGTCAGCGCGAGCAGGATCGCGACGAAGCCCAAAATCAGGGCCCATCCTTGAAGCGTCATGATGCCGCCTCCTTCAGAAGCGTTCGGGGCGGATCAGCACCGCCACCAGATAGACGAGAAGGCCAAGCGCGGTCAGCGCCGCCAGCCAGAGGTCGAGGGTCATGGCTCCGCCCTCCTCACGCGTGGTCGCAAAGGCGGGCATAGGCGAGCGTCGCCGCCACCAGCCCGGCCATGACCAGCAACCAGATCAGATCGTCCATAGTGCGGCTCCTCAGAAGGCAGCGGTGAGGGTGGCGAGGAAGGTGCTGCCCGCGATATTGCCGGTGCCGTCCTGCCCCTTGCTGAAGCTCGGCCGCAGATAGGCGGCCTTGCGGTCGGAAATGTCGGTGTCGACCCAGGCCAGACCCAGCGTCAGGTTGCGCCAGCTGGTGTCCGCGCCCAGCGACCAGTCCCAATAGTCGCCGGTCGGCGTCGGCGCGGTGGCGTTGGGGCCGAGGCCGTCCATGCCCCAGCTATGGCCGATATGCGCCTTGGCGGTGATCGGCGTGCCATGGATCGCCGCCGCGCCGTCGCCCCAGAGATACAGATTGTCGCTCTTGGCACCCGGATGGTCGTAGACGCCCGCCGCCGCACTGGCGCCGTTGTCATACCATTTGCCGATCGCCTGCTGCTTGGGGGCATAGGCGACACCGGCGGTCAGCGAGACCGGGCCGGTCGTGCCCGACAGCTTGGCGAAGGGTTCGGCATAGTCGGTCGTGTTCGCGCCGCCCGGATACATGTACCAGGTCAGCCCGACGTCCAGCGTGCCGGTCGGGCTGATCCGGGTCTTGTACCCGCCGATCAGGTCCAGTTCCATGTTCGCGCCGCCGAAGGTGCCCCACCCCGCCAGGTTCGACGCCCAGGTGCCGACATAGGCGCCGCTCTCATGGGTCAGCGTGATACCGGCCTGCACCGCCATATGTTCGTCCGACTGCGAGATGCCGCGCAGGCGATAGTCGGAGACGATCGCGGCCGACCCGCTGACGGTCATGGGCGGCGGCGGCGCGATCTCGGCGGTCTGCGCCGATGCGGCGGCCGGAAACACGAACAGCGCCGTGGCGGCGCAAATGGTGATGGTCTTCATATAGGCCCCTATGGACAGGCCGCCGCGAAGAAATGGGCGACCTCCAGGGCCGGGCAATTAGGCCTGTGCGCCGTAGCAATGCGAGGGCGATCCCCCGGTTTCGCATATAGACGGCATATAGTCGGGCCTTACATTCCTCCCCTGCAAGGGGAGGTGGCAGGCCGTCAGGCCTGACGGAGGGGTGTCACCCTCTCGGTAGCGGGACACCCCTCCGACGCGCTGCGCGCGCCACCTCCCCTTGCAGGGGAGGAAGAAAATGGCGTCATGGAAACGTCAATGATTTCCGCCATGGCGGGACATGGTTTCACTCTCCCGCCGCTCGCTCCTTTCCGCCGGTGCCGCCCTTGCCGGAGCCAGCGCCCTGCCCCCCGCGATCGCCCGCGCCGCCGCGATCGCGCCCGACCGGCGGACCGGCACGATCCGCGATGTCGAGCATGTCGTCATCCTGATGCAGGAGAATCGCGGCTTCGATCATTATTTCGGCACCATGCGCGGGGTGCGCGGCTTTGGCGACCGCTTCTCCATTCCGCTCGCCCCGGCCATGCCAAGCGGCGAGCCACGCACCGTCTGGCAGCAGATGGACCGCACCGCTCCCGACGGCCCGCGTCTGGTGTCGCCCTTCCGGCTCGACACGCGTGCCCATTTCGATCTGATGCGGATGGAGGGCACCCCGCACACCTGGCCCGACGCACAAGCCGCCTGGGACGAAGGCCGCATGGCGCACTGGCCCGAGGCCAAGCAGCAGCGCGCGATGGGCCATTATGCCCGTGCCGACCTGCCCTTCCAGTTCGCGTTGGCCGAGGCCTTTACGATCTGCGACGCCTATCACTGCGCGATCCAGACGGGGACCAACACCAACCGGCTGTTCCTGTGGACCGGCACCAACGATCCGTCTGGCAAGGCAGGCGGCCCGGCGATCAGCAATTCGCATGACAGCTTTGCCGAGAATGGCGGCGCGGCCGATCCTTATCGCTGGACCAGCACGGTCGAGCGGATGCAGGCGGCGGGCGTGGACTGGCGCATCTATCAGGACATGGCGGACAATTTCACCGACAATCCGCTGGTCGGTTTCGCCGCCTTTCGCGAGGCGCATCATGGGCGCGGCGATCCGGCGTTGAAGGATCGGGCGCTGACCACGCGCGGGCTGGACGTGCTGAAGGCCGATGTGCTCGCCGGGCGGCTGCCGCAGGTGTCCTATGTCATCGCCACCGCCGCCGGGTCGGAACATCCCAACCCCTCCAGCCCGGCACAGGGCGCGGCCTATACCGCCGAGTTGCTCGACGCGCTGACCGCCGATCCCAAGGTTTGGGCGCGGACCGCTCTGTTCGTGATGTTCGACGAGAATGACGGCTTTTTCGACCATGTCCCGCCGCCCGCGCCGCCGTCGCGGGGTGCGGATGGCCAGCCGCTCGGCGGCTCGACCGTCAATCTGACGGGCGAATATCATGACGTGCCCTCGACCGGCGATGCCGATGTCGACAAGCCCGCCTATCGCGGCCGCCCCTATGGCCTGGGGCCGCGCGTGCCCATGTATGTCGTGTCGCCCTGGAGCCGGGGCGGCTGGGTCAACTCGCAGGTCTTCGACCACACCTCCGTCATCCGCTTCCTGGAGACGCGGTTCGGCTTTCACGAACCCAATATCTCCCCCTGGCGACGCGCGATCTGCGGCGACCTGACCAGTGCGTTCGACTTCGCCGCGACCGGCGATGCCGCGCCCCGCCTGCCCGATCCGCGCGGCGAGGCGATCCGGGCGGCCGCGATCAAGGGACAGGTCAGCCCGCAGGCACCCTTGTCGCCCGGCATGCCCCGTCAGGAGCCCGGCCTCCGCCGCGCCCGCCCCCTGCCCTATCGGCTCGAGGTGCAGGAACTGGCGGGGGTCGACGGCCTTGGCCTGCGGTTTCAGGCGGAGGGCGCGGGCGCGGTCTTCCATGTCTATGATCGGCTGGCGCTCGACCGCGTGCCGCGCCGCTATACGCTCGACGCCGGCACCCGGATCGAGGATCGCTGGAACCTCGATGCCGAGGGTCGCTACGACCTTTGGATCCTGGGACCGGGCGGATTCCACCGGCATCTGGCGGGACGGGGCGCGATGCCACAGCCGCTGCAATGGCGGATCGCCGAGGACATGCTGCACCTGACCGTCCCCGCCGCGATCGCCGATCTTCGCATGGTGCGCGCCACGGCCGGGGGCGGCGAGACGCGGACCGTGGCACTGGCCCCCGGCGCGCATCGCTGGTCGCTGGCCGCCGATCTGGGTTGGTACGACATGATGCTGACCCGCGCGACTCAAGCCGATTATCGCCGTCGCCTGGCCGGGCGGCAGGACCAGGCGAACCGCGCCACGGTGAGCGACCCGTTCATGGCCTGACCGGGCAAATCAACCACTTCCCCGCCGCATGACGGGGCGATAGGGGTTAGCGGTCACATAATCGGGTTTCAAAAGGGGATGAGGATCATGCGAAGCATAGCGCGCGCCACGGCGCCGGGCGACCGACGCGGACGAATGGCGAAGCGACTGATCGCCGCCGCCGCGCTGCTCTGCGGCAGCGCCCCCCTCGCCCTCTCGGCCGATCCGCTGGCGACGATCGAGCGCAACGGCGCGCAGGTCTCGGTCGAACCCTATGCCCCCGGCATCGTCCGCGTCACCATCGCGATGGACCGCGCGCTGGCGGAGGCCAAGCCCGGCTATGGCATCACCGCCCGGAGCGATGCGACCGGCTGGACCCATCGCACCGATGCCAGCGGCGATATCTTCACCTCGGCCGGGCTGAACGTCACCGTCGCCGCCCAGCCCTGGCCCAAGCCGCCCAGCCAGATGGAGCGTTACTTCGCGCCCTCGCTGCCCCCCGTCGCGATCAGCTTCGCCGGGGCCGACGGCAAGCCGCTGACCCGGATGAACGGGTGGGAGATGGCGCCGCACACCGTCTCGGGCGAGGCGACGTTCAAGGTCGGGGCGAACTTCGCCGACACCCCCGACACCCATTATTACGGGCTGGGCCAGTATCAGGACGGCGTGCTCGACCTGCGCGGCCGGACGATCGACTGCCGCCACGACTATGACCGGCCCGGCGGCGAGTCCGTCTGCGTGCCGTTCATGGTGACGGACAAGGGCTATGCGATCCTGTGGGACAATCCCTCGGCCGCGACCGTCTCGCCCGGCCTGATGAACGCGACCAAGTTCCAGTCCAATGTCGGCGAGCGGGTGTCCTTCTTCGTGATCGCCGGCAAGACGGCGGACGAGCTCTATGCCGGTTACGCCCGCCTGACCGGCGCGACGCCGCTGCCGCCCAAGGCTGCGTTCGGCCTGATCCAGAGCAAGGCGCGCTATGAGACGCAAGGCCAGCTGACCGAGATCGCCGACGGCTATCGCAGCCGGGGCCTGCCGCTCGACATCATGGTGCTCGACTGGTTCTACTGGACGCGGATGGGGCAGCTCGACATCGACCGCACCGCCTTTCCCGATCCGGCGGGGATGAACGCGCATCTGAAGTCGATGGGCATGCGCAGCATCATCAGCATCTGGCCGCGTTTCGAGCGCGAGAGCCGCTGGTTCGACACGCTGGCGGCCAAGGGCTGGCTGATGAAGGACAAGGACGGCAAGCCGGTCGACGGTCTGCCCATCCGCTCCGACCGGGCGGGCGCGCTGATCGACAGCACCAATCCGGAGGCGCGCGAGTGGTTCTGGGGCAAGATCCGCGACAATATCTTTTCCAACGGCTTCGACTATGCCTGGCTGGACGAGACCGAACCCGATCTGGTGCCGGAGGGGCATTTCTTCGCGATCGGCTCGGGCGACCGCTATCGCAACGTCTATCCGCTGCTCCACACCGCCAGCGTCGCGGACGGGTCGGCGCGCGACCGGCCGAACATGCGCAACGTCATTCTGTGCCGCGCCGCCTATCTGGGGACTCAGGCCAATGGCTGCCTGTTCTGGTCGTCGGACGTCCAGTCCAACTGGGAAGCGCTGAAGCGGCAGGTGCCCGCCGGGCTCGGCATGACCGCCAGCGGCATCGCCTATTGGTCGAGCGACACGGGCGGCTGGCAATGGCCGAACGGGCCGGAGGCGCAAGCCCCGGTGCTGGTCGATCCGGCGGGCGCGACCGCGATGGCGCCGTCGTACCGCGATTATCCCGAGCTGTTCGTCCGCTGGTTCCAGTATAACGCCTTCACCCCGACGCTGCGCATCCATGGCCAGCGGCCGGGCACTGCGCTGTGGGACTATGGCAAGGCGGCCGAGCCGATCCTGGCGAGCAGCCTGCGGCTCCGTTATGCGCTGATGCCCTATATCTATGCGCTGGGGCGGCAGACGAACCAGAGCGGCGCGCCGTTCATGCGCGCGCTGTTCATGGACTTCCCCAACGATCCGGTCGTGAAGACGCTGGGCGACGAATATATGTTCGGCCCCGCCTTCCTGGTCGCGCCCGTCACCGAACAGGGGCAGACCACGCGCCGCGTCTATCTGCCCGCCGGGACCGACTGGTATGACTGGTGGACCGACAAGCGCTATACGGGCGGCCAGTGGATCGAGGCAGCGGCGCCGATCGATCATATCCCGCTGTTCGTGCGGGCGGGGTCGATCGTGCCGATGGGCGTCCAGGTGCCGAGCACCGCGACCGCGCAAGCCCTGGAGAGCATCCGCGTCTATCCCGGCCGCGATGCCAGCTTCACCCTTTATGACGATGACGGCACGACCAACGCCTATCGCACCGGCGGCGGGCGCAGCGCCACGCTGCGCTGGAACGACGCGACCCGCCAGCTGACCGCCGGGGGCCGCCTGCCGACCGGCCAGACGCTGGCGCCGCTGGTCAGGATCGTCGGCCAGTAACAGGATCGCGCCCGGCGAGTTTCCCCTTGAGGAAAACGGACCGGGCGCGATACGATTTTGGCGACGGACCGGAACGACCGGCCGTTCCAAAATGGGGAGAAGGAGCATGATCGGACTTATTGCCATGCTATTGGCCACGCTGCCCGCCGCGCCGGGACAGGCCGCACCTAGCGCCGCCGCACAGCCCAGCATCTTCGACAAGGCGGTCAACGCACCAGGCATCGGGTGGAATCCCTATGGCCCCAACCAGACCGCCAGGCAGGTGGCCGCCGCCGAGGTTCCCGGCGGGGCCGCGGTCCAGATCAAGGTCGCACGCGCCGGGGCCAATCCCTGGGACAGCGGCGTCACCTATCCGACGGTCAAGCCGATCGCGGCGGGTGACACGATGCTGGTCATGGTCTTCCTGCGCGCGCCCGATGCGACCGACGCCGCGCCGGTGACGATCCCGGTGGGCATGGGCGGATCGGAGCCGCCTTACACCCCAATCGCGACCGAGCCGGTTCGGGTCGGATCGACCTGGAAACGCTATTATGTCACCGGCGTCGCGAACCAGGCCTATGCCGCGGGCAAGGCCAATATCTCGGTCCAGTTGGCGGGCGCCAAGCAGGTGATCGAAGTCGGACCGGCCTTCCTGCTCGATCTGGGGCCGGGCTTCGATCGGTCGAAATTGCCGCATAACTGATGGGCTGAACGGGGGGCGGGAATCCACCCGCCATCCCAAAAGGACCGCCCGCCTCCCCACGGGAAACGGGCGGTCGGACGTCACGCTCCGGCCGGAGCCCGAAGGCCCCGGCCGAACCTTCCGGATCAGAAGGTGCCGCGAAGCGCGAAGGTGAAGCGGCGGTCGTTGACGATGTACGAGCGCGGCGCCGTGGCGGTCGAACCGCTGATATAGGCCTGCTCGGTCTTGATGACCTGATTGGCCAGGTTCACGCCCTGCACGCCGATCTTCAGATACTTGTTCAGGTTGATGAACGCCGACGCGTCGAGCTGCCCGCCTGCATCCTGATAGATGGAGGTATAGGGGAAGATCACGTCCGCCGGGGTCAGCAGATATTTCGAACGCCAGTTATACGCCGCCCGCAGCGACACCGGACCCTTTTCATAGAAGAGCGCGGCGTTGACCGTATGCCGCGACAGCCCCTCCAGCGGAATATTGCCCGGCTTGATGTTGGAATTGTTGGCCGGAGCACCGCCGTTCAGGAACGAGTTGGGCAGGCCCGAACTGTCGATATAGGTATAGCTGCCGCTCGCCCCCAGACCGCCGAGCAGCCCCGGCAGGAAGTCGAAGGTCTGCTGATACGCCGCCTCGAAGCCCTTGATCTTGCCCGTGCCGTCATAGTTGGAGGGCCCGCGCACCAGCACCGACTGGGTGATGCCGTTGCTGGTGATGTTGCGGGTGGTGACCGACTGGTAGAAGAAGTCCTTCACCGACTTGTAGAAGACGTCCAACGACAGCTGGCCGACGCGGGCGAAATACCATTCGACCGTGGCGTCGAACTGCCACGCGGTGGCGGGCTTCAGATAGGGATTGCCCGCCGTTGCCGTGATCTGGCCGCCATTGGCATCAAAGCCGAGTTGCAGGAAGTTGCGGATATTGGCGAAGTCCGGACGCGTCATCACCTTCGACGCCGCCAGACGCAGCACCACGTCGCGACCGATCCCGAACTTCAGGTTCATGCTCGGCAGCCAGTAATGATATTGGCTGCGCGCCGTATCGGGCGTCGTGACCCCGGTCGAGAATTGCCGGATCGCGTTATAGGCTGGCCTGCCAAGCTGGCAGATGCCCGTCGGGACGGCGGTGACGCTGACGCCATTCTGCGTCGTGGTCTGCGGCGCGCACCGGACCTCGAACTCGTCGGTCGTGCCCGTCTGCTGCCGGGTCGGCGCACCGATCGAACCCGCCGAGGTCACGTCGGTCAGGACATAGCGGACGCCGATATTACCGCTCATCCGAACGCCCGGAAACAGATCGCCCGGCGTCGCGAAGTTCAACTGGGCAAAGGCGTTCTTGTCCTGCTGGTTCACCAGCTGGATTTCCGACGGCAGATACGGCGTGCCCGACACGACGCCCGCCCGCTGCGCCAGCGGCGACCAGGTCGTGGCGGTCGAACCATTGGCCGACTTCCACAAATTGCCGATCGACTGGAAATAGGCCGCCGCCTGCTGGTAATCGTCCGTCATGTTGCCGGTATAGTAATAGGCGGACGGCGAACCGTTGGTCGCACCACGGAAGAAGTTCGGGAAGGTATAGAGCTCGGTCTGGCCCGGCTGCTGCGCGAAGGACACCGGGTTGCTGCCCGACCAGACTTCCGACAGCGCGCCCCAGTTATAGGTGGTGTAGCGGACTTCCGACGCGCGGTCGGCATAGCGGGCGCCGAACCGGGCGCGGGTGAAGAAGCTACCCTCGTCGAACTTATAGTCGACATCGGCCTTGAACGCATATTCGCGGCCCACGCTCTCTTCGAGATGGTCCATCGCCGCGCGCCAGAACTGGACGTTGCGGTTGGCGAAATATTGCGAATCGCTTTGCTGGTTCAAGGTCGGGTTGGGCGTCGCCCAGCTCGCCTGGAGCGTCGTCGGCTTGTGCGGGATGACGACCGGCAGATTGCCCGACAGGTCGAGTTCGGAGTCGGCGAAGGTCGAGCCGAACACGCGCAGATCGGTGTTGGTCTTCTTCGCACGGGTATAGTCGCCGTCGAGATTGACCGACCAATGGTCGTCCAGCTGGGTCTTCAGGTTGACGCCGAAGTCGGTGACGGTGTTCTCGTCCCGCGTCATGCCGCGCGCCAGCGACTGCTGCGTACCGCCGGTGGGAACCCAGCAGGTCGCCTGACCGCTGCAGCTGGCGCGATACCCGTTGCCGGGCGCGGTGATGTACCCCGACTGGAACAGGCCGTTGGCGTCATAGACATAGTTCTTGGTCGTGCCGGTCGGGCACTGGGCGATCGTCGCGTTGTTGGGACCGAGGTTGTTCTGGAGACAGCCCACCGGATAGGTGTTGTATTCGGCCAGGTCGGGCGCGGTCTCGAAGGTCCGCTCCGACGTGTTGTTGACCGTGTGGGTCCGCAGGAACTGCGCGGTCAGGACGGTGCGCTCGTCATTGCTCTGCCACTGGCCCGCCAGCGCGATGCCGTCACGCTTGCGATCGAATTCCTGCGTCGCGAACTGGCCGCCGATCGGTGCGTAGCGCAGCGACGCCGGGTCGAGATAGCCGTCCGCGCCCGGCGTGCTGGCCGCGCCGCAGGCGAACCCGGTCGTGCCGCCGACCGGCAGCGTCGTCTGGTCGACCGTGCCGGGCAAGGGGTTGCGGCAATTCTGCGCGGTGGTCGAATTGGCCGCCAGTGCCAGCGTGTTGTCGCGGGTCTGGATATTGGTGATGCGGATGCTGTCCGCCCGGCTGCGGACGCGCGAGTAGGAGATGTTGCCGAGCAGGCCGAAGCGGCCGATGCCGGTATCCCAGGTGTTGCTGACCAGCAGCGAGCCCGTCGGCGACCATTTCTTCTTGAAGTCGCCATAATTGCCCTCGGCGGTGAAGCCGATATGGAAACCCTTGTTGTCGAACGGCTTGCGGGTGTTCAGATTGACCGTACCAGCCAGGCCGCCCTCGATCAGATCGGCGGTGGCGTTCTTGTACACCTCGACCGAGCCCAGCAGTTCGGCAGGCACGTCGGAGAAGTTGATCGCCTGCCCGCCGATACCCGCCGAGAAGGTGTCGCGGCCGTTGAACTCGGACCGGACGAAGGTCAGGCCGCGCACCGCGACGCCCGAACCCTCGACCGAGAAGTGATCGGGATCGTTGGCGGCGGCGAAGCGGCTGATAGACACGCCGGGCACGCGCTGCAACGCCTCGGTCACGGAGCGGTCGGGCAGCGCGCCGATGTCGCTGGCGGTGATCGCGTCGACCACGGTGTCGGAATTGCGCTTGATCGACTGGGCGTTCGCCAGGCTCTGACGGATGCCGGTGACGACGACTTCCTTTTCGCTGCCGAGCTCGTCGCCCGCGGCGGGCTGCGATCCGGCGGTACCGACAGCGGCGCTGGTCGGCGGCGTCGCCGATCCGGCCGTACCCTGGCCCGCGACCGATCCGGTCGGCGAGGAGGTGGACTGGTCCGCTCCGGCCGCAGCCTGCGGATCGGCGGCCTGCGCGAAGGCGGGCGCGCTCAGCGAGGCGATGCACAGCGCACCGGCGGACGCCCCGAACAGAAGGCGCGAAAAACGATTGGTATTGGACGTGAGCGGCGCAAAGCTGCGCATAACGGTCATCCCCCCCTTTTGTGCGCGCCACTATTGACGTCGCAGACTAGGTCGCGATCGCGACTGTTACCGCGATTCACCGCAACATGATTGCGCTACCAGCCGCAAAACAACAAGATACTGATCTTAAAAATGGCCGATCCGGGCCAAGGTGCGACATTCCTGCCACGCTTCGCATCGCGACGGATTGCGGCATGGGCCAAGGCGCGGCATGACTTGGAAAATTGGCACGGGAATCGAGGCCAAAAGGGGGGGATGGTAGCGTGACAACGGATCGGCTGCGGGTCGTCATCGTGGGCGGCGGGACCGCCGGGTGGATGGCCGGCGCCGCGCTGACGCGTCTCGTTTCAGGACGCTGTTCGGTACGGCTGATCGAATCCGAGGCGATCGGCGTGGTCGGCGTCGGCGAGGCCACCCTGCCCCATATCCGCGCCTTCAACGAACGACTGGGCATCGCCGAGGCCGATTTCATGGCGCGCACCCGCGCGACGTTCAAACTGGGGATCGAGTTTCGCGACTGGGGCCGGATCGGGGACAGCTATATCCATCCCTTCGGCACCTTCGGACGCGGTTCGGGCCCGATCGACTTCCACCATTACTGGACGCGGCTGGCGCGGGAGGGGCACGCGCCGCCCCCGCTCGACCGGCTGTCCTATGCCTGTGCCCTGGCGCGCGCGGGGCGGTTCGACCATCCGGGGCGGGATCGCGAGGACCTTTCTTCGACCTTCGGCTATGCCTATCAGTTCGATGCGCTGCTCTTTGCCCCCTATCTGCGGCAACTGGCGGAGGAGGCCGGCGCGGTGCGGACCGAAGGGATGGTCGTCGATGTCGAGCGCGACGGCGAGAGCGGCCTGATCCGCGCGGTCACGCTGGCGGATGGCGAGCGGGTGGAGGGCGACCTCTTCATCGACTGTTCGGGCTTCCGCTCGCTCCTGCTGGGGCAGACGCTGGAGGAGCCGTTCGAGGACTGGTCGAAATGGCTGCCGACCGACCGCGCGGTGGCGATGCCGTGCCGGACCGAGACCGCCGTCACCCCCTATACCAGCGCGATCGCGATGCCCGCCGGATGGCGCTGGCGCATCCCGCTCCAGCACCGCACCGGCAATGGCTATGTCTATGCCAGCGACTTCATCGGCGACGACGAGGCGGCGCGCGCGCTGGAGCAGGCGGTGGAGGGCGAACCGCTCGCCAGCCCGCGCCTCCTGCGCTTCAAGGCGGGGCGGCGGCGGCGCAGCTGGGTCGGCAATTGCGTGGCCATAGGGCTGGCCAGCGGCTTTCTGGAACCGCTGGAATCGACCAGCATCTATCTGGTGCAGCAGGCGATCACCGCGCTGATCGAACTGTTTCCCGAGCGCGGGATGGCCGCGTCGGACCGCGACGAGTTCAACCGGATCATCGACCTGGAATATGACCGGATCCGCGACTTCCTGATCCTGCATTATCACGCCACGACCCGCGACGATTCCCCCTTCTGGAACTATGTCCGCACCATGCCCATCCCGGACAGCCTGGCCGAGAAGATGGAATTGTGGCGCAGGCGGGCGCGGGTGGTGAAATATCGAGAGGGCGTGTTCCTGGATGCCAGCTGGATCGCGGTCTATCTGGGCCAGGGCATCCTGCCCGAAGGCTGGGACCCGCGCGCCGATGTCGCGAGGGCCGACGCGCTGACCCGCGCGGTCGCGGACCTGCGGGCGGAGATCGATGCCGATGTCGGCGCGCGGCCCGATCACCGCGCCTTCCTGCAACGCTATTGCCCGATAGTGGAGGCGGCATGACGGCGCGTGCCATCACGCGGGTCCTGGTCGCGGGCGGCGGGCTGACCGGCTGGTGCGCCGCCGCCGCGTTCAAGCGGCGCGCGCCGTTCCTCGACGTCACGCTGCTCGCCACCGCGATCGCGCCCGATGCGCTGGCGGACCGGATCGCCTGCACCCTGCCCTCGCTTCCCGGTTTCCAGGCCGATCTGGGGCTGGGCGAGGATGACGGGGTGACGCGTGCCGGGGCGGGCTATCGGCTGGGCACGCGCTTTGCGGGCTGGGCCGAGGGGTTGCCCGATTACGTCCATGCCTATGGCTCCTATGGCCATGCCATCGGTCCGGCCGCCTTCCACCTCCACTGGGTGCGGGCGGCACGCGAGGGCAGCACCACCCCGTTCGACGGCTTTTCCCCCGCCGCCCAAGCCGCGCGCGCGGGGCGCTTCGTACCGCCGACGCCCGACACGCTGTTCGCCGCGCACGATTATGGCCTGACGCTCGACCTGGACCGGCACCGCGCGATGATGCGCGCCTTCGCCCTGCATGTCGGGGTGCGCGAGACGATCGGCGAGATCGCCGAGGCGGCCTGCGACGCGCGCGGCTTCCTCTCCGGCATCCGGCTGACCGGCGGCGAGACGCTGGCGGCCGACCTGTATGTCGATGCGACCGGCCCGGCGGCGCAGCTGCGCGGCGCGATCGACGCGGAGCGGCAGGACTGGAGTGCCTGGCTGCCCTGTGACCGGGTGCTGCTCGGCAGCCGCCAGGGGGGCGAAGGGCCGCCGGTGCTCACCCCCGTCACCGCCCATGCGGCGGGATGGCGCTGGTCGAGCGGCGAGCAGGTCGGGATCGCCTATGCCTCCGCCCATCTGCCCGATGCGCGGGCCGCCGCGATGCTGGCGACGGACGGCGCGACACCGAACCGGCCCGTCACGATCCGCCCCGGCACCCGCCCCCAGCCCTGGCGCGGCAATTGCGTCGCGATCGGCGATGCCGCCACCCAGGTCGAGCCGCTGGAATGGTGCAACCTCCATCTGGCGCTGAGCGCGATCGACCGGCTGGTCGCGATGCTGCCCGATGCGGACATGGCCCCGGTCGAGCGCGCGGATTTCAACCGCCAGACCCTGGCCGAGGCCGAGCGGGTGCGCGACTTCCTCGCCGCGCATTACCGCACCGCGCGCCGCCCCGAGCCGATGTGGCAGGCGGTGGCGCAGGCCGAGCCGCCCGCCAGCCTGGCGCATACGCTGGGGCAATTCGCCGAGCGCGGCCGCCTGCCCTTCTATGAGGAAGAGACGTTCGCGCGTGACAGCTGGGCCGCGATCCTGCTGGGTCAGGGTGTCCTGCCGCGCCGCGTCGATCCGCTGGCCGAGACCATGACCTTCGCCGAGTTGCGGGGCATGATGGACCGCTTCACCAACGCCATCGCCGCCGCCCTGCCCCGCCTTCCTGCCCATGCCGAATGGCGGGCCGCCCAGATGAGACGCCTTGCCCGATGACGACATCCCATGACCACAGCATCCGCCGGGTCGTCATCGTCGGCGGCGGCACCGCCGGATGGATGGCCGCCGCCGCCTTCGCGCGGCTGCTCAACAACGGCTATACCCAGGTCACGCTGATCGAGTCCGAGGAGATCGGCACGGTCGGCGTCGGCGAGGCGACGATCCCGCCGATCATCACCTTCAACCAGATGCTGGGGCTGGACGAGAATGAGTTTCTCGCCGCGACCGGCGGCACGTTCAAGCTGGGGATCGAGTTCGTCGACTGGGGCGAGCGCGGCGAGCGCTATTTCCACCCCTTCGGACGCTATGGCCAGGATTTGCAGGGCGTCCATTTCCACCAGCTCTGGCTGCGCGAGAAGAGCCGCACGCCCGCGCTGCCCGACATCGCCGACTGGGCGATGAGCGCGGTCGCGGCGCGTGGGGGCAAGTTCGGGCGCGCCAAACCCGATGCGCGCTCGCCGATCCGCGAGCTGTTCTACGCCTTCCACTTCGACGCCTCGCTCTATGCCCGCTATCTGCGCGGCTATGCCGAACGTGGCGGGGTGACGCGGATCGAGGGGCGGATCGAGGCGGTCGGGCTGCGCCCCGAGGACGGCTATGTCGAGGCGGTGACGCTGGCCGATGGCCGCCGAATCGAGGGCGACCTGTTCATCGACTGCTCGGGCTTTCGCGGCCTGCTGATCGAGGAGGCGCTGGGCACCGGCTATGAAAGCTATGCCCGGTGGCTGCCCTGCGACCGCGCCATCGCCGCCCCGTGCGCGCTGCCCGACCCGCGCGAACCCGATCCCTTCACCCGCGCGACCGCGCGGCAGGCGGGCTGGCAATGGCGCATCCCGCTCCAGCACCGGATGGGCAATGGCCTGGTCTATTGCAGCGAGTATCTGGACGACGATGCCGCGCGCGCGCAGCTGCTCGGCAGCCTGGAGGGCGCGTTGCTGGGCGATCCGCGCCAGCTGCGCTTCACCGCCGGGCGGCGTCGGCAAAGCTGGAACCGCAACGTCGTGGCGCTGGGCCTGTCGAGCGGCTTTCTGGAACCGCTGGAATCGACCAGCATCCATCTGGTGCAGGCCGCGATCCAGCGGCTGATCGCGCTGTTCCCCGACGCCCGCTTCGACCCTGCCGAGCGGGACGAGTTCAACCGCCAGATGCACGACCTGTACGAGGATGTGCGCGACTTTATCATTCTCCACTACAAGGCGACGCGGCGCAGCGACACGCCCTTCTGGGACCGGGTGCGCACCATGGACGTGCCCGACAGCCTGGCGCGCAAGATGGCGCTATGGTCGGGCAAGGGGCGGTTGTTCCGCGAAGGCTATGACCTGTTCGGCAATCCCAGCTGGGTCGCGGTCTGCCTGGGCCAGGGGCTGGTTCCGCAGGGGTGGGAGCCCGCCGCCGATGCGCTCGATGAAAATCTGGTGGCGCAGGCGCTGGCGCAGATGCACCAGGGCTATGCCGAGACGGGGGCGCGGCTGCCCAGCCATGGCGATTTCCTGCGCGCCGTCGCGCCCTCGCCGCTCGCCCCCGCGATGACGGGCATGACGGGGGCGTCGAAGGCCGACGACACCGGCTATGATTTTGCGCGCACCGCCCCCGATGCCGGGCGGGCGCAGGGAGTGATCTTGTGAAGCGGTTCGTTCTTCCCCTGCTGGCGCTGGCCGCGATCGGTGCGACCGACGCGCCGGGGCCCCATCTCAACCAGATCGGCTTTCGCCCCGACACCGCCAAGCGCGCCATCCTGGCGCATGACGGCATGCAGCCCTTGCCCTGGCGGCTGTTGAACGAAAGCGGCGCGACGGTGGCGGAGGGGCGGACCACGCCCTTCGGCCCCGATGCCGCCTCGGGCGACAGGGTCCACCAGATCGATTTCGGCCGCTTCGCCGCGCCGGGCCGCTACCGGCTTCAGGTGGACGGGCGGACCAGCCCCGTCTTCACCATCGACGCAGGCGTCTATGCCCCGCTGGCGCGTGCCGCACTGAACTTCTTCTACCAGCAGCGCGCAGGCGTGCCGATCGAGGCGCATTTCGCCGGCGGGCCGCAATGGGCGCGGGCCGCCGGTCATACGAAGGAGGTCGTCACCTGCTTCAAGGGGGCGGATCTGGCGGGCACGGTCTGGCCGGGCTGCCCCTATAGGCTGGACGTCACCGGCGGATGGTATGATGCGGGCGACCAGGGCAAATATGTCGTCAATGGCGGCATCGCGCTGTGGATGCTGCAAAATCTCTATGAGGTCGATGCCGCGTCGCCGCCCTTCCCCGATGGCGCCGCCGCGCTGCCCGAGGCCGGGAACCGGATCAACGACCTGCTGGACGAGACGGCATGGGAAATGCGCTTCCTGCTGGCGATGCAGGTGCCCGACGGCCAGACGCTGGCGCTGCCGGTCGGGCGGCAGGCCGGGCGCGTCAAGCAGCTGACGCCGGTCGATGCGGGCGGGATGGCGCATCACAAGATCGCCGACCGCAACTGGACGGCGCTGCCCACCGCGCCCGCCGACGATCATGAGGAGCGGCTGCTCTATCCGCCCAGCACCGCCGCGACGCTGAACCTCGCCGCGACGGCGGCGCAATGCGCGCGCATCTGGCGCGGGATCGACGACGCCTTCGCCAGACGCTGCCTGGTCGCGGCGGGCAAGGCGTATCGCGCGGCGCGGCGCAATCCCGACATCTATGCCGCGCAGGACTTCAACGGCAGCGGCGGTTACGGCGATGGCGAACTGTCCGACGAACTCTATTGGGCGACCGCCGAACTCTATGCCGCGACCGGGATGCCCGAACTGGCCGAGGCCCTGCACGCGATGCCGCTCCATGCCGAGCCGCTGACCGCCGAGCCGAGCTGGGGCAGCACCGCCGCGCTGGGCACCATCACGCTGGCGACCGCGACCGGAGTGGCGCCCGCCGAACGCGCCGCCGCGCGCGCCAAGCTGGTGGCCCTGGCCGACCGTTTCCTGGCCGAGGAAGCGCGGTCGGGCTATCACATCCCCTTTGCCGACACCGCCTATCACTGGGGGTCGAACAGCGGCATTCTGGGCCGGGGCATGATCCTGGCGCTGGCCGCGCGCTTCACCGGGCAGGCCCGCTACCGCGACGCGGCGGTCGATACGATGGATTATGTGCTGGGCCGCAATCCGCTCGACCAGAGCTATGTCAGCGGCTTCGGGTGGAAGCCCATGAAGAACCCACATCACCGTTTCTGGGCGCATCAGATGGATGCCCGCATGCCCGGACCGCCGCCCGGCGTGCTGAGCGGCGGGGCCAACAGCACCGTCTTTCCCGAACCCGCCTCCGCGCCGATGAAGGGGCATTGCGTGGGCCAGCGCTGCTGGATCGACGATGCGCGCGCCTATGCGCATAACGAGGTTGCGATCAACTGGAACGCGCCGCTGGTCTGGCTGGCCAGCGACCTGACCCGGCCGCCCGCCCCGGCACGCTGACAGCCCGAGTTCACCAAGTTTCTGCATAATTCGATTTCAGGACAAAAGGACATTCGATGGATCGTCGTGATTTCATGAAGACCGGCATGGCGATGGGCGGTGCCGCGCTCGCCACCGGCGGCGGCACGCTGGCCGCCGCACGCGCCGCCGCGCAGACCGCCGACCTGAGTTTTCCCAAGGACTTCCTCTGGGGCTGCGCCACCGCCGCCTATCAGATCGAAGGCGCGGTCAAGGAGGATGGGCGCGGGCTGACCAACTGGGACGTGTTCTCGCACACGCCGGGCAAGGTCGCCAATGGCGATACCGGCGACATCGCCTGCGACAGCTATCACCGCTACAAGGACGATATCGCGCTGCTCAGCGACCTGGGCGTGAAGGCCTATCGCATGTCGATCGCCTGGTCGCGCATCTTCCCCGAGGGGCGCGGCAAGGTCAACCAGAAGGGCCTCGATTACTATAACCGCGTCATCGACGCGCTGCTGGCGGCGGGGATCCAGCCCAATGTCACCATGTTCCACTGGGACCTGCCCCAGGCGCTGCCCGGCGGCTGGCAGAATCGCGACACGGCCAAGGCGTTCGCGGACTATGCGGGCTTCATGGCGGGCAAGCTGTCCGACCGCGTCCACCGCTTCATGACGGTCAACGAGCTGCGCTGCTTCACCGATCTGGGCCATATGGTCGGAATCCACGCGCCGGGCCTGAAGCTGCCCCCCGCACAGGTGAACCAGGTCCGCCATCACGGCGTCCTGGCGCACGGCCTGGGCGTGCAGGCGATCCGCGCCCATGCCAAGGCGGGGACCGAGGTCGGCATCGCCGACAATGCCAGCATCTTCGTCCCCGTCATCGAGACGCCCGAGCATATCGAGGCGACCAAGAAGGCGATGCGCGACGAGAATGCGATGTTCCTGACCGCCGTCATGGAAGGCCGCTATATCGACAGCTATCTCGCCTCGGCCGGGGCGGATGCGCCCAAGGTACAGGCGGGCGACATGGCCGCGATCGGCAGCCCGCTCGATTTCGTCGCGCTCAACATCTACACGCCGACCTTCGTGAAGGCCGATGCGAGCGATCCGCGCGGCTATGTCCCCCTGCCCCATCTGCCGCAGTCGCCGCGCATGGCCTCGCCCTGGCTCTATGTCGGCCCCGAGGCCGCCTATTGGGGCGTCCGCGCGGCCAGCGAGCTGTGGAAGCCCAAGGCGATCTACATCTCCGAAAACGGCACCTCGGCCGACGATACGCTCAACCCGGCGGGGACGGTCGATGACGGCGACCGGATCATGTATCTGCGCAACTATCTGGGCCAGTTCCGCCGCGCGGCGGCCGAGGGATTCCCGCTCAAGGGCTATTTCCTCTGGAGCCTGATGGACAATTTTGAATGGGCCGACGGCTATGGCAAGCGGTTCGGCGTCCATTATGTCGACTTCGCCACCCAGAAGCGCACCCCCAAGCTGTCCGCGCGCTGGTACAAGGAACTGATCCGCCGCAACGCGCTGGTCTGATCCTTCCTACATGACAAAAAACCCCGCCGATCGGCCGATCGGCGGGGTTTTCCATGCCTGTCGGCCAGGCGGGTCGGCCGTCAGAAGCGGAAGCGGACGCCTACGCCATAATAGCGGCCTTCGTCGCGAATATCGCGCGGATAGACCAGGCCGTCGCCATATTGCGCGTAATTGTTGAACGGCTGCGCCAGAAGATTGGCCGCGTCGACCGCGATCGTCACTTCCTTGGTGATGTTGTAGTTGAACGAGAAGTCGAGGCGCTGGATGCGAACCGTCCCTTCGCCATTATAGATGCCCTGCGCATTGACGAAGTTGCTGTTCAGATACGCATCGCGATTGTTCCACGACAGGCGGGTCGAGACGTCACCCTTTTCATAGAAGAGCGCGACATTGTAGGTCCAACGCGACAGGCCGGGGATCGAGACGAATGGCGGGGTCGTCGTGCCGCCGACATTGGCGAACACATTGGCCGGATATTGCTGCTCGCCTTGCAGATAGGTGGTGTTGGCTTGCACGCCAAAGCCGCTCCACAGCCCCGGCAGGAAGTCGAAGAAGGTCTGCCCCCCCAGTTCGAAGCCCTTGATACGTCCCTTCCCCGCATTTTCGGGCCGCCTGATCTCCAGCAGGCCATAGACAGGGTCGATCGTGCGGTTCGTATAGTTGCTGATGAAGCCCTTCAGGTCGCGGTAGAAAACGGCCGCGGTGATCGAGGCGGTGGGCGAGAAATAATATTCGACCGTCGCATCGTAATTCTTCGAGGTCAGCGGCTGAAGCCCCGGATTGCCGCCGTCGCCATACGCATCGGGCCGCCCCTGAAGCCCCGGTGCGAAGCGGGTATCGGGCACGGGGTTGGGCACCGGGGTCGCGGTGTTCTGGCTGATATAGATGGCCGGATTCAGCTGGCTGAATTCGGGCTTGGTGCGGGTGATCGTCCAGCCGAAACGCACCTGCAACTTTTCCGTCGGGCGAATGCGCAGACTGATGTTCGGCAGGATGTCGACATAATTGGCCTTGGTGTTGCGCGGCTCGGCACGGGTGACGCCGTTGAAGGTCACGCTGGACACACCGCTATACCGCCCGACCGTGTTGACCACGCGCGTGCCGACCAGACCGTCGAAGCGGACCGATCCGATATCGAACTCATATTTCGCCTGGCCGTAAAAGGCATAGGTCTTCTCGCGCGCCAGGAAGGTGGCCAGCGGATCGAGCTGCACCTCGGGCGAGGCAAAGCGGTTGAGCGCGTCGCGATAGCCCTGATCGGTCGGATTGCCCGCGACGATCCGCTGCAACGCCTCGAAGGCATATTGGCGCAGCGCCGGGGCATTGCCCGCGATCCCGTCCCGCGTCGGCATCAGCCAGCTGGTAAAGCCCTGATTGCCCCGGAAGGCGTTCTGGGTCAGCGCCAGATCCCCGGTCGGCGTCTGGTTCAGCGGGATGGCCAGCCATTCCGTATAGGCATAGCGGTTGCCCCGGCGCAGCGAGGCGTCGCGGTCCGTCCACCGCACGCCCAACTGCAATTTCGGGATCAGCGACAGGTTCGTCTGGTAATCGAGATCGGCGCGCCACTGCCACCCCTTGCCCTGCACGCGATAGGTGCTCTCGAAATAGCCGCGCCAGATATAGTTTTTGGGATCGGCCGGATCGAAACCGGGCAGGCTGAAGGACGAACCATTTTCGACGAAGAAGCGCACGTCCGCGGTCGGCGCGCGTGAAAAGGCGCTGTCGAAGCTCCATTCGTCGCTGCCATATTGCGACGTGGTATAGGCCAGGTCGGTCGACAGATGCGCGTCGCCGATATCCCATTTGGCGCCGCCCGCCACCTGATAGGTGTCGGTATAGGCCTTGGCGGTGCTGCGATAGGCTTCGGGCCGGACGCCGCCGGTCTTGGTCAGGCTGTCGACCTGAAGCGGCTGGCCTTCCCGCAGGACGACATTGCTCAGCGTCGGATTGCCGTCGACGAGCGGCACGCGCAACCAGTCATTGCCGATCTCGCCGCGATAGCTCTGGTAGAGGAAGTCGTAATAGAGTTCCAGATTGTGCGCCGGACGCCACTGGACGCTGGCATTCATCGCCGGACGCCAGCGCTTGCCGCCGTCATTATAGACGCCGACCGCCGCCGGGATCGACCAGGCGCGCCCGACCGAGCTGGGGCTGACCGTCGTACCGTCACTGGGCTTGGTGACGAAGCCATCGGCCCAGCGCACCGCGTTGCGATACTGCGCCTGAGTATAGGCGGCGTTGATGAGCCAGCCGATCTCGCCGATCGCGGTGTCCGCACGCTGGCTGATCTGCAGATTGCCCAGCGGGTCGAACTTCTTGCTCTGGTCGTTATAGGTTCCGCGCACGCCGCCCGCGATGGTCAGACCCTTTTCGAAGTCGAAGGGGCGACGCGACCGCACATTGATAAGGCCCGCCAGTCCCGGCTCGAGCAGATCGGCCGTGCCCGACTTGTAGACTTCCAGACCCGCCAGAGCCCCCGACGGGAAATCCTGGAGCGCGGCACGGCGATTCTCGGCGGTGAAGATGTCGCGGCCGTTGAAGGTCGTCGCCACGTCGGGCAGACCGCGGACCAGCACCTGGGTCACTTCGTCGCTGTACCGGCTGACCTGGATGCCGGTCACGCGCGCCAGCGATTCGGCCGCCGTATTGTCGGGCAACTTGCCGATGTCCTGCGCCACGATGGCGTCGAGGATCGCATCCGAGTTGCGCTTGATCGCCTGCGCGCTGCCCAGGCTGGCGCGGTAGCCGGTGACGACGATGTCGCGGGGATCGGCCTGGTCGTCCTCCAGGCCGGTGGTCGAGGCTTGGACCGGGCTGCGATTGGGGACTTCGGAAAGATCCTGCTCGATCCCGACGGCGGTCTGCGCCTCGACCGGGGCGTTGGGATCGGTCGCCTGGGCCTTGGTCGCAGGTGCGGCGGTCTGCGCCTGGGCGGGCGCCGCCAGCAGCGCGATCGGTGCGACCGACAGCAGCAGAATGTGATGCTTCATAACCTCTCCCCTCATCGGACCCGAGTTTTCGGTGTCGCCTTCGGGAGCATTTGTCTGACTATCCTTAGCGATCGTCAAGCCGTTGATGAACGAATTATGAAAGACGATGTGGTCCGTTGATTTTCCGCAACACCAGGCCACAAGGAGGGTAACGGCATGTTAGCGCGAACAATCGCTCACGCGATTGATCCGTCGCCACAAGTTCGCGTCCGCCCGAGCGAAACCCGGAGAGGCGGTCGCTGGCCTGACTTGTCGGTCTTAATGACCCGAATCATACCAAGGTCGGACCATTGGCAAGCGGCCGCCCGAAATCGGGCGTCCCATCGGCGCGATAGCCGAAACGCTGGACGCGCGTGTCGCGATTGGGATCGTAGAGGGGATCGCCGCTGATCTTCTCATAATCGCGCGCGTGATAGACGAGCACATCGGCCCCCGCCCGGTCGACGGTGAAGCTGTTGTGGCCGGGGCCGTAGATGTGGCGCGCGGCGTCGGTGCGGAACACCGGCTCGGGCGACTTGGTCCAGGCGGCGGGGTCCATCAGGTCGGCATCGTCGCGCGCGGTCAGCATGCCCATGCAATAGCGCGCATCGGTGGCGCTGGCCGAATAGGTCATGAAGACACGGCCGTTGCGGATCAGCGGCGCGGGCCCCTCGGCCACCTTGAACCCCTGTATCTCCCAGGGCAGCGTCGGCACGGTCAGCCGGGTCGGCCGCGCCGCCAGCGTGGTCGGCGTCGCCATTGGCGCCAGATACAGGTTGGAGTTGGTGTCGATCCCAGGCTCCTTCTGCGCCCAGGCCAGATAGCGGGTGCCGCGATGGACGAAGCTGGTCGAGTCGAGCGTGAACGTATCCCACGGCGTCTCCAACTGGCCGAGCACCGACCAGCGGCCGGTCACCGGGTCCGCACCGTCGCATTGCAGGACATAGGTGCGGATATGGAACACGTCGCCGCCATCGCCCGCCGCGACATAGACATACCAGCGGCCATCGATCCGATGGATTTCGGGCGCCCAGATATGCCCGGCCATCTTGCCCGATGCGGGCCGCCGCCAGAGCACCGTTTCGGGCGCGGTCGCCAGCCCGGCGATGGTCTTTGCCCGGCGCAGCACCACCCGGTCATATTCGGGGACCGAGGCCATGAAGGTGTAGAGCCCATCGTCCTGAAGCGCGATCTGCGCATCGGCGCGCTGGCGGATCAGCGGATTGCGCACTCTCTCGCCCCCGCCGGCTCCCGCCCGCGCCAGAAGCGGCGCGGCGGCCAGCGCGGCGCCCCCCGCGACTAGAGCGCGCCGGGTCATCTCGATCTGGGTCATGGGTTTTCCTTTCCGATGAAGGGCCAGCCCGCCGCGTCCCAGCGCAACCGGGCGATGCGCAGCGTGGGAGCTCCCCCCGCCGCCGCGTCATAGGCATGATGGATCAGATAGTCGCGGCCGCCGCGATCGTGCAGGACACCGGCATGGCCCGGCCCGCGAAACCGGTCGCGCCCCGCCGCATCCGCCTGCAACAGCACCGTCCCGCCGCCATCCAGCATCGCGCGTCCCGCACGGTCGACATAGGGCCCCTCGATCGCACGCGACCGCCCGACCGCCAGATGATAGCTGCTCTTCACGCCGCGACAGCATAGGTCGAACGAGACGATCAGCCAGTACCAGCCGCCATGATCGACGATGAACGGCGCCTCGATCGCATTCGCGCCGCCCGCCCCTTCGCCCGGCCCGCGTCGTGCGATGGGTTTCGGGACCGCGCCGGGCATGGTCTTGTCGGTGCGCGGGTCGAGCCGGATCAGCTGGATGCCGCCCCAGAAGCTGCCAAAGGCCATCCACTCGCCCCCCTGCCGGTCGCGGGCGAAGGCGGGATCGATCGCGTTATAGGCGTCGCCCGCCTTCGACGCGACGACCAGCCCCTCGTCGCGCCAGCCATAGGCCGGGCTCGCCGGATCGAGCGTGGCAGAGGTCGCCAGCCCGATCACCGATTGCTGCCGGCCGAAACGCGACACCGAGTAATAAAGCCGATAGCGCCCCCCGGCCCGCGCAATGTCGGGCGCCCACATCTCGCGCGCGCCGGGCACCGCCGCCAGCGCCCAGTCGGGGATGGCAGTTAAAGGCGACGGCAAGGCGGTCCAGTGCCGCAAATCGCGCGACCGCCGCGCGACCAGCGGCACCCGGCCCCGCTGCCCGGTCGAATAGCTATAATAATCCAAGCCTTCGCGGATCAGGACCGGATCATGGGCGGGCACCACATCGCCCGACAGGGCCATGTCCTGTGCGGCGACGGGATCGATGGGCATCGAAAGCAGGACCATGCCCAGCAGCGCAGGACGCAAGGCGCACAGGCTCCGGAATCGGCGCGGCTGGCGCATGATGCTTGGCGTCCTCCCCATGATAAAGCCGTGATTTTGTCCGGCTATTGATGACAGCGATATAGTCCGACATATGCGATGGCAAGCGGCTTTCGCCCGTAGCCGCAGGATCGCGTCCGGCCCCTCTTGTCGCACGCCCGGCGACGCGGCACTAAGCCGCCATGCGGATCGCGATTATCGATACCAGCAGCACGCGCGCGGCGATCATCTCGGACGGGCTGCGCGAGGCGGGGCTGACCGATCTGGTGGTGATCGACCCCGGCGGGCCGCTGGCCGCGCAGGTCGAACGCGCCGCGCCCGAGGTGGTCCTGATCAACCTGGAAAATCCCAGCCGCGACGTGCTGGAGGATTTCTTCGCCATGTCGCGCGCGCTCGACCGCCCGATCGCGATGTTCGTCGACCAGTCGGAGCCCGAGGCGACGATGGCGGCGGTCGATGCGGGCGTGTCCGCCTATGTCGTCGACGGCCTGGCCAAGCAACGGATCAAGCCGATCCTCGACCTGGCCGTCCGCCGCTTCCAGGCCTTTTCCCGGCTCCAGACCGAATTGGCCGAGGCGCGGACCGCGCTGGCCGACCGGCAGGTGATCGACCGGGCCAAGGCGATCCTGATGCGGCGGCGCGGGCTGGACGAACCCGCCGCCTATGCCTTGCTGCGCAGCCATGCCATGACCACCAACCGCCGCATCGCCGACGTGGCCGAGGCGATCGTGACCAGCGAGCAGTTGATGGGAGACCTGCCATGACCGCCGAGACGTTCCGTATCGGCTTTCTGCCGCTGGTCGATGCCGCCCTGCCCATACTGGCGCGCGAACTGGGCTTTGCCGAGGCCGAGGCGGTCGAGATCGAACTGGTCCGCGACGTGACCTGGGCAGCGGTGCGCGACCGGCTGCTCTATGGCCATACCGACGCCGCGCATCTGGTCGCGCCGCTCGCCATCTCCACCGCCTTGGGGCGCGACCGTCCGGCGGTGCCGATGGCGGTGCCCTTCGCGCTGGGCCTGAACGGCAATGCGATCACCTTTTCGACCGCGCTGGGCGAGGCGGTGGGCCTGGGCGAGACGCTGGGCGATCCGGTGGCGATCGGCGCGGCGCTGAAGGGTGTGGCCGAACAGCGCCGGGATGCAGGCAGGCCGCTTCGCTTCGGCGTGGTGCATCGCTATTCCAGCCATAATTACATGCTGCGCTACTGGCTGGCGGGGGTCGGCATCCGGCCCGACGCCGATGTCGAGATCCTGGTCACCAGCCCGCCCTTCGCCGCCGACGCGCTGGCGGCCGGAGAGGTGGACGGCATCTGCGTCGGCGAGCCGTGGAACTCGATCGCGGTCGATCGCGGCGTGGGCCGGATCGCCCTGGCCACCGCGCAGATCTGGCGACGCGGGGTGGAGAAGGTGCTGGCGCTGCGCGGCGACCGGGCGGAGGAGCGCCGCGACGGCGTTCTCCGGCTGATCCGCGCGCTCCACGCGGCGGCCGCGCATTTCGTCGATCCCGAGACCGTCGAACAGAGCGCGACGATCCTGTCGCGCCGCGAATATCTGGACGCGCCGGTCGATGCGGTCCTTCGGGCGATCACCGACCGCATCCGCGTCGTGCCCGGCGGCGAGCCGGTCCATTATCCCGACTTCATGTTCCAGTATCGCGAGGCGGCGAACTTTCCGTGGCGCAGCCAGGCGGCCTGGCTCTATGCCCAGATGGTGCGGTGGGAGGGGCTGCCCTTCTCCGCGCAGGATGCCGCGACCGCGCAGGGCGTGTTCCGCCCCGATCTCTACCGCGCCGCGCTGGCCGGATCGGGCGCGCCGCTGCCGGGCGCCAGCTCCAAGCTGGAGGGCGCGCTGGTCGAGCCGATCGGTGCGGGCTCGACGCAGGGACGGCTGGTGCTGGGCAGCGACCGCTTCTTCGATGGCCGTGCCTTCGATCCGGATGACATTCCGGGGTATCTGGCGGGATTGCCCTGACGCCCCTTCCCGGCGCGAGGGAGGATCGATTGCTGCGATTGCGAAAGGGACTTGCGCCGGGACCGCGAATCAGGCAATTTTCCATTCGCCCGGCAATGGCGTCGGGCACGAGATAGCAGCGAATGCCGCTCCAACGACGGGGTAGCACGCTGGCGGAAGCGGGCTGAGGCGCGCGTTCCGCTTGGAGGCAACGAAGCCGCCAGGATGTGACCCACGGGTCCACGTCCTGGCGGCTTTTTCCGTTTGGGCCCGGATCAGGGGGAGAAAGCACGATGGCAACGGCATTCTGGGACGACAGCAAGACAGGGAAGGCAGCGGATGACGGCGGCTTCTGGTCGAGCGGACATACGCCGACCCTGATCGCGGCATTTCTGTATTTCGATCTGGCCTTCATGGTCTGGGTGCTGCTCGGGCCGCTTGCGCCGCAGATTTCGGCCACCCTCGCCCTCACCCCGGCACAAAAGGGCGTGATGGTCGCGGTGCCGACGCTGGCGGGCGCGATCCTGCGCGTCGTCAACGGCCTGCTGGTCGACCGGATCGGGCCGAAGCGCGCAGGCGCGATCAGCCAGATCATCGTGATCGCCGGGCTGTTCTCCGCCTGGGCGCTGGGCGTCAGCAGCTTCGGCGGCACGCTGGCGCTGGGCGTCATCCTGGGCTTTGCGGGTGCCAGCTTCGCGATCGCCCTGCCGCTCGCCAGCCGCTGGTATCCGCCCGAGCATCAGGGCAAGGCCATGGGCCTGGCGGGCATGGGCAATTCGGGCACCGTGCTCGCCGCGCTGTTCGCCCCGGCGCTCGCCAAGCTGTTCGGCTGGAACGCGGTGCTGGGTCTGGCCTGCATTCCGCTGGGCATCGTCTTCCTGGTCTATATGGTGATGGCCAAGGACGCGCCCGGCGCGCCGCCGCCGCGCCGGTTCGTCGAGTATCTGGCGCCACTGCGTCAGGCCGATGCCTGGTGGCTGATGGGCTTCTACGCCGTCACCTTCGGCGGGTTCGTCGGGCTCGCCGCCAGCCTGCCCATCTATTTCACCGATCGCTTCGGCCTGACCCCGGTGCAGGCGGGCTATGCAACCGCCGCCTGCGTCTTTGCGGGCTCGCTGGTGCGGCCGATGGGCGGGGCGCTGGCCGATGCGATCGGCGGCGTGAAGGCGCTGATGGCGGTGTTCGCCGCCGCCGCCGTGACGCTGACGGGCGTGGCGATGGTCGACGGGTTCGCCGCCTCGCTGGCGCTGTTCGTACTGTCGATGCTGGCGCTGGGCGTCGGCAACGGCTCGGTCTTCCAGCTCGTGCCGCAGCGCTTCTCGGCCGAGATCGGTGTGATGACCGGGCTGGTCGGCATGGCAGGCGGCATTGGCGGCTTCTACCTCGCCTCCTCGCTGGGTCTGGCCAAGCAGTGGACCGGCAGCTTTTCCGGCGGGTTCCTGATCTTCGCCGCGCTGGCGCTGGTCGCGCTGACCGGGCTGCTGACGGTCAAGGGCCGGTGGCGCCGGACCTGGGGCGCGGCCGAAGGCGTGCGGATCTGATGACGATGCGCAGCCCCGCCCTCTTCCTCCTGTCGACCTCCGCCCTGGTCGCGGCCCCGGCCGCCGCGCAGACGGTGACGCTGAAGCCGCTCGTCGATGCCCGGCTGCGCTGGGAGCAGGTGGACCAGGACGGCCTGCCCCGGACCTCGGACGCGGTCACCGCCCGCCTCCGTACCGGGGTGGCCGCCACCTCTGGCCGCTGGTCGGCCCTGGCGGAGGCGCAGGGCAATCTGGCGATCGTCCCGGACTATTTCGACGGGATCCACCCGAATGCCGACCGTCCGCTGATCGGCGATCCGCAGAGCATCGGCCTGTACCGCGCCCAGGTGCAGTACAAGTCGGCCCCGCTGACCCTGACCGTCGGGCGGCAGCGCATCACGCTGGACGACGAGCGTTTCGTCGGCCAGGCCGCGATCCGCAACAACGGCCAGACCTTCGACGCGGTGCGTGCCGAGATCGTGCCGGTGAAGGGCGTGAAGGCGGATGTCAGCTATGTCTGGGGCGTCCGCACCGTCTGGGGCATCGACGGCACGGGCGTGCGGCCCCGCTCGGTCGGCGGCAACACCGTCCTCGCCAATCTGGGCTGGGCCTCGCCGATCGGTACGCTGACCGGCTTTGCCTATCTGATCGACGAGGACGAGGCGGCGGTGCAGGGCTTTCGCCTGTCCAGCCAGACCTATGGCACGCGCCTTTCGGGCATGCGGCCGATCGGCAAGGCGAAGCTGTCCTATCAGGCGAGCTGGGCGCGCCAGTCGGACTATCACCGCAATCCCAACCGCTATGCGGCCGATTACTGGCTGGCCGATCTCGCGCTGGACCTGAACGGCCCGCGTCTGGGCGGCGGTTACGAAGTGCTGGGCGCGGATAAGGGACCGTTGGGGGGCCAGGCACTGACCAGCTTCCAGACGCCCTTGTCCTCGATCTTCAAGTTCCAGGGCTGGGCCGACAAGTTCACCACCACCCCGCCCGACGGCATCCGCGACCTCTATGCCAGCACCGGCTGGGGCTGGAAGCAGGTCGGCGCGGTCAAGGCGGTCAGCCTGTCCGCCGTCTGGCACCGTTTCGAGAGCGACCGCCTGGTCCGCCATTACGGCAATGAGATCGACCTGCTGGCGCAAGGCAAGGTCGGCCGCACCACCGCCTCGCTGCGCTACGCCGATTATCAGGCGGATCGCTTCGGCACGGACACCAAGAAATTCTGGCTCCAACTGGACTGGACCATCTGATGGAACACACCCCCGTCGTCGCGGCGACCGATACCCGCGAGCACCTCATAGTTATTGGCAATGGCATGGCCGGATGCCGTGCGGTCGAGGAATTGCTGGCGCGCGATCCCAGCCGCTACCGCATCACCATCTTCGGCGCCGAGCCACTGGTGAATTACAACCGGATCATGCTGTCGCCCGTGCTGGCGGGCGAGAAGACGTTCGACGAGATCGTCATCAACGGGCTCGACTGGTATGCCGGCAACGGCATCACCCTGGTCAGCGGCGATCCTGTCACCGCGATCGATCGCGAGGGCCGGACCGTCACCGCGAAGAGCGGCATGGTGCTGGACTATGACCGGCTGCTGATCGCGACCGGCTCCGACCCGTTCATCATCCCGGTGCCCGGCCACGACCTGCCCGGCGTCATCAGCTTCCGCGACATGAAGGATGTCGAGCATATGCTGGCCGCCGCCGAGCGGGGCGGCAGCGCGGTGGTGATCGGCGGCGGCCTGCTGGGCCTTGAGGCCGCGCATGGCCTTTCCTTGCGGGGCATGAAAGTCACCGTCCTCCATTTGATGCCGACCCTGATGGAGCGGCAGCTGGACGAGGCGGCCGGGTGGCTGCTCAAACAGGCGCTGGAGGCGCGCGGCCAGACCGTGTTGTGCGGCGCCGATACCGCCGAGATCGTCGGCGACGGCAAGGTCGAGGCGATCCGCCTGAAGGACGGGCGTGAGATCGCCGCCGACCTGGTGGTCATGGCGGTCGGCATCCGCCCCTCGGTCGCGCTCGCCCGCGCGGCGGGTCTTGAGGTCGGGCGCGGGATCAAGGTGGACGACCATATGGTCACCTCCGACCCCCGCATCCTGGCGGTCGGCGAGTGTGTCGAGCATGACGGACAGGTTTACGGCCTGGTCGCGCCGCTCTGGGACATGTGCCGCAGCCTGGCCGATGCGCTGACCGGCAGCCCCAGCGGCTATCGTCCCACCGCCACCGCGACCAAGCTGAAGGTCGCCGGGCTCGACGTCTTTTCGGCGGGCGATTTCGGCGGCGGCGACGGGGCGGAGGACATCGTGCTGCGCGACGCGGCGCGCGGCATCTACAAGCGCGTGGTGGTCAAGGACGACCGGATCGTCGGCGCGGTGCTGTACGGCGACACCGCCGACGGCAACTGGTATTTCGACCTGCTCAAGAAGGGCGAGAGCGTCGGCGACATTCGCGACGCGCTGATCTTCGGCCAGGCCTTTGCCCAGGGGGGCGCTTCCGCGGACCCTAAGGCGGCCGTTGCGGCGCTTTCCGACGATGCGGAAATCTGCGGCTGCAACGGCGTGACCAAGGGCAAGGTCTTCGCCTGCATCGACGGCGGCGCGCACAGCCTGGATGCCGTCCGCTCGGGCTGCAAGGCGTCGGCGAGCTGCGGCTCGTGCACCGGCATCGTCGAGAGCCTGTTGGCGATCCGCCTGGGCGGCGAGGTCGAGGCGGGGCCGAAGACGATGTGCAAATGCACCAGCTTCGGTCACGACGACGTCCGCCGCGAGATCGTCGCGCGGAATATGCGCTCGATCCCCGAGGTGATGCAGAAGCTGCACTGGTCGACCCCCGATGGCTGTTCGTCGTGCCGCCCCGCGCTCAACTATTATCTGCTCTGCGCGCTGCCCGGCGAATATGTCGACGATCAGCAGAGCCGCTTCGTCAACGAGCGGATGCACGCCAACATCCAGAAGGACGGCACCTATTCGGTCGTGCCGCGCATGTGGGGCGGAATCACCAGTCCCAAGGAGCTGCGCGCGATCGCCGATGTGGTCGAAAAGTTCAACGCGCCGATGGTCAAGGTGACCGGCGGCCAGCGGCTCGACATTTTCGGCATCAAGAAGGAGGATCTGCCCGCCGTCTGGGCCGACCTGAACGCGGCGGGCATGGTGTCCGGCCATGCCTATGGCAAGTCGCTGCGCACCGTGAAGACCTGCGTCGGTTCCGAATGGTGCCGCTTCGGCACGCAGGATTCGACCGGCCTCGGCGTCAAGCTGGAGCGGGCGACCTGGGGCTCGTGGATGCCGCACAAGTTCAAGATCGCGGTGTCGGGCTGTCCGCGCAACTGTGCCGAGGCGACGATCAAGGATTTCGGCGTGGTCTGCGTCGACAGCGGTTACGAGCTGCATGTCGGCGGCAATGGCGGGATCAAGGTCCGCGCCACCGACCTGCTCTGCAAGGTGGCGACCGAGGCGGAGGCGATGGAAATGTGCGCGGCCTTCATCCAGCTCTATCGCGAGGAGGCGCGCTATCTGGAGCGCACCGCGCCGTGGATCGAGCGGGTCGGGCTGGCCTATATCCAGTCGCGCCTGCTGCCCGACGAGGAGGCGCGGGCCGAACTCGCCCGCCGCTTCTTCTTCTCGCAGAGCTTCTCGCAGGACGATCCCTGGGCGGCGCGGGTCGCCGGGGCCGAACGCGAGATCCATGCGCCGATGGCGCGCTTTCAGCCCGCCAGGGAAATGATGGGAGAAATGGCATGATGGGCGAGTGGCTGGATATCGGCTGGGTCGAGGAAATCCCCCTGCGCGGCAGCCGCACGGTGCAGGTCGAGGGCGGCGACGACATCGCCGTCTTCCGCACCGGCGAGAACAGCGTCTTCGCGCTGCTCGACCGCTGTCCGCACAAGCATGGGCGGCTGAGCCAGGGGATCGTCCATGGCGGCGCAGTGGCGTGCCCGCTGCACAATTGGCGGATCAGCCTGACGACCGGCGAGGCGCTGGGCGAGGACAAGGGCTGCACGCCGACCGTGCCGGTGAAGATCAGCGGTGGCCGCGTGCTGATCTGCCGCGCCTCCACCCTGAAGGCGGCGGCGTGAGCAGCATCCACCTCGCTCTCCCCTCCGGGGAGAGGGTCGGGGTGAGGGGCGGGTGTCTCACCGAGCCGAACCCCTCTGCGAGGCCCCTGCCCCTCACCCAACCCTCTCCCCGAGGGGGAGAGGGCTAATGACCATCAAGACCACCTGCGCCTATTGCGGCGTCGGCTGCGGCATCCGCGCGACCGTCACCGGCGACCGGCAGGTGCGGATCGAGGGCGATCCCGACCACCCCGCCAATCAGGGCAGGCTCTGCTCCAAGGGCACCCATCTGGGCGAGACGGTCGGCCTGGAGGGTCGCCTGCTCCACCCGATGATCGGCAAGCGCCGCGCGAGCTGGGACAAGGCGCTGGACCTTGTCGCGAAACGCTTTCGCGACACCATCGCCCAGCATGGCCCCGACAGCGTCGCCTTCTACGTCTCGGGCCAGTTGCTGACCGAGGATTATTACGTCGCCAACAAGCTGATGAAGGGGTTCATCGGCTCGGCCAATATCGACACCAATTCGCGGCTGTGTATGTCCAGCGCGGTGGCGGGTCACAATCGGGCGTTTGGCGAGGATATCGTACCCGCCAGCTATGACGATCTCGACGCCGCCGACCTGATCATACTGGTCGGCAGCAACACCGCCTGGTGCCACCCGATCGTCTATCAGCGCATCCGCGCCCGGTGCGATGCGGGCGCGAAGCTCGTCGTCATAGACCCGCGCCGCACCGAGACGGCGGAGCAGGCCGATCTTCACCTTGCCATCCGTCCGGGCAGCGACGTGGCGCTGATGAACGGCGCACTCGCCTGGGCACGTGCCGCAGGCGTCGTGGACGCGGACTTCCTCGCCGCATCGGTTGCGGTGCCGGAGGATTTTTGGGCGGCTTTAGAAGAGGGCAGCGACCTGTGGTCGGTCGCCAAGACCTGCGACGTCGCGCCCGCCGACCTGCGCCGCTTCTATGAACTGTTCGCCGCCACGCCGCGCACGGTGACGATGTTCAGCCAGGGCATCAACCAGTCGGTCACGGGCACCGATCAGGTGAACGCGATCCTCAACCTGCACCTCGCGACGGGACGGATCGGCAAGCCCGGCGCGGCCCCCTTCTCGATCACCGGCCAGCCCAATGCGATGGGCGGTCGCGAGGTCGGCGGGCTCGCCTCGACGCTGGCCGCGCATATGGACTTCGCGCCCGAGAACCGCGCCCGCGTGCAGCGTTTCTGGGCCTCCCCCGCCATCGCGCCCAAGCCGGGCCTGAAGGCGGTCGACCTGTTCCGCGAACTGGGCCAGGGCCGGATCAAGGCGCTATGGATCATGGCGACCAACCCCGCCGTGTCGATGCCCGATGCCGGGTCGGTGCGCGAGGCGCTGGCCGCCTGCCCCTTCGTGGTGGTCAGCGACGTGATCGCCGAAACCGACAGCTCGGTGAACGCGCATGTCCGCCTGCCCGCCGCCGCCTGGGGCGAGAAGGACGGCACCGTCACCAATTCCGACCGCACGGTCAGCCGCCAGCGGGCGCTGTTTCCCCTGCCCGGCGAGGCCCGGCCCGATTGGTGGATCGTCAAGGAAGTCGGCCGCCGCATGGGATGGAAGACCGCCTTCGCCTATGACCGCCCGGCCGAGATCTGGCGCGAGCATTGCCGCCTGTCCCATTATGAAAACGACGGTTCACGCCTGTTCGCGCTGCCCGGCCGGTCGAGCGGCGGCAATGCCGATTATGACGCGATGCAGCCGTTCCGCTGGGGCGGCGCGCCCTTTGCCGATGGCCGTTTCCCCACGCCGGACGGCCGCGCCCGGCTGGTCCCCGTTGCGCAGAAGACGCTCCCCGAGCCGCTGCGCGACTGGCCGATGACGCTCAACACCGGCCGCTACCGCGATCATTGGCACACGATGACCCGCACCGGCCTGGCCCCCAAGCTGGCGCGCCACCGCGAGGAACCGCTGGTCGAGGTCCATCCCGACGATGCCGCGCGGCTGGACCTGGCCGATGGCGGGCTGGCGCGGGTCGGCACACCACAGGGAACGAGCCTCTACCGCGTCTCGGTCAGCGCCGGGCAACGGCCGGGCGAGCTGTTCGTGCCGATCCACTGGACCGATCAGACCGCGACCGGCGGCCGCACCGGACTGCTTCCCCGCCCGCTAACCGACCCCTATTCGGGCCAGCCCGGCTTCAAGCGCACCCCCGCCGCCATCATCCCCGTCGCGACCCGCTGGCGCGGCTTCGTCATCCTGTCGGGGGAGGCCCGCGCGACGCCCGATTGCCTCTGGGCGACACGGGTCGCCATTCCCGGCGGCTGGTTGTGGGAAGTGGCGGGCGATGGCGACCCGGTGGCGCTGGAGACGATGCTCCCCAAGGGCCAGCGGATCGAGGCCACCGATCCCGCGCGGGGATCGCACCGGATCGCGGTGATCGCCGACGGTCGGCTTGCTGCCGCCCTGTTCCTGACCGAACGCGGCGAATTGCCGACACGCGATTGGCTGATCGCGCAGCTGAGCGCCAGCGAGGTCGCGCCCACCGTCCTTGCGGGCCGCGCACCCGGTGCGCCGGTCGATCGCGGTGCGATCGTCTGCGCCTGTTTCGATATCGGCGTGCGGACCATCGTCGCCGCGATCCGCGACCAGCAACTGGCCGATGTCGCCGCGATCGGCGCGGCCCTGGGCGCTGGCACCAATTGCGGATCGTGCCGCCCCGCCCTTGCCCGCCTGCTCACCGAAGCCCAGGAGCCCGCCCATGCGCATGGATGATTTCCCCGCCGGTTCGGTCTGGCTGGTCGGTGCGGGTCCGGGCGATCCTGACCTGCTGACCCGCAAGGCCGAACGCCTGATCGCCGCCGCCGACATCGTCTTCTACGACGCGCTGGTCGGACCCGACATCCTGGCGCTCGTCCCCGACACCGCCGAACGGGCGAGCGTTGGCAAACGCTCGGGCCGTCACTCCAAGGATCAGGGGACGATCGACAGCCTGATCGTCGCGGCGGCGCGCGCAGGGCGGCGCGTGGTCCGGTTGAAGGGCGGCGATCCGTCGATCTTCGGCCGCTCGACCGAGGAGATCGACGCGTGCCGCGCCGCCGGTATCCCGGTGCGGATCTGCCCCGGCATCACCGCAGCCAGCGCGGCGGCGGCATCGGGCATGATCTCGCTGACGCTGCGCGGCCTGTCGCGCCGCCTGACCCTGGTGACCGCGCATCTGCGCGAAGGCGAGCCGCTTTCGCTCGACTGGCAGGCGCTGGCCGCACCCGATGCGACGCTGGCGGTCTATATGGGCCGCGCCGCCGCGCCGGAGATCGCCCGACAGCTGATGGCGGCGGGCATGGCGCCGGAGACGCCGGTGATGATCGCGGTCAATGTCTCGCTCCCCTCGGAGCGACTGATTACCGGCCGCCTCGACGCGCTCGGCTTCCTGACCCGCACGATCGGCGACAGGGACCCTGCGCTGCTGCTGATCGGCGAGGCGGTGGGGGCCGGGCGGGTAGCGGACGGCGGCCTCGCGCTTCCCCGCCGCGCCTCGGTGGAGGCATAGCCCCAACCCTATGCGCGCACTATGCGAAAGGGCGAAACCGCGCTCGAAATGCTATGCCGCGCCCGATAGGTGGACAGCCGCAACAAGGATTGTGGCATGGCAAAATGGCATCGCTCCCGACGCGCCGATCTGGGCCTGCGTGCTCTCGGAGCCATTCTCTGCGGGCTCGCCTATCTGGCGATCCGGACGCTTTTCGCCCTCCCCTCCACCGCGATGGCGGCGCATCTCCTGCCGGCCGAACTGGCCACCGCCGGCTTCCTGAGCGCCAGCGCGGGGAGCGCCTTGGCGATGCTGGGCGCGCATCTGTTCGACGACATGATGGTCAGCGCCCGCTGGTGACGGAGGAAAGCCATATCCCGGGCATCGGCGACCGTCCTGTTCAATCGGGACGAGCGAGCGTCGGCGCGCTCTTCCACGCCTCTGCGGTCTCCGCAGCGAACGCCGCATAGCGCCTCGGCGCGCGGCCCAGCAATGTCGTCATGGTCGAAAGGTCTTCGGCGCTGGCGCGGGCGCCATGCCGCTGGAAGGCGCGAAGCATCAACGCCAGATCATAGGCGAACCCCGCTGGTACGAACGGCTTGAGACGATCCTGGAACATGTCCAGATCATCACCGGCATAGGTCACGGCACGGCCGAGGGCTTCGCTCCAAATTTGCGTGATCGTCTCCGGCGTCAGATCATCCGGACCGACGATATTATAGCCGTCCCTGGGCAGCGGGGTCGGGGCCGCGTGGCGCCGCAGGAGCTGCCTGGCCGCGATCTCGGCAAGGTCGCGGGTATCGACGGCCGCAATGCCGACATGGCCCAGGGGCATGCCATAGATCCCATGATCCAGTAGCGGCGCCTTCTGCTCCAGGTCGTTCTGCATGAAATAGGCGGAGCGCAGGATCGTCGCGGGCAAATCGCATCGTTCGATCATCCGTTCCGCTACGACCTTGCAGGCGAAATGCGGAACATCGGCATGACGATCGCATTCGAAGACCGAGAGATAGACGATCCCGCGCACACCCGCGTCCCGAGCCAGAGCGAGCGTCGTCAGCGTCTGGTTCAGTTCGTCCGGAACATTGGGCGCCACCAGCAAAAGCGTCTCGACCCCGTCGAGCGCGCCCCGCATGACCTCGATATCGGACAGATCACCCCGCACTGCCGTCACACCGGCCGGGAAGCGGGCCTTGTCGGGCGAGCGCGTCAAAGCCCTTACCGACACAGCTTGCGAGGCAAGCATACGGGCGACGTCCATACCCGTATGACCGGTGCTTCCCGTCAATAGAATGGCCATTGGTCGCTTCTCTTTCTCCGACTGTGTCGGTGCTTGGCCCGGTGGCCGGAAGGTGTTTTGAGGAAGGCTGTGGATGCACGCGCGACGGCGTCAGGTCGCTCGCCTAACGGGATCGCACCATCGACGAGAACACCCCGTCGCGGTAAACCCAGCCGTGCAGCAGAGCCGCCGAAAGATGTCCGATCACCACGGCGAACAGCAGCCAGGCCAGAATGCCATGGGCATCGCGCAACAGGGCATAGAGCGTCGGGTCGACCGGGGCGATCGGCGGCACATTCCATCCCTTGATCATCCGGACCGGCCAGCCCCCGGCCGACCGCATTCCCCAGCCGACGAGCGGGATCAGGACCATCAGGCCGTACAGAATCCAGTGGCTGCCCAGCGCCGCCAGCGCCTGCCAGCGGGGTGTCTCGGCCGGTAGCGGCGGTACGCCGTGACGCAACCGGTTGGCCAGCCGGACGACAACCAGCAGCAGGATGGCGAGCCCAAGCGGCTGGTGCAGGTCGAGCAGGGCCGGACGCCAGGTCAGCGACGTCGTCATGCTGACACCGATGAACAGCATGGCGAAGATCGCCGCCGCCATTGCCCAATGCAGCACCCGCGCCAGCCGATTGAAATGCCTCCTGTCCGTCATCGGCCGTCCTTCCTGCCGACCGCATCGGTGGCGCGACCATAGCCGATCTCGCGCAGGCGGGCGTTATAGGAATGCGCGTAGATCCCGCCGCGCGCGGCCAGCACCGGGTCGTTCGTCAGCGCCATGCCCTTCGGCACCAGGGTCGGATCGAAATTGACGTCCCGGCATGCCCCCTTGGCCTGATCGACCACGCGCGTGACCTCCAGGGTGCCGCCGACGATCTGCCTGCGTGTCGCGGGCCATGGCTGCGACGGATCGTCGACGGGATCACCCGGCTCGGCCAGCTGCAGCACGAGGTCCCAGCGCAGCGGGCCGTGCGTCAAACGCTCGGCGATATCCCTGAACAGGTGATCGCGATTGGCCTTGGCGCGCTCCTCGACGCTCCAGCCGGTGAAATCGGCATGCGGCCGCCACCACCATCGCACCGGCTGGCGGCGCCCATCCGGGCCGACGAACAGATAGGCGTGGATCGCATAATAATGCACGCCCGCGAAGCTGCTGGGCCATGGCGCCTTGGCCTTCGCTTCGATGACGCGGCGCGCTTCGGGATAGACCCGGTAGAATGCAGCGACTTTCGCCGAATCGGGCTGGCCGGTTTTCGGATCGGGCGCAAAGGCCGCGATGCGGGCGAGGAAGCCTTGCGCATCATGGGTCGGGAAGAGCGGCTCGTTGTTCATTTTCATGCGCCATTGCTCACCGTCATCGGCGGCGATCAGCATGGCCATGCTGACGGTGCGCGTCGAATTGTCCGGCGCATAGGGATCGGCCGTCCCGATCGAGAAACGACCGATCGCCGGTGTCTGCGCCTGGGAAAACACGCGCGATGTCGAGATCGACGCGGCGGCCCCGCTCGCGCGGAAGACCCCGTCGAAGCAGATGCCCTTGCCATGCGCACGGCGATAGCCCGCCGGAAAGGATGTCGGCGTATCGGCCAGGAAGGTCGAAGTGGTGATCCGGTCGCCGACCAGTCCCGCGCTCCAAGCAAATGCCGCGCCCAGCGATCCGGCGATCGTCGCGATGCCGACCAGCGGAAGCCAAGCGCCTCTCAACGATCTCCTGCCAGCCATAGACGACTCCTGATCCCGGTCGATCACCCCGACCGGCGCTTGCTTGCCCCTGACATGCGCTCTCTATCCGCAAAAACTCCGGACGATTAGATGGACAATCCCGAATGAGCTGGTGAATGAGATCGAACAATGGGCCGACATCTTCAGGAAATCGCCGCGTTCGTGGCCGTCGCCGACAGGCTCAGCTTTCAACGGGCCGCGCTCGACCGCGGGGTCACCCGGTCCACGCTCAGCCACGCGGTCCGCACGCTGGAGGAACGGCTGGGGGTTCGGCTGCTCAACAGGACCACGCGCAGCGTTTCGCTCACCGAGGCCGGTCGCGTCCTGCATTCCCGTGCGAAGCAGGCATTGGGCGACCTCGACCACGCCGTCGATGCGATCGACGATTTTCGCGACCAGCCGCACGGATCGCTTCGCATCACCGTGCCCCGTTCGGTCAGCGCCAGCATCATCGGGGCGGTCACCGCGCTGGCCACGACCTATCCGAACTTGTCGGTGGAGATCGATGCGAACGACCAGATGGTCGACATCGTCGCCGAGGGTTACGATGCCGGTATCCGGTTCGGCATCGCCATGCAGCAGGACATGATCGCGGTGCGACTGAACCAGGCGTTCCACTTCGCGGTCCTCGCCTCGCCCGCCTATCTGGCCGGGCGAGACCTGCCGATGAGCCCGGACGACCTCGCGCACCACCGCTGCATCCTGTACCGGCTGCCGAGCGGCGTTTTGACACCCTGGATGTTCGAACGGAATGGCCAGATCAGCAAGACGAACGTCGCGGGATCGCTGATCCTCAACGATCAATCGCTCATGATCGAAGCCGCCCTGCAAGGCGCCGGCCTCGCCTTCGTCTTCGAAGAGGGGGCGCGGGCCCATCTGGACAGCGGACGGCTGATCCGGTGCCTGCCCGATTATCGCGCGCAGTTCAGCGAATTGTTCCTTTATTATTCGGGGCACCGGCATGTGTCCGCCGCCCTCAGGTCGCTTATCGACCATTTGAAGAGCCCGAAGTGAGACGGCGGTGGGGAAGAGTTCGGACGCTGACGCCAACCGGGTCAGCGCGACGCCTGCCCGCTTCCACGTCCGTGGATCATCGCGTGAAGGCCGTTCCGGGCCTTCTGGCATGCGGACGGAAAACCCGGCCTTGCCGGCATCGCCAGTCTAATAGTTTTATGAACCGATCGCCATGATGACGCTCTTGGCCTCCGCAGCATAGACGCGCCACAAGAGGGAGGCGTCGTATTTTCCCCTACATCTGCTTTATCCCATAATGGTGTTCGCAACATAACGCAGATTTCACATTCCGTGTCAGCGGCGCAACATCCGCGCGACTTTTGAATCATGAAATATTGGCGTCATTTACAGCCGGAATGCGCCACCAATACTAGGTCCACCTACGAAATATTGCCGGGGCCACAGGTCACGGAAAAGGGTGGAGTATCGAGACATGACCAGCGTATCCGTCATCCGCGCAGCCCTGTTGCAGGGAACCGCCGCGCCCGCCGTGCTGATTGGCAGCCTTCTGGTGGCCAGCCCGGCGCTGGCCCAGGATAACGCCACCCCGGCTCAGGGCGCGCCGTCCGCCAGCACCGCCCCCGCCGCTGCCTCGTCCGACACCAATGGCAAGGACATCGTCGTCACCGGCACGCTGTTTCGTCGTACCAATACCGAAACCCCCTCGCCGGTCACCATCCTGTCGGCCGACAATCTGAAGAAGGCCGGGATCAACAACGTCTCGGACGCGATCCGTTCGATCTCAGCCGACAGCAGCGGGTCTATCCCGACCGCCTTTGCCAATGGCTTCGGCGCAGGCTCTTCGGCGGTGTCGCTGCGCGGCCTGACCGTCAACTCGACGCTGACCCTCATCGACGGGATGCGCACCGCCAATTATCCGCTGTCGGATGACGGCCAGCGCTCCTTCGTCGACCTGAACACCATTCCCGACGCGATCGTCGACCGGGTCGAGGTGCTGAAGGACGGTGCCTCGTCCAGCTATGGCGCCGACGCGATCGGCGGCGTGGTCAACATCATCATGAAGAAGGAAATCACCGGCGTCGCCGGTACGCTGGAGGGCGGCGTGACTCAGCGTGGCGATGGCGGCGAGCAGCGCGCGACCCTGACGCTGGGCACCGGCAAGCTGAAGGAGCAAGGCTTCAACGTCTATATCAGCGGCGAGTATCAGCATGACGATCCAATCTGGTCGCGCAATCGCGGCTTTCCGTTCAACACCGCCGATCTGACCCGCATTGGCGGCGACAACAACCAGGCCGGCTCGGTCGTGCCCGGTTCGACGACCAGCGCGCTGGTCGCCCCGACGACGCAGCTGACGCCCGGCAACATCTTGTCGGGTTCGGGCGTGGCCAACGGCCCCTTCCAGGTCCTGAACCCCAATGGCTGCACCGGCACCACCTCGCCGGTCAGCGGCGCGCTGGGCAATGGCTGCACCCAGAACACCGTCGCCGATTACGGCCAGATCGCCCCCGAACAGACCCGGTTCGGCGTGACCGGCCATGCGACGGTGCAGGTCAACGCGCAGACCCAGGCCTATCTGATGGCCTCTTATTACCAGAACGAGGTTCTGGCGGCGGGCGGCCCGGCCAATATCCGCTCGATCAACCCGATCAACACCCAGAACATCGTCCTGCCCGCGGTGCTGGCCAATGGGCAGTTGAACCCGAACAATCCCTATGCGGCGTCGGGCCAGCCCGCCGCGATCCGCTATCTGTTCGGCGACATCCCCGCCTCGTCCGACTATAAGAACCATGTCCTGCGCGCCGCCGCCGGGATCGACGGCGCGTTCGGCGACGGCTGGACCTATTCGGTGTCGGGCACGATCGCCCATAGCTGGCTCGACATCACCCAGAACGGCTATCTGAACCTGGCCGCACTGACCAACGCGATCAACAACGGCACCTACAACTTCGTCGATCCGACGCAGAACAGCGCCGCGGTCCGCAACGCGCTGTCCCCGGCGGTCCATACCCAGGCGACGACCGACCTGGACATGATCCAGGGCGTGATCACCAAGGAGGTCGTCCAACTCCCCGGCGGCCCGTTGCAGGTCGGCGTGGGCGGGTCCTTCCGCTACGAGGCGCAGAACGATCCCAACCAGAATCCGAACCTGACCACGCTGGGCCTGAACCAGTTCTCGGCGATCGGCCATCGCACCGTGGAATCGGGCTATTTCGAGATCAACGCGCCGATCCTCACCAGCCTGGAGATCGACGGATCGGGCCGCTACGACCATTATGAGGAAGGCTATAACCGCTTCTCGCCCAAGGTCGGGGTCAAGTTCACGCCGTTCAAGCAACTGGCCCTGCGCGGCACCTTCTCCAAGGGCTTCCGGGCACCGAGCTTCGCCGAAAGCGCGGGCACGGTCATCGGCTTCACCTCGACCAAGGCCCCCTGCTCGATCCAGCTCCAGCATGGCGCGACCGCGACGGCCACCGGCTGCACCGGCGGCAGCGCCTATAACCAGAGCTATTCGATCGGGTTCAACACGGTCGGCAATCCCAACATCAAGCCCGAATTGTCGCAGAGCTTCACGGCGGGGGCCGTCGTCCAGCCGACGCCCTGGCTGAGCTTCACCGCCGACTATTACAACATCAAGAAGACCGACGTGATCACCGGCGGTCCGCTGTCCAACCAGGCGCTGGCGGCCTTTTACGGCAATGGCACGATGCCCGCGGGCTATTCGGTGACGCCCGACGTCATCGACCCCGCTTTCCCCAACGCCCCGACACGCGCGCTGTTCGTCAATGCGCCCTTCGCCAATGCGGCGGCGCTCAAGACCTCGGGCATCGACGTGTCGGCGCAAGTGCAGCTGCATCGCGATGATCTGCGCTTCACCAGCCGCGCCGAGGCGACCTACATCCTGCACTATCTGTTCAAGCCGAGCGCGGACCAGCCCTATACCGACTTTGTCGGCACCCAGTCGCCCTATGTGACCTCGTCGGGTGCGGGCACGCCGCAATGGCGCGGCAACTGGCAGAACAGCGTCGACTACGGCCCCTATTCGCTGACCGCGACCACCTATTACGTATCGGGCTACAAGGCGGTCGGGTTCGATCAGTTCGGCACGATGGATTGCAACGGCGGCAGCACCTATGGCGGTTCCGATCCCAACTTCAACTGCCATGTCCGCCGCTTCATCGACGTCGACCTGGTCGGCAGCGTGCGGGTCAACGACAAGTTCACCTTCTACATGAACGTCATCAACCTGACCGACGAGAAGGCGCCGTTGAACGCGGGCAACTATGCCGCGACCAACTATAATCCGACCTATACGCAGATCGGCGCGGTCGGACGGACATTCCGCTTCGGCGCGAATTTCCGGTTCTGACGACCGGCATCGGCGGGGGCCATTGCGGTCCCCCGCCGACCACGGACGAAGGCTGGCGCTGGCGTATCCGTCGGCCAGGTCTCGATCGGGCGGCTTGGCGGTGCCCGCCAGGCTGCGGCGCCAGTTCCGCCAGCCAGGATCAACGCCAACCTATTTACGTTGACGACCACATGTCATGTAGTTACGTTATCTCATTACATAGTATAATATCCATGTCGTGGCCCTACAACCCTATGCCCGTGCCCATAGCGCCCCTGCCCGGTTATCCGAACGGGCGTCAGACATTCTCGCCCGGCCACGTCCTCGCGCATGGCGGCTCCGCATCCCTCTGGTCTGAACCGAAACCGTGACGACCCTGCCCTTCCTGCTCGGCGCGATGGCAAGCCTGTCGACCTATGTCGGCGGCAGGCTGGCGATGCGCTGGGGGCAGCGGCGTGACCTGTTGTTTGGGCTGACCGGCGGCATGGTTATCGGGCTGGCCCTTCTCGATCTATTGCCCGAGGCCCTGGAAAGTGGCGAAAGCGTGCACGGCGCCGACATCGTCTTCGGTGCGACGGTGGCTGGCGTGGCCCTCTATATCCTGCTTCACCGGATGCCAGCCGCCGGTGCGGCGGGGCGGATCAGCCTGATCCTGCACAGCGTGATGGACGGCCTCGGCATCGGCATCGCCTTTCAGCTTTCGAGCGCAACCGGCTGGCTGGTCGCGATCGCGGTGCTCGCGCACGACATGGCCGATGGCGCCAACATGGTTGGCTTGAGCACGCTGGCGGGCAAGACCGAACGCACGCATAGGTGGCTGATCGTCAATGCCGCCGCACCGCTGGCCGGTGTCGCGATCGGTCAGGCCGTGCCCGTCGATCTCGAACGCTTCTCGCTGCTGCTCGCGCTCTTCGCCGGTGGCTTCCTCTATATCGGCGCGTCGGAACTGCTGCCCCGCAGCCGGTGTGGACGGTCCGGCGCGGCAAGCGGGCTGGCGAGCCTGTGCGGCATCGTCGCCATGGCCGGAGTGGTTCATTTCGCCGGTTAGCCTTCCACGTCTTTCCTCAGCCTCACCAAAGGAACTCATAGCCTCATGCGCCTTCTGACGATCCCCCTCCTGACCGCCCTGACGATCGCAGCCCCCGCCATGGCGCAGGATGCGCCCAAGGACGCGCAGCCCGGCGGGAAATCTCCCGCTGCGATCCATGACGAGAAGGTGGCGCAGGATCTGGCCGACGCCTGGGTGGCACCACCCGCCAAGGAGCAGGAAAGCGTGACCGCGCACAGCGTCGTCGTCGATGGCCGCACGCTCAAATATCATGCGACCGCCGGGACGGTCACGATCAAGGACGACGACGCCAAGCCGACCGCGAGCGTCTTCTACGTCGCCTATACGCTCGACGGCGCCGCGCCCGGCACGCGGCCGGTGACCTTCTTCTACAATGGCGGCCCCGGCTCCTCGTCGGTGTGGCTGCACATGGGGTCTTTCGCGCCGGTGCGGGTGAAGACCGCCAATCCCGAATATATCCGCCCCGCCCCCTATGGCTTTGGCCCCAACCCGGACACGCTGCTGGACAAGACCGATCTCGTCTTCATCGACATGGTCGGCGCCGGCTATTCACGCCCGCTCGGCGATGCGAAGGGCAAGCAGTTCTGGGGGGTCGACGAGGATGCCGACGCCTTCGCCAAGACGATCCTTCGCTGGACGACGAAGAACGGCCGCTGGACCAGCCCCAAATTCCTGTTCGGCGAAAGCTATGGCACGACACGCTCGGCGGCCCTCGCCTATCAGTTGCAGGATCGGGGCATGGCGCTGAACGGCGTGGTGCTGCTCTCGTCGATCCTCAACTACGGCATCGAGCAGCAGGGTTATGACCAGAGCTATATCAGCTATCTGCCAAGCTATGCCGCGACCGCATGGTATCATGATCGCCTCGCGAACAAGCCCGCCGATCTTCCGGCCTTTCTGAAGGAGGTACGCGCCTTCGCCGCCGGTCCCTATGCGCAGGCGCTCAGCAAGGGGCAGGATCTGTCCGATGCGGAAGAGGATGCGATCGCCACCCGGATGGCCGCCTATACCGGCCTGTCCGCGACCTTCATCAAGCGCGCCAAGCTGCGCGTCGATCTCGGCCGTTTCCAGAAGGAACTGCTGCGCGACCAGGCGCTGACGGTGGGACGGTTCGACAGCCGCTATACGGGGGTCGATGCGGACTCCGCTGGCGAGAATCCTGATTTCGACGCCTCGGATACCGCGATTTCCGGCGCGTTCATCACGACGTTCAGCGACTATGTGCAGCGCAACCTGAAGTACAAGCCGGGGCTGGATTATCGCATCGGCACCTATGGTCTCAAGGACTTCGACTGGAACTGGAAGCATAAGGCGCCGGGATCGGGCTATCCGATGAACAATCCCGATGTCGCCGTCGATCTGGCCGCCGCGATCCGCACCAACCCCTATCTCAAGGTCCTGTCCTTGAACGGATGGTACGACATGGCGACGCCGTTCTTCGCCACCGAATACGACATTTCGCACATGCTCCTGGACAAGAAACTGCGCGGCAATGTCAGCTTCAAATACTATCCCTCGGGGCACATGATCTATCTCAACCCGGATGCGCTGCACCAGCTCCATACCGATCTGGCGAACTTCTACGACGAGACGCTGGCCGCGTCGGTGCAGAACCGTCCGGCGGGGCGGGAACGCTGACGATGCCGGGCCTCGCCCCGCAGGTCTGACTGGCGGTTCGAGCTTGCCCTCTCCCGCCCTTCGCCGAACCAGCGCGGGCGGGAGACGTGGCGGTGACGTTCGACGACTGCCGATGGCCGGATCGCGGCACGATTGACGAGTTCATCGCCTTTCCCGCTTCACCATCCTTGCGGGAATACGGCGGCTGTCTTGATCGGCATCTTCCCAACGTCGCCGCCAGCCCGGACCGCTGGCACCGCCTCCTTTTCCTCCACCGCCTTACCTGCCATCGTCGTCTTCTGGCTGTGATCGAGTCCTGACCTTAACGGTATCGACCACCGGAAATAACAGGAGCCATCATCACGCTTGAGCAGGTACGGGCTCGTCCTTGCCTCGCCACGATTGTAGCAGGCACTGGTCACAAGCAGCGATTTCAGCAAATACCAAGCTTCTTTAGAAGCTTGGGAAAGTGGTGCCCCTGGCCGGACTCGAACCAGCATGCCTTGCGGCGTTCGATTTTGAGTCGAATGCGTCTACCAATTTCGCCACAGGGGCAGCGAAGGGGTGCTGCTAGACGAGGGTGATGCGTCGCGCAAGCGGGGATTGTCGGCAATCTTGCCCCTTATGCCGCAGGCCGGTCAATTCACCGGCGGTCGCTGGCGATAGCTGAGCGCCTCGGCGACATGGATGCGCCCCACTTGTTCCACCCACGCCAGGTCGGCGATGGTCCGGGCGACGCGCAGGACGCGGGTGTAGCCGCGCGCGGTCAGGCGCATCCGCTCCGCCGCCTCGACCAGCAGAGCGCGGCCCGACTCGTCCGGTGTGGCCCAGCGTTCGAGCCAGGCGCCATCGGCCTCGGCATTGGTGCGGATCGTGACCGGGGCCTCGCGATAGCGCTGCGTCTGGCGCGCGCGGGCGGCGGCGACCCTTTGGGCGACGATCACGGACGATTCGGCGGCGGCGGGGGCGAACAGGTCGATGGCGCGGACCGGCTGGACCTCGACGGACAGGTCGATGCGGTCGAGCAGCGGCCCGGAGATCTTGGCCTGGTAATCCGCCGCACAGCGCGGCGCCCTGGCACAAGCGAGCGCCGCGTCGCCCAGATGGCCGCAGCGACACGGGTTCATCGCCGCGACCAGCTGCACCCGCGCCGGAAAGGTCACATGGGCGTTGGCGCGCGCGATGCTGACCGTGCCCGTCTCGAGCGGCTGGCGGAGCGAATCGAGCACGGCGCGCTGGAATTCGGGCAGTTCGTCGAGGAAGAGGACCCCCAGATGCGCCAGGCTCACCTCGCCCGGCCTCGCCTTCAACCCGCCGCCGGTCAGCGCCGCCATCGAGGCCGAGTGATGCGGTGCGCGGAACGGACGCGTACGGGTCAGCCGCCCTCCGGCCAGCGTCCCGGCGACCGACTGGACCATGGACACCTCCAGCGCCTCGGCCGCATCGAGCGGCGGCAGGATGCTGGGCAAGCATGCCGCCATCAGCGACTTGCCCGACCCCGGCGGGCCGCTCATCAGCAGGTTGTGGCCACCCGCCGCCGCGATCTCCAGCGCACGGCGGGCATTTTCCTGGCCCTTCACCTGCGACAGGTCGGGGCCGGGCACGCCGTCCTCGACCGCCCCGCCCTGCGGCACGGGCAGCAGCGAATGCCCCTTTAGATGGTTGATCAGCGACAGCAGGTCTGGCGCGGCGATCACCGCCCCGCCCCCGGCCCAGCTCGCCTCGGCGCCTTGCGCGGCGGGACAGATCAGCCCCTTGTCGAGCGCCCCCGCATGGAGCGCGGCCAGCAACACCCCCGGCGACGGCCCGATCCGCCCGTCCAGCGCCAGCTCGCCGACCACGACATGATCGGCCAGCAGTTCGGCATCGATCACCCCCATCGCCGCCAGCAGGGCGAGCGCGATCGGCAGGTCGAAATGCGATCCTTCCTTGGGCAGGTCGGCGGGCGACAGGTTCACCGCGATCCGCTTGGGCGGCAGGGCCAGGCCCATCGCAGCGATGGCGGCGCGCACCCGCTCGCGGCTTTCGCCCACCGCCTTGTCGGCGAGGCCCACCAAGTTGAAGGCGGGCAGCCCGGCGATCAGCTGCACCTGCACCTCGACGGCGCGCGCCTCCAGCCCCAGATAGGCCACCGTGGACACGATCGTCGCCATGCAAATCCCCCTGTACGGACGCTCCCCTGCCCGCTTATGCTTCCTGCAAAGGATGCCGCCCGACCGCAAGGGGCGACGAGTGTACGGGGATCGCGTGCGGCGGATTGACTTGAAACCCCGCTTTGCGTAAGCGGCTTGCCACCAAGGCCGTCCTCGTGGCGGCCGTTTTTATTCAGACGTATCCAAGGAATGAACGATGAAGCGGACCTTTCAGCCCAGCAACCTGGTGCGCGCTCGCCGTCACGGCTTCCGTGCGCGGATGGCGACCCCCGGTGGCCGTGCGGTGATCCGGGCGCGTCGCGCGCGCGGCCGCAAGAAGCTGTCGGCGTAATCACGACGCTGACCCGCCGCCGCGATTTCCTCGCGGCCAATGGCGGGCGACGCGTGGCGATGCCCGGCTTCGTGCTGCAGGTTCGCCCGCGTGACGATGGTGAAGCCACGATTCGCGTCGGCTTCACCGTCACCAAGAAGATCGGCAACGCGGTCGTTCGCAACCGGATGAAACGCCGGTTGCGGGCGCTCGCGCGCGATCTTTTGCCGGTAAAGGGCATTGCGGGCGCCGATCATGTCCTGATCGGACGGCAAGGCGGGATCGAGCGCGATTATGCCGCCCTCACCGCCGAGCTGGCCAAGGCGCTGACCCGCGCCGCCTCGCCCGACACCGGCGGCGACCAGAAACCGCGCGAACCGCGCGTGCATCATGGTCGCGGCAAGGGGCGCAGCCCCCGCGGCGGTGCGCATCGCCAGCCCGCCACACCGTCTCAGGAGCCCGCGTGACCCTGTTCGCGCGGGCCTTGATTCTGATCGCGCGGGGCTGGCAACTCGGCCCGTCGCTCATTTTACCGCCCACTTGCCGCTATCAACCATCCTGTTCGGCCTATGCAATACAGGCCATTGGCCGCTATGGCGCGGTCAAAGGGGGCTGGTTGGCGCTCAAGCGCATTGCGCGGTGCCATCCCTGGGGCGGGCACGGACCCGACCCGGTCCCCTGACGTAACTGGCGTCACAACTGGGGTTTCCACGTGAACCAAGACCGCAAGAATTTCGTCGTGTTCGCGGTGATCGCGGCGCTGATCCTGTTCGGATGGCCGCTCATCCAGAACAAGTTCTTCCCGAGCAACCCGCCCGCGACGAAGATCGTCGACGGCAAGCAGGTGCCGGTGGCCAACTCGACGGCCAATCCGACCGCGACGACGCCCTCGGCGATTCGCGACCGCCGCGTCGTGCTGGCCGAAACCCCGCGCGTGGCGATCGAAACGCCCCGCCTGAAGGGCTCGATCAACCTGAAGGGCGCGCGGATCGATGACCTCGTCCTGCTCGACTATAAGGAAACGGTCGCCAAGGATTCGCCGCCGATCCGCCTGTTGTCGCCCGCTGGCGCGCAGGGTGCCTATTTCGCCGGTTTTGGCTGGCGCACCGACGGGCTGAACCCGCCCGCCGCCGATGCCGTCTGGACCGCCAGCGCGCCCGTACTGCGCCCCGGCCAGCCGGTCACGCTGACCGCCGCCAATGCGACCGGCCAGCGTTTCCAGATCACCCTGTCAGTCGACAAGGATTACATGTTCACCGTCCAGCAGACGGTGGCCAACGGCGGCAACGCGGCCGTGCCGGTCGCGGCATACGGCTATGTCAATCGCGGCATCTCGGCCGATCCCGACACCTGGACGATCCATGTCGGCCCGATGTCGGTCAACAACGGCTCGGCCAATTACGGCCCGAACTGGAAGGATCTGGACAAGGCCCCCACCCGCTTCACCACGACCGGCGGTTGGCTGGGCTTCACCGACAAATATTGGCTGGCGACGCTAATCCCCGACCAGTCCAAGGCCTTTGACGGCCAGTTCCGCGCGGGCGCGGGCCAGACCTATCAGGCCGACTATACGCTCCAGCCGCAGACGCTGGCGCCGGGCAAGCAGATCACCCAGACGACCCGTTTCTTCGCGGGCGCCAAGGAAGTCGCGCTGCTCGACCGCTATACCGACAAGGAAGGCGCGACGAAGCTCGATTACGCGCTCGACTGGGGCTATCTGCGCGTCCTCGAAAAGCCGATCTTCTATTATCTCGACTGGCTGTTCCGCCTGGTCGGCAATTTCGGCGTCGCGATCATCCTGCTGACCGTCACCATCCGCGCGCTGATGTTCCCCATCGCCCAGCGCCAGTTCGCCTCGATGGCGGCGATGCGCGCGGTGCAGCCGAAGATGAAGGCGCTGCAGGAGCGGTTCAAGGACGACAAGGTCCGGATGCAGCAGGAGGTCATGGCCCTCTACAAGCAGGAGAAGGTCAATCCGCTGGCGGGCTGCCTGCCCACGCTGATCCAGATCCCGATCTTCTATGCGCTCTATAAGGTGCTGATGCTGACGATCGAGATGCGGCACCAGCCCTTCGTCCTGTGGATCAAGGACCTGTCCGCGCCCGATCCGCTGACCCCGGTCAACCTGTTCGGCCTGCTGCCCTTCGTGCCGCCGCACTTCATCGCGATCGGCGTGGTGCCGATCCTGCTGGGCATTTCGATGTACTTCCAGTTCAAGATGAACCCACAGCCGATGGACGATGCGCAGAAGCAGGTCTTTGCGATCCTGCCCTGGGTGCTGATGTTCGTGATGGCGCCGTTCGCGGTCGGCCTTCAGGTCTACTGGATCACGACCAACTGCATCTCGATCCTGCAGCAGCGCCTGCTCTATGCCCGCCATCCGGGCCTGAAGCAGCCGGTCGTCAAGTGAGCGAGCTTCCCACCCCCCTCCCCTCCGAAGAACCGACCGGTTTTTCGGAGGAACTGGTCGAGTCGGCGCGCAAGCTGTTCGCCGGTCCCGTGTCGTTCCTGAAGTCCGCGCCCGCGCTGAAATTCCTGCCCGATCCGATCGTGCCGGAAGTCGCGGTGGCGGGCCGGTCGAACGTGGGCAAGTCGTCGCTGCTCAACGCGATGACCAACCGCAACGGCCTGGCCCGCACCTCGAACACGCCGGGCCGGACGCAGGAGCTGAACTTCTTCGACGTCGGCACGCCGCCGACGCTGCGGCTGGTCGACATGCCGGGCTATGGCTTCGCCAAGGCGCCAAAGGACATGGTCAAGCAGTGGCGGTTCCTGGTGAACGACTTCCTGCGCGGACGGCAGGCGCTGAAGCGCGCGCTGGTGCTGATCGACTCGCGTCACGGCATCAAGGAGGTCGATCGCGAGATTCTGGAGATGCTCGACCGCGCGGCGGTCAGCTATCGCATCGTCCTGACCAAGGCTGACAAGGTGAAGGCGAGCGAACTGGCCGCCGTCGTCGAGCGGACCGAGGCGGAGGCTCGCAAGCGGGCCGCGGCGCATCCCGAGATCCTCGCCACCTCCAGCGAGGGCGGGCTGGGCATTCCCGAGCTGCGCGCCGCCGTACTCGAAGCGATCGGCTGAACCACCCATGGGAGCCCGGCCGCGTGGCGGCGGGCTCCCGTCTCTTGGCATGACATTCCGGCCACACGCCGGGGCCTAGGTCGGATCGGCATTCAGCATTGCGTCTTCCTCCCCTCTCCCCTGGACAGGGGAGAGGGTTAGCGAAGCTTGCCAGCCTGCTGGCTAGCGCAGCTTGGGTGAGGGGTTGAGCGAGCCCAAAGGCTCGCGCGCTCGCCAAGCGAGCGCCCACCCCTCACCCAGCTCCGACTAGGCCTTTGCTTTAGCAAAGACCAAGTCTGCGCAACCCTCTCCCCTCTGCGAGGGGCAGGGAAGGAAAGGCATCGCTGAATGTCGATCGACCCAGACGAACTAACTGATGTTGTTGCAAAAATGCAGCGACGCCTGACAAATGTCAGCAAATATGACGCTTTTATTGACCTCCTGTCATACGCAGGAATAGCCCCATCAAAACAAGACCATAACATGGGGAAAGCGTATCATGTCCCGGAATATCCGCTCGCGCGCCTTGCGCGACGTCAGCGCCGTCGCGCTGCTCACTCTGCTTGCGGCCCCCGCCGCCGCGCAGACCCTGCCCCCCAGCGCGCCGGAAACCACCACCGCGCAGGATAGCCCGGCGGATCAGGATGCGGCGGGCAGCCAGGACGTGGTCGTCACCGGATCGCGCATCGCCCGTCCCGAGTTCGAAACCTTGCAGCCAACCCAGGTCGTGGGTGCGGCGCAGATCGAAAATCGCGGCTATACCAATGTCGGCCAGGTGCTGAGCGAAATCCCCGCCTTCGGCCCTCCGGGCAATAGCGGCGTCGGCGCCCAGTCGTCCTTCGGCCCCGCCCAGACCTTTGTCGACTTTTTCGGCCTGGGCACCCAGCGCACGCTGGTGCTGATCAATGGCCGCCGCTTCGTGTCGTCGAACACCGCCAGCATCTTCGGCCCCGTCTCGGCCGGTACGCAGGTCGATCTGAACAACATCCCGACCACGCTGGTCGATCGGGTCGAGACCGTCGCCATCGGCGGTGCGCCCATCTATGGTTCGGACGCGATCGCGGGCACCGTCAACATCATCCTGAAGCGCAATTACGAGGGGCTTCAGCTCGAGGGTCAGGCAGGCGTGTCGCAGCGGGGCGACGCCCCCGACCAGCGGCTGAGCGTACTGGCGGGCAAGAATTTCGCCGACGGGCGCGGCAACATCACCATCTCGGGCGAGTATAACCGCGTCACCGGCCTGACCTATGCCGATCGCGAAGTGACCGCCGAGGGCCGCTTCTTCGGTACGCCGACCGATACCAGCTCGCCGTTCCAGCGCATCCTCTATCCGTCGCAGCGTTACAGCGCGTTCACCGTGGGCGGCGTGCCGTTCAGCGCGGACGACTATCTCGCCCGCCGGTCGGGCATCCGCAACGCGGCGGGCCAGCTGCTCCAGTTCGGCGCAGACGGCACGCTCGTTCCGCTCGACCTGGGCACGCCGATGCGCCAGGGTTACATCAGCAGCGGCGGCAACGGCTTCAACCTGCCGCTCCAGAACAATCTGCTGACCAATTCCGAACGCTATATCGCCAGCGCGCAGGCCAGCTATCAGATCAGCGACCGCATCCGCTTCTTCGGCGAGGCCTGGTACACGCACAGCAAGGGCGTGAACCTGATCGACCAGCCGAATTACAATACCGCGCTGTTCGACGCTGCGGGCACCGCCGACGGCAACATCATCGTCAATCTGGACAATCCGTTCCTGTCCGCCGCCGACCGCGCGACGATCGCCGCCAACCTGCCTGCGGGACAGAACCAGTTCTATCTGGGCCGCGCGCTCGCCGACCTGACCACGGGCCGCGCCGAGGCGAAGGTCGAGACCTATCGCTTCGTCGGCGGGTTCGACGGCACGGTGCCGCTGCTCGGCCGCGATTTCAAATGGGAAGCCTCGGGCGTTTATGGCCGTTCGCAGACCGACGGCCGCAATTACGAGCTGGTGCAGCAAAATTTCGCCAATGCGATCGACGCGGTGCGCGATGCGTCGGGCAACATCACCTGCCGCCCCGGCGTCGTGAACGCGACCATCCCGACCGCGAACCAGAGCTGCACGCCCCTCAACATCTTCGGCATCGGCCAGGCCAGCCAGGCGGCGCGCGACTATATCTTCGCGGTCGCCACGCCGCGTTCGGTCAACGAGCAGATCGTGCTCAACGCCAACATCAACGGCCCGGTCTTCCAGCTGTTCGGCAACGACGTCTCGCTGTCGCTGGGTTACGAGCATCGTGAGGAAAAGACCCGCTTCGATCCCGGCACCTATTATTATGGCGAGCCGCAGGCGGACGGCAGCCGCGTCCAATATGGCCGGATCATCCCGATCGACCCGATCCGTGGCAAGTTCCACACCAACGAGGTGTTCGGCGAGTTGGTCGTCCCCTTCGTGTCGAGCAAGAACGAGCTGCGTTGGCTCAAGACGCTCGAGTTCGACGGGGCGGCGCGCTATGTCGACAACTCGCTGTCGGGCGGCGACCTGACCTGGACCGCCGGCGGCCGGGTCGGCTTCTTCCAGGGGCTGACCTTCCGCGGCAACTTCACCCGCTCGATCCGCTCGCCCGCGATCACGGAGGTGTTCAACCCGACCTCGCGCGCATTCGATTCGGGCAATGATCCGTGTGATGCCCGCTATGTCGGCAATGGTCCCAATCCCGCCGTCCGTCGCGCAAACTGCGTCGCCGCCGGGATCAATCCGGACAGCTTCACGTCGAACTTCAGCGACTTCACCGTGCCGGTCACGGTCGCGGGCAACCCGAATCTGCGCAATGAGAAGGCGGACAGCTGGACCGTTGGCGCCATCGCGCAACCGCGCTTCATCCCCGGCCTGTCGATCGCGGTCGATTGGGTGAACATCAAGCTGAACGATGCCATCGCCTCGCTGGGCGGGACGGACATTCTGAACGCCTGCTACGACTCGTCGAGCTATCCCAACCAGTTCTGCGGCCTGCTGGATCGCGGTGCCGACGGGCAGATCACGACCATCCGCGAAGGCTATTACAACGCCGCCGTGCTGGAGACGGCCGGGCTGCAATCGACCATCGCCTATCGCCTGCCGCTCGACCGGGTCGGGCTGACCGATGCGGGAACCGTCGGTCTGTCGGTCAACTATTTCTACCGCGACAAGCTGCAGACCCAGGTCGGCACCGGCGATATCAACCATAATGCGGGCGAGATCGGCTATCCGCGCCATTCGGGCACGGCGAACCTCACCTATGAGGGCCGGAACTTCAACGTCCTGTTCCAGGGGCAATATACCGGCAAGGTCCGCTTCGACATGGACGAGGCCGCCAATGCCCGCGACGTGAAGGGTGCCAGCGACTGGATGGTGTTCAACACCACGGTCGGCATGAAGGTGAACGAGCAGTTCAACCTGCGCTTCATCGTCGACAATGTGTTCAACGCCCGGCCGCCTTACCCGCTGCCGGTCGGCACCACGGGCGTGCAGCCCTATTATTCGGGCATCATCGGGCGCTTCTTCCGCGTGGCGGCCACCGCCCGCTTCTGATCGGCCCCGGCCGAAACGAAAAGGCCCGTCCGGTTCCCCCCGGGCGGGCCTTTTTTGTGTGGTTGCGGCGTCGCGTCAGGCCGGTTACGCCTTGGCCCATGAAGCTGATCATCGGTAACAAGGCCTATTCCTCCTGGTCGCTGCGCGGCTGGCTCGCCTGTCGGCAGTCGGGCATCGCGTTCGAGGAAGTGGTCGTGCCGCTCTATGACGAGGATTGGGACCGCCGCCGCGAGGGTGCCGAGTTCGCTCCCTCCTCGGGCAAGGTGCCGATCCTGTGGGACGGCGAGGCGGTCGTGTGGGACAGCCTGGCGATCATCGACTATCTGGCCGACAAGGTGGGCCGCGACCGTTTCTGGCCCCAGGACGACGCCGCGCGCGCCATGGCACGGTCGATGGCGGCCGAGATGCATTCCAGCTTCGTCGCGCTGCGCCGCAAGCACAGCATGAACATCCGCCAGGTCTATCCGGCGCAAACGCCCGACGAGGACGTCATCGTCGATCTGAAGCGCATCATGGAGCTATGGGCCCAGGCCCGCGCGCGCTTCGGCGGCGGGGGCGACTTCCTGTTCGGGGCATTCGGTGCGGTCGACATCATGTTCGCGCCGGTCGTCACCCGGATCGTGACCTATCAGCTGCCCGTCGCGCGCTTCGCCGTGCCCTATATGGACGCGGTGCTGCGCCATCCCTTCATGCAGGACTGGATCGCCGCCGCGCAGGAAGAGGAATGGGTGATCGAGCGGTTCGAGCAGCCCGTGGCGTGACCGCCGCCCCTCCGCTCGCACCTCGACAGGGCGCGAACGGAGGATGGAATCCAGCGCCGATCGCCATTCAGCGCTGCCTTTCTTTCCCTCGCCCCTCGCAGAGGGGAGAGGGTTGCACAGACTTGGCCTTTGCGAGAGCGAAGGCTTAGTCGGAGCTGGGTGAGGGGTGGGCGCTCGCTTGGCGAGCGCGCGAGCCTTTCGGCTCGCTCAACCCCTCACCCAAGCTGCGCTAGCCAGCACGCTGGCAAGCTTCGCTAACCCTCTCCCCTGTCCAGGGGAGAGGGAAAAGAAGCAATCGTGAATGTCGATCCGACCTAGCGCGCGGTCGGACGAACCTCGTTCAGCGGCGCGCGCTGTTCGTCCGCCGGTTCGGCGACGCGCGTGCTGAAGGTGTAGAGCAGGATCCCTGCAATCCCCAGTGCGATCACCAGCCACATCAGCAATCGTCCACCCGCCTTATGCCCCTTATGATCGGGATCGTTCATCGCATCGCTCCTGTTGTCCGGGGACAGAACGAAGCCGGGCGGCGCAGGGGTCCAAGCCGCCGCCCTTGGACCTTGCGTCAAAGGGGGGAATTGCCGAGCGGCCATGCGGTGCCTATGCCGCCGGGCATGACCGATGTTCTCGACCTCGCCCAGGCGCTGATCCGCGCCGACAGCGTCACGCCCGCGATGGGAAGCGTGTTCGACGTGCTGGAAGCGGCGCTGACCCCGCTCGGCTTTGCGGTGGATCGCTTCGTGGCGGGCGAGGCCCCCGACGGTCCGGTCGAGAATCTGCTGGCGACACGCGGCGGCAGCGGCACCCATCTGGCATTTGCGGGCCATGTCGATGTCGTGCCCGCGGGCGATGGCTGGCAGGGCTCGCCCTTTTCGGGGGACGTGCGCGACGGCCTGTTGTTCGGGCGCGGGGCGGTCGACATGAAGGGCGCGGTCGCCGCCTTCGTCGCGGCGGTCGCCGCCTGCCCCGCGACCATCCCTTTGTCGCTGATCATCACCGGCGACGAGGAAGGCCCCGCCATCTACGGCACCCGCGCGCTGATCGACCGGATGGCGGCGCGCGGCATCACACCCGATCTGTGCCTGGTCGGCGAGCCGACCTCGACCCAGCGGCTGGGCGACATGATGAAGATCGGACGGCGCGGCTCGGTCAATATCTGGATCACCGTGCCCGGGCGGCAGGGCCATGTCGCCTATCCGCATCTTGCCGACAATCCGATCACCCCGCTGGTCGCGATGCTGGCGGAGATCGAGGGGATCACGCTCGACACCGGCAATGCCTGGTTCCAGCCGTCGAATATCGAGATCACCGACCTACATGTCGGCAATCCGGCGACCAACGTCATTCCCAGCTCGGCCCAGGCGCGGCTGTCGATCCGGTTCAACGACGAACAGAGCGGCGAGGCGCTGGTGGCGCGCATTACCGAGATCGCGCATGCCCATGCCCCATCGGCGCAGGTCACCGGCCGCATCTCGGGCGAGGCCTTCCTGACCCAGCCCGGTGCCTTCTCCGCGATGATCGCCGAGGCCATCCGTGCCGAGACCGGGATCGAGCCGGAACTGTCGACCACCGGCGGCACCTCCGACGCGCGCTTCCTGTCGAAGCTGTGCCCGACGGTCGAGTTCGGCCTGCTGAACGCCACGATGCACAAGGTCGACGAGGCGGTGGCGGTCGACGACCTGCGCGCGCTGACCCGAATCTATGCCGGTGTCATCGCTCGCGCGGGCGCCTGAACACGATATAGAGCGCGCCCAGCCCGCCATGGCGCGGATGGGCGTTGCGAATGGCTGCGATGGCATCGGCATGGCGCGACGCCCCCAGCCAGTCGCTGATCGCCGCACGGATCGCACCGCGCGCATGAGGGCGTTCGCTTTCGGGACGCGGCGGCTTGCCCGTCACCAGCAACAGCACCCGGTCCCCCCGCGCGATCGCCCGGCCCAGCCCCTGGTCGAGCAGCGCATGCGCCGAGGCCAGCGTATGGCCATGCAGGTCGAGCGAGCTATCGGGCATCACGCTGCCCCGCGCCAGCCGCTTGTCCCAACCGCCGTCCAGCGTCTCACCCGGCCCCTTCTTTGGCGCGGCGGGCGGAGGCGCGGGCTGGCGCAGCGGCGGCACCCGTCCCTTCACGCGGACCTTCGGCGCGCCGGGGGTTTCGTGGAACACCCCCTCCATGCTGGGCGGGGGCGGCGCGGGGCGTGCGGGGACGATGGCGGCGCGCAACGGGCGCACCGTCTCCATCACCCGCGCCCAGAGCTGCGCTTCGTCAGCGTTGAGGGGGCGCACCGGGCGTTCCGCTCGCGCTCGCCAAACCCGCCCGCGCCAACGTGCCCACCGGCAGCAGCAGGAACGCGGTGCCGCGCGCCGACATGCCGCCCGCGACGCTGCGCGCCGTGTCGCCCGCGCCCCAGAAGGTGTCGAAGCGGTTGGAGCCCTTGATCGCGCCCCCGGTGTCCTGCACGACCCACAGGCCGGTCACGTCCTGCCGGTCCATCGACAGGAAAACCGGCGCGCCCAGCGGCACGAATTTCGGATCGGCGGCGGCGCTGACCTGCCCGGTCACCGCATAGCCCATCGCCCCCTGGGGTGCGCCGTTCAGCTCGCGGAAGAAGACGAAGCTCTTATTCTCGCGCATGATCGCGCGGCCTTCCTCGGGATGCTCGTGCAGCCATGCGACGATGCCCTGCATCGAGGTCTGCCCCGGCCCCAGCAGCCCACGCGCCTTCATCAGCGCGCCGATGCCGGTATAGTCGCGGCCATTCTGGCTGTCATAGCCGATCCGCATGACCGACCCGTCGGGCTGGCGCAGCCGCCCCGATCCCTGGATCTGAAGGAAGAACACCTCGACCGGATCGGCACCCCAGGCGAGGATCGGCGCGCGCCCCGCCAGCGAGCCCTGCTCGATCGCGGTGCGGTCGTCATAGGGGACAAGGTTGCTGCCCTGCACCTTGCCGCGCACCTTCTTGCCCTTCAGATCGGTCGAGAAGGCCCCCAGGTCGACATCGATCAGGTCGCGCGGCCGGGCATAGATCGGCACGTCATACCCTGCGCGCCGGTCGCGCGAGCCCGCAATCTCGGGCTCGTAATAGCCGGTGGCGAGCGAGCGGCCGTCGCTGACCTGCACCGCCTCGAAATAGCGTGCGAAGAAGTCGCGGGCCTGCCCAGGCGGTACGCTGGCGGCGGCCTGGCAGGCGGGTTGCCAGTCGGCGCCCTGCGTCAGCCCGCTGGCATCGGTGCGCCGCATCAGGCCGGGGCAGGACAAGGCAAAGGCGGCGCGTGCGGCCTCCGCCTGCGGCTCGGTGATAGGAAGCGAGGCGACGGGCGGCCCGGCGAGGATACCCGACTGCGCCGCGTTCAGCGCGCCCGCAACGGGCACGACCGGGGTGGCGGGAAGCGGCGTCGCTCCCACGATCCGGGCCGGACCATTGGGCACGCGCGACACGCTAGGACCGCCCGGCTGAACCGCCGCGCCACCGGCACGGGGCCGGACGGGCTCGGGCCGAACCCCATGTCCGCGCGATGGCGCCTCGCCCGCCGCGCCCGGCGGCACGATCCGTCCGGCACAGGCCGCCAAGCTCAACGATAGCGCGACCGTCGCCGCGAGCCTCAGCCCCCTCACCGCTTTCCTGTCCCCCATATGGCCGCGTCAGGCTTCGTCGGTGTCGATGAGCTTCCAGTTCGGATCGCCGCTCTTGAGCGTCCGGGCAAAGGTCCACACGTCGTGCGTCTCGACCGCATCGCTCAGCGAACCGGCAATGACGTTGCCGTCGGCATCGCGCGTGATCGCGGTGATATCGGCATCGAAGCGGACGGTGATGCGCGCATCGCGGCCCTGCACCTGCGCGTCGACGATCTTGGCGCTCTCGATACGGATCAGGCGGTTGTCGAGCGTCTGGCCCGCCGCGCGCCGCTGTTCGATCGCCTCGGCAAAGGCGCCCAGCACATCGGCCTCGACCAGATCGGCCAGCGCGTCCTCGTCGCCCTTCCAAAAGGCTTCCAGCGTCATGCGATAGGCCGCCTGCGCGCCGTTCAGGAACTGCGACACGTCGAAACCGGACTCGCCCGCGATCACCGCGCGCAGGCCCTGTTCGGCGCGCGGATCGATGTTGCGGTTCATCACCGGCATCGCCGCCTGCGCCGGTTCGGGCGCGCGGGGCAGCGTGACCGGCAAGGCCCGATCGTCGGCGCTGCGCGCCAGCGGCTGCTGTTCATGACCGGTGCGCTTGCCCAGCACGCTGTACAGCCTCAGCGCGAGGAAGAGCGCGACCATCGCGAGAAGAACGACGTAGAATAACAACGCAGGCGCCTTTCACTAATAGGGCCGATATAGGCGCGCGGCCCGACAATGGAAACCCGCACGGCCCATGCAAGAGGCCAAGGTTGAATCCCCGTCGACCCGCTGCTACGCGAAGCGGCCATTGGGCCGAACGCGCGAACCCGCCCTTTCGGTTCCCTTTTCCCCTTTATGCTACGCTAGAAGGTATTGACGATGGACGAACAGGGTTTGCCGCAGGGCTTCGAAGCGCCGACCGCCGAGGGTGAGGATGGCGGCCCCGCCGCCGGTCTGATCTCGCAATATGTGAAGGACCTGTCGTTCGAGAACCCGAACGCGCCGGGCATCTACCAGGCGCAGGCCGCCCCCGGCATCGACGTGCAGTTCAACATCTCGGCCTCGCAGGTCGGCGAGGAAGTGCACGAACTGGTCCTGAAGATCGAGGTGCGCGCCGAGTCCGAGGGCAAGACCGCCTTCATCGTCGACCTCAGCTATGCGGGCCTGTTCGGTTTCCGCAACGTGCCGGTCGACCAGATCCAGCCCTTCATGCTGGGCGAAGCGCCCCGCCTGCTCTTCCCCTTCGCGCGCCGCGTGCTGGCCGATGCCGTCCGCGACGGCGGCTTCCCGCCGCTGATGCTGGAGCCGATCGACTTCGCGCAGCTCTATGTCCAGCAGTCCGAGGCGCAGGGCACCGCCCAGCCGAACACCCCGGAAACCGGCCACGCCTGATCCGGACTGATCGATGAACCTGACCAAGGCGCTGGGCTCGGTCGGCGGGCTGACTCTGGCCAGCCGCGTGCTTGGTCTGGTTCGCGACTCGCTGTTCTTCCGCTTCGTGGGCGCGAACTTCGCCTCCGACGCATTCCAGATCGCGTTTCGCCTGCCCAATCTTTTCCGCGCCCTCTTCGCCGAGGGCGCCTTTTCCGCCGCCTTCATCCCGATGTTCAACCGCAAGGTGGCGGAGGGGGACAAGGCGGCGGAAGGCTCCGGCCTGGCGCTGGGGCTGGCCTTTGCCGAAAACGCGCTGTCGGTGCTGTTGCCCGTCCTGATCGTGATGACCGCGATCGTCGAGGTCGCGGCCTGGCCCGTCACCTGGCTCCAGACCTTCGGCTATGGCGACGGGACGGCCGCGCAGTTCGATTATATCGTGCTGCTCAACCGGCTGACCTTTCCCTATCTGCTGTTCATCAGCCTGGTGTCGCTGCTGGGCGGCATCCTCAATTCGCTGCACCGTTTCTGGGTCAATGCGGCCGCCCCCATCCTGCTCAACCTGACGCTGATCGCGGCCCTCCTGCTGTTCCACGCGCATGATCCCCTGCCCACCGCGCGCAACCAGGCGATCGCGGTGTCGGTCGCGGGCGTCCTGCAATTCGTCTGGCTATGGTGGGCCTGCCGCCGCGCCGGGGTCCGGTTGCGGCTGAAGCGGCCGACGATCAACGACGACGTCAAGCGGCTGCTCAAGCTGATCCTGCCCGCCGCCGCCGGGGCGGGCGCGGTGCAGATCAACCTCTTGATCTCGACCGGGCTGGCCGCGCGCTTCCTGCCTGCGGGGTCGGTGTCCTATATCTACGCCGCCGACCGGCTGAACCAGCTGCCGCTGGGGCTGATCGGCATCGGTCTGGGCACCGTGCTCCTGCCCACCATCTCGCGCCTGCTGGGCGCGGGCAAGGAGGCCGAGGCGATGGAGACGCAGAACCGGGGCATGGAGCTGGCGCTGCTGCTTACCCTGCCCGCCACGGTCGCGCTGATCGTCTGTGGCCAGCCGATCACCGCCGCGCTGTTCCAGCATGGCAAGTTCACCGCGACCAACAGCCTCTACACCTCGCAGGCGCTGGCCGCCTTCTCGATCGGCCTGCCCAGCTATATTCTGGTCAAGGTGCTGACGCCCGGCTTCTACGCCCGTGCCGATACCCGCACCCCGGTGCGCTTCGCCACCCAGTCGATGCTGGTCAATCTGGTGCTCAACCTGATCCTGATCTGGCCGCTCAAGCATATGGGCCCGCCGCTCGCCACCGCGATCGCCTCGACCGTGAACGTCGCGCTCCTCTATCGCACCCTGTCGAAGCGCGGGCATTTCGTCGCCGATGCGCAGCTGCGCCGCCGGGCGTGGCGGATGGGGGTCGCGGCGCTGCTGATGGGCGGGGCGATGGCGCTGCTCAACACGCAGTTCCAGCCCTATGTGACCGGCTCCAACCTCGAACGCTGGGGTGCGCTCCTCCTACTGGTCGCCACCGGCATGCTGGTCTATGCGATGGCCACCTTCGCGACCGGCGCTTTCCGGATCGCGGACATCAAGCGGCTCGTTCGCCGCAACAGTTGAGGACCATCATGCGCGTCGTTTCCGGCATCAAGCCCACGGGCAACCTTCATCTCGGCAATTATCTGGGCGCCGTGAAGCAGTGGGTGGCGATGCAGGACCAGATCCAGGCGCAAGGCGGCGAGACGATGTACTTCATCGCCGACCTGCACGGCCTGACCGAGTGGATCGCGCCCGAGGCGATGGCGGCCAACACCATCGAGATGACCGCGACCCTGATCGCGGCCGGGATCGATCCCGAACGCTCGATCCTGTTCAACCAGACGCGGGTGCCGGCGCATAGCGAGCTGGGCTGGCTGCTCAACAATGTCGCGCGGGTCGGCTGGCTGAACCGCATGACCCAGTTCAAGGACAAGGCGGGCAAGAACCGCGAGGGCGCCAGCGTCGGCCTGTACGACTATCCGGTGCTGATGGCCGCCGACGTGCTGCTCTACAACGCCACCCATGTGCCGGTGGGCGAGGACCAGAAGCAGCATCTGGAGCTGGCCCGCGACATCGCGACCAAGTTCAACAACGACTATGGCCGCGAGGTCTTCACCCTGCCCGAACCGCTGATCAGCGCCGCCGCGCCGCGCATCATGTCCCTGCGCGACGGATCGGCCAAGATGTCCAAGTCCAACCCGTCGGAGATGTCACTGGTCAAGCTGATCGACAGCGACGACCAGATCGCCGAGAAATTCCGCAAGGCCAAGACCGACCCCGACGTCCTGCCCGAGACGCTGGAGGGGCTGGAGGGCCGCCCCGAGGCGCGCAACCTGATCACCATCTATGCCGCGATGGCGGACCGCGCGCCCGCCGATGTGCTGGCGCAGTTTGCGGGCCAGGGCTTCGGCGCGTTCAAGCCCGAGCTGGCCGACCTGGCGGTCGCGACGCTGGGTCCGATCCGCGAGCGGCTGACCCGGTTGCTCGACGATCGCGGCGAGGTAGGGCGCATCCTGGAGCGTGGCGCCGAGAAGGCCCGCGATCTGGCCGCACCGATGCTGCTCGACGTGCAGCGGACCATGGGCCTGCAAATCTGATGACCCCCGGCCCCGTCACCCGCATCATGGTGATGGGGCCGCCGGGCAGCGGCAAGTCGACGCTGGCCCGCCAATTGGGCGAACGCCTGGCCCTGCCCGTCTGGCATGCCGATGCACTGTTTCATGGTCCCGGCTGGGTCGCCCGGCCGAGAGAGGCGTTCATCGCCGATCTGGCGGCGATCGCCGCGCAACCCCGATGGGTCATCGACGGCAATTATTCCCATGCCCGCTATGGGCCTGCGATTGGCGAACGACTGGCGCACGCGGATCGGATCATCCTGCTCGATCTGCCGCGCCGCGTGACCATGCCGCGTATCCTGCGGCGCGTGGCACGCTATCGTGGGCAGGTCCGGCCCGATAGCGCGCCCGGATGCCCCGAACGGCTGGATCTGGCGTTCCTGATATATGGCTGGCGATGGCGACGCGCCGTGCGGCCGGGGATCGTGCAGGTGCTGAGGCCCGCCGGGGAGCGGGTGATCCGCTATGAGCGGGCGCCGACGCTCGAGCGTGTGCTGGCCGATCTGGGGTGAATGGACGGGCGTGGCCTTCGACTTCGCTCAGGCTGAACGGAGCGAGGGAAACAAACCCCGTTCCAACAGCCGTTCAGCCTGAGCGAAGTCGAAGGCCACGCCCCACCCCGCCCGACGGAACCTCAGCCCTCCAGTTCCTTCATCAGCACCCGCACCGCATTGTCGATATCGCGGTCGGTATCGCGCAGTTCCTCGATCTTGCGCACCGCATAGATCACGGTCGAATGGTCGCGCCCCCCGAACTTGCGGCCGATCTCGGGCAGCGAGCGGGTGGTCAGGCGCTTGGCGAGATACATGGCGATCTGGCGCGGACGCGCGATCGCGCGGGCGCGGCGGGCCGAGACCAGGTCGAGCGGCTTGAGCTCAAAATGGCGGCTCACCAGCTTCTGAATCTCGTCGATGGTGATTCGCCGCTGGGCACCGCGCAGCACCTCGCCCAGCGTCGCCACGGCGAATTCCAGGTCGATCTTGTCGCCGGTCAGCTGCGCATAGGCGACGACGCGGTTCAGCGCGCCCTCCAGCTCGCGGATATTGCCGCGAATCCGCGACGCGAGCAGGTCGAGCACGTCGTTGGGGACATTCTCGGGCAAGTCGGCGACCTTGCGGTTCAGGATCGTGCGGCGCAGCGTCAGGTCGGGCGCCTTGATGTCCGCGACCAGCCCGGCGCCCAGGCGACCGATGATACGCGGCTCCACCCCGTCGAGCGACTGGGGCGAACGATCGGCCGAGATGACCAGCCGCTTGCCCGCGCCGACCAGCTCGTTGACCGTGTGGAAGAATTCTTCCTGCGTCGAATCCTTGCCCGCGATGAACTGGAGATCGTCGATCAGCAGCAGGTCGGCCGAGCGCAGCCGCGACTTGAAGCTGTGCGTGTCGCGCGCGCGCATCGCGGCGACGAAATCGAACATGAACCGCTCGGCCGACATGCACAGCACGACCGCCTCGGGATGCGATTCGAGAAAGGCATGCGCTATGGCATGCATCAGATGGGTCTTGCCCTGCCCGGTGCCGCCATGGAGGAAGAGCGGGCTGAAGCGCGGCGGGCCCGGTTCGGCGAGCGACAGCGCGGCGTTGAACGCGACCCGGTTCGACGAATCGACCACGAATCGGTCGAAGGTCAGGCGCGGGTCGAGCGGCGGGCGGTCGCTCGTCACCCGAATCGCCGGCGCGGCGGTGGTCGCGGGAGCGGCCTCCTGAGCGACCGGATGCGGTGCGGCGGCGGGGGCCGCACGCGGCGCGCGCGCCCGTGACGGTGCGGGGGGCGCGGCCACCGGCTCGGCCGGAACCGCGAACAGCGACGGCTGCTCGGCGGGCGGCGCGGCCTCCTCGACACGCGGGGCGGCGACCGCACGCAGCGGGGTCACGACGTCGAGCGTGTCCGCGCTGGTCAGCCGTGCGGTGCGGCTGGGCGCGCGGGTTTCGATGACGACCGAGCGGACCTCGGGCAGCACCGCCTTGAATTCCAGGTGGAGCCGATCCGCATAATGGCTGCGCACCCAGTTGGTCGCAAAGGCCGAGGGAAGCGCCAGGCGGACCGTGTCGGGCTCATCGCCCTCGATCAGCTCCATGGGCTTGAGCCACTGGTCGAACAGCCGCGCACCTGCCGATTCGCGCAGGTTCGCGCGGACGCGCGCCCAGGCACGAGCCTGGTCCGACGTCGGTCGCGTTGCCTGCCAATTCGTCACCCGCGCACTCCATACTCACCGGCCGCCGCTGACGGCCGACCCTGTTTCACTTGGCGACAGGACGTCCCTGGAGCGAATCGAGGGGATTCGGCCCGGTCCTGTCACCTTGCTATTTCCATGACGCGGCGACGTAACGCCGCTGCTGGGATACCGATTATGAGCCATGGTGGGGTCTGATCAAGACCGTGTCCGGCCATAAATCTGAAATAAACCGGATTGACAGGCAAAAGCCCGCAGAAACCCGTTCAATTATCTCGTAACCCACGGAAATCGCTACAAATTAACCAAGGCGCACGAAAGCCTTCCCCGGACCCGATCTAGTCGAATCGCGGAGAATCCTAGGGTTCGGCAAAGCGCGGATTTGTTCCCGCCGCCCGATACGGAATCGATGCGTTAACCCGGGACAGGCGCACGAAAAAACCCGCCGGGGGACCGCCCCCGGCGGGTTTCGTTCGTCGCTTTGAGAGGCTTAGGCCAGCGCGGCGATGCGCTTGGTCAGGCGCGAGAACTTGCGCGCCACGGTGTTCTTGTGCAGCACACCCTTGGCAACGCCACGCGCCATTTCGGGCTGCGCCGCGGCCAGAGCGACCGTCGCGGTTTCCTTGTCACCGGCGGCCAGGGCGGCTTCGACCTTCTTCACGAAGGTACGGATGCGGCTGACGCGGTTGCCGTTGATGACGGCGCGACGTTCGTTGCGACGGATACGCTTTTTGGCCTGCGGCGTGTTCGCCATGAAAACCTCTAAATTTCGATCAAAAGGAATAGCGGCGCGACGCACCAGCTTTGAAGCCGCGCCCCTTAAACCTTGGCGCGACGGTCGTCAACTCCGCTGGCAGGTCGCACACCAGAAAGTCGACCGCCCCGAATCGGTCCGGCGCCGGACGATCGCCCCGCATTCGCAGGCCTCGCCCTCGCGACCATAGACCCGCCACTCCTTCGAGAAATAGCCCAGTTCGCCATCGGGGCGGACATAATCGCGCAGCGACGATCCGCCCGCCAGGATCGCGGCCTCCAGCACCGCCCGGATCGCCTCGACCAGCCGCACGAGTCGCGTCCGCGAAATCTGCCCGGCCGCGCGCCCCGGCGTGATCCGCGCCATGTGCAACGCCTCGCACACATAGATATTGCCCAGGCCCGCGACGATTCGCTGGTCGAGCAGCATCGCCTTGATCGGGGCCGCGCGCCCCTCCAGCGCCGTCGCCAGATAATCGGCGGTGAAGTCGGGCCCCAGCGGCTCGGGCCCCATGGCGAGGAACGGCGGATAGCCCGCGAGTTCGGCGGTCGGCCACAGATCGACGAAACCGAATCGCCGGGGATCGTTCAGCGCCAGCCGCCGCCCCGCCCCCGTCTCCAGCAGCAGATGGTCATGGACCAGCGGCTCGCCCGGATCGATCCGCCAGCGGCCCGACATGCCCAGGTGGAAGACCATGGTATCGCCCCGATCGGTGTCGATCAGGCCGTATTTGGCGCGCCGCCCCAGCGCCGTGACCGTCGCGCCCGTCATCCGCTGGCGCAGTTCGGCGGGGAACGGGCGACGCAGGTCGGCGCGGCGCGGCTCGACCAGCGTCAACCGCTCGCCCGCCAGCACCGGCGTCAGGCCGCGCACGGTGGTTTCGACCTCGGGAAGTTCGGGCATCGTCCCTCTGAATGGCTTTCGTCGCCCAAACAGCTAGGTAGCGTTTGCCCCGCCAGCAAGGCCGGGCTAGGGCAAGTCCATGAGCGATACCGTCTCCTTCGGCTATGAAGATGTGCCCCGCGACGAGAAGGCTGCCCGTGTCGGCGGGGTCTTCACCAACGTCGCCTCCAAATACGACCTGATGAACGACGCCATGTCGGGCGGCATGCACCGGCTGTGGAAGGATCGCTTCGTCCGCCGGGTGAAGCCGCGCGCCAGCGACCAGATTCTCGACATGGCGGGCGGCACGGGCGACATCGCCTTCCGCTTGGCCGAATCGGGCGCCAGCATCACGGTCGCCGACATCAATCCGGCGATGCTGGAAGTCGGCATGAAGCGTGCGCAGGATCGCGGCATCGACGGCCTGGTCTGGACCGAGGCCAATGCCGAAGTCCTGACCTTCCCCGACAAATTCTTCGATGCCTATACGATCGCGTTCGGCATCCGGAACGTCACCGACATCCCGGCCGCGCTCAAGGAAGCGCACCGCGTGCTGCGCCGTGGCGGACGCTTCTTCTGCCTGGAATTCTCGACCACCGTCTGGCCGGGCTTTTCGGAAGTCTATGACGCCTATTCGCACAAGCTGGTCCCCAAGCTGGGCCAGATGCTGGCGGGCGATGCCGACAGCTATCGCTATCTGATCGAATCGATCCGCCGCTTCCCCGACATGCCGACCTTCGAGCGGATGATCCGCGAGGCGGGCTTCGTCGAGACCAAGGTCGAACCGATCATGGGCGGCCTGGTCGCGATCCATTCGGGCTGGAAGATTTGATGCAGCCAGGCATGGGCGGGTACGCCCTGTGACCCAGCCGGTGGTGCATCTCTGGCGTCTGCTCAAATGGGGGCGGACGCTGGCGCGGCATGGCGCGCTGCGGGGTATCGAGCGCGATCCCAACACGCCCGTCCCCGTGCGGCGGCTGGCGCGTGTCGCGCGATTCGGCGCGCGCGTGCCCGCCCAGCCCGCCTATGCCGATGCCTTCCAGGCGATCGGCCCGGCAGCGATCAAGCTGGGCCAGACGCTGGCCACCCGCCCCGATCTGGTCGGCGAAGAGGCCGCGCAGGATCTGCTGCGGCTCCAGGACCAGCTGCCCCCCGTCCCCTTCGCGACGATCTGCGCCGCGATGGAGGCCAGCATGGGCCGCCCGCCTTCGCATTTCTTCACCTCGATCGAGGAGACGCCGGTCGGGGCCGCCTCGATCGCGCAGGTGCACCGGGCGGTCACGACCGATGGCCGGACGGTCGCGGTCAAGGTGCTGCGCCCCGGCGTGGAGGAGGACTTCACCCGCGCCATCGACACCTATCAATGGGCCGCCGCGCAGGTCGAGGGGATGAGCGGCGAGGCCGCCCGGCTTCGCCCGCGCCTGACGGTCGAGAATTTCCGCCGCTGGACGCTGCGCGAACTCAACTTCCGGCGCGAGGCCGCCTCGGCCTCCGAACTCGCCGAGGCGATGACCGCCGAACCCGATTTCGTCGTGCCCCAGATCGACTGGGCGCGCTCGACCGCCAAGGTGCTGACGGTCGAATGGATCGACGGGATCAAGCTGTCCAACCGGCAGGCGCTGGTCGAGGCGGGGTATGACCTGCCGCACCTCGCCCAGACGCTGGTACGCGCGTTCCTGCGCCAGGCGATCGCGGAGGGCTTCTTCCATGCCGACATGCACCAGGGCAATCTCTTCGCCCTGCCCGGCAACAAGATCGCCGCGATCGACTTCGGCATCATGGGCCGGATCGACCGGCGTGCTCGGGTCTGGCTGGCCGAGATTCTCTATGGCCTGATCACCGGCAACTATAAGCGCGTCGCGGAGATTCATTTCGAGGCGGGCTATGTGCCCGCGCACCACAATGTCGCCGAGTTCGCCACCGCCCTACGTGCCGTGGGCGAGCCGATGCGGGGGCTGCCGGTCAAGGACATGTCGATCGGCATGATGCTGGACGGCCTGTTCTCGATCACCCGCGATTTCGACATGGTGACGCAGCCGCATCTGCTGCTGCTGCAAAAGACCATGGTGATGGTCGAGGGCGTGGCGACCAGCCTCGACCCCGACATCAACCTGTGGGACTCGGCCGCGCCCTTCGTGCGCGAATGGATCCGCACCGAACTGGGCCCCGAGGCCAAGATCGCCGATCGCCTGATCGAGGATGTGCAGACGCTCGCCCGCCTGCCCGAACTGGTCCGCCGGATCGAGGCGCGCTACCCCGCCCCCGGCGGCGAGCCGCCCGCCCCGCCGCTCAAGGAGATCGAGGTCGTGCGGATCGGCGGCGGCTGGCGCTATGCGCTGCTGTCCATGGCCTCGGCGGCGGTCGGGGTCGCGGCAACCCTGGCCGTGCTTCGGTAGGAATGCCGGGCAGCGCGCCGCCTGTTCCCGTGCGCCGCCTGTCGCGGCCGCTCTGGCTGGGCCAGCCGGGGCGGATGACGGGCGTGTCGCCCATGGTGGCGCGCGCGGTGCTGGCGCTGCTGATCCTGCTGGTCGCGATCGGCTATGCCACGCAGGGCGCCTTCGAGCCGGTGGCCGAGCGGCTGTCGCCGGTGACCATGGCGATCCTCGACCATGTGCGGCACGGCCAGTCCTTCTATCCGGCCGCGCTCGACGCTTTGCGCGAGAATGGCCGGGCGCTTCGCCCCGCGTTGCTGGCGGTTCCGCTGCCCGCGCTGTTCGTCACGCTGGCCGCCCTGCCGCCGCTGGTGTGGCATGCGGGCATGATGATGCTGGGCGTCGGGCTGGTCATGGGGTGGCTGCGGCGGATCGTGCCGGTGCTGGAGGGGCGGATCGCGATCGGGCTGGCGGCGATCCTGCTGATCGCGGGCTTCTTCCCGCTTCCCAACCTGCCGATGGTGACCACGCCCGAAGGCTGGGCGGGGGTGCTGATCGCGCTGTCGCTGGTCCAGCGACGGCCCGAGGCGGGCCTGAGCGCGGTGGCGCTGGGGCTGGTCGCGATGATCCTGACCCCGATGGCGCTGCCCTATGCCGTCGTCATGCTGGTGCTGGCGGCGCGGGCAGGCGCGCGGCGCGAGGCGATCGGATGGATGACCGCGCTGGCGGTCGCGCTGCTGGTGCTGGCGGCGCATGCGCATGCGCTGCACGGCATGGTGACCGCGATCGACCCGGCGATGGACGGCCCGGTCCATCCGATCGCGCCCGGCACGCTGATCGCGTCGATCGCGGCGGCGCAGCCGGTCGGCGGCCTGCCGATCAGCATGGTCGTGCCGCTGGCGGTGCTGGCCGCGCTCGGCTGGGCGCATTGGCGGCAACCCGTGGCGCGACGGGCGGTCGCGACCATGGCGGTCTATGCGGCGCTGGCGCTGGTGACGGGGTCGCCCGCCATGGTGCTGGGCCTGTCGCCGATCTTCTTCCTCGGCGTCGTCTTCGCCCCCGATGCGGTTCGCGAGTTGATCGCCGCCGCACGCGACCGGCGACGCATCACCGTGACGCGAGTCGTGCGATGAGCCAAATCCTGTTGATCGTCGGCGGCGGCATCGCCGCGTACAAGGCATGCGAGCTAATCCGCCTGCTCCGCCGAAACGGGCACGGCGTGCGCTGTGTCCTGACCGAAGGGGGCAGCCATTTCGTCACCCCGATGACGCTGGCCGCGCTGTCGGAGAATCAGGTCTTCACCACCCTGTGGGACCTGAAGGACGAAGCGGAGATGGGGCATATCCAGCTCAGCCGCCAGGCCGACCTGATCGTCGTCGCGCCCGCCACCGCCGACCTGATGGCACGGATGGCGGGCGGCCATGCCGATGATCTGGCCACGACTCTGCTGCTCGCCACCGATACGCCGGTGCTGGTCGCGCCCGCGATGAACGTCCGCATGTGGCAGCACCCCGCGACGCAGCGCAACGTCGCGCGGCTGCGCGCGGACGGGCTGACCGTCATGGCCCCCGACGAGGGCGCCATGGCCTGCGGCGAGTTCGGCCCCGGCCGCCTGCCCGAGCCGCCCGCGATCCTGGCCGCGATCGAGGCCGCGCTGGCCCCCAAGGCCGGTCCGCTGACCGGCCGCCATATCCTTGTCACCGCCGGGCCGACGCATGAGCCGATCGACCCCGTGCGCTATATCGCCAACCGCTCCTCGGGGCGGCAGGGTTTCGCCATGGCCGAGGCACTCGCCCGGCTGGGTGCGCGCGTGACCCTGGTCGCGGGGCCGGTAACGCTGCCGACGCCCGTGGGGGTGGACCGGATCGATGTCGAGACCGCGCGCCAGATGGCCGATGCCGTCGCCGCCGCACTGCCCGCCGATGCCGCGGTGATGGTCGCCGCGGTCGCCGACTGGCGGGTCGAGGCGGCCGGGCAGAAGGTCAAGAAGGACGGCGGCGCGGCCCCTGCCCTGACGCTGGTCGAAAATCCCGACATATTGGCAAGCGTCGCCGCCGCGCCGAACCGCCCCGCGCTGGTTGTCGGCTTCGCCGCCGAGACCGAGCATGTGATCGACCATGCCGTCGCCAAGCGCGCCCGCAAGCGCGCCGACTGGATCGTCGCCAATGACGTATCCTCGGACGTGTTCGGGGGCGAGGCGAACAGCATCCACCTGGTCACCGCCGACGGCGTCGAGAGCTGGGACCGGATGGGCAAGGACGCGGTCGCCAGGGGGCTCGCGCAACGCATTGCCGATGCGCTACAAGCGCGGTCATGACGCTTGCACCCATTTCGATTGCTCTCAAACGCTTGCCCCATGGCGAGGGGCTTCCCCTGCCCGGCTATGCCACGCCCGGCGCGGCCGGGATGGACGTGGTCGCAGCCGAGACGCTGACGCTGGAGCCCGGACGGCGCGCCGCCGTCGCGACCGGCTTCGCCATCGCCATTCCGCCGGGTTACGAGGTGCAGGTGCGCCCGCGCTCGGGCCTGGCGCTCAAGCATGGCATCACCTGCCTCAACACCCCCGGCACCATCGACGAGGATTATCGCGGCGAAGTGAAGGTCATCCTCGCCAATCTGGGCGACGAGCCCTTTGCGGTGGTGCGCGGCGAGCGGATCGCACAGCTCGTCCCCGCCCCCGTCCAGCGCGCCGTGCTGACCGAAGTCGATGAACTGGACGCGACCGAGCGCGGGAGCGGCGGTTTCGGATCGACCGGCCGATGATCGCGCTCGCCACCCTGTTCGCGCTCCAGACCGTGTCGGTCGCGCCGCAGGCGACGCCCCCCCAGTCCCCGCCCCCGGCGGCGGCGCCCTCCGCCAGCGAGCCGCCGCACGACTGGACCACGCTTCCCACCCTCACCCTGCCGCCCGCCGGGCCGGATATGGTCCGCTTCGTCCGCGCCGAGGTCCAGGCCGGGCGTTGCCCGCGCGACCGGGTGACCGAGGAGGGGCAGGTGGTGCTGGTCGTGCCGATGGCGGTCTGGCTCAACGCCGATGGCAGCGCGCAGAGCGTGGTGCCGCTGGCCATCGGCTGCCCCACGGTCGAGCAATATAGCGCGGGCGTGGCACAGCGGATGATCCGGCAAATGCCGTACCGCCCGATGCGCCAGGGCGACCGCTGGTATCGGACCGTCATCACCTATACATGGCCGGGATGATCCTGACCGACGACGAACTGGCTCGCTATGCCCGTCACATCGTGCTGCGCGAGTTCGGTGGCGGGGGCCAGCTCCGGCTGAAACAGGCGCGGGTCGCGGTGATCGGCGCGGGCGGGATCGGCTCCCCCGCCATCCAGTATCTCGCCGCCGCCGGGGTGGGATCGCTGGTCCTGATCGATGACGATGTCGTCGAGCCGTCCAATCTGCAACGCCAGACGATCTTCACGACAGAGGATCGCGGCACGCCCAAGGTGGAGGCCGCCGCCCGCTTCGCGCGCCGCCTGAACCCGCATGTCGCGGTGGATACGCACCGCGCGCGGGTGACGCCCGACACCGTGCTGTCGCTGATCGACGGCGCCGATGTCGTGCTCGACGGATGCGACAATTTCGCCACCCGGCTGACGGTGGCCGACGCCGCGCTGTCGCGGCGCATCCCCCTGGTCTCGGCGGCGGTCGGGCAGTTCGAGGGGCAGCTGGCGACCTATCGCGGCTGGGAAGCCGACAAGCCCTGTTATCGCTGCTTCGTCGGCGACGCGGTCGATCAGGCCGGGCTGACCTGCGCTGATGACGGTGTGCTGGGGCCGGTGACGGGCATCATGGGCAGCCTGGCCGCGCTGGAGGTGCTGCGCGCCATCGCCCCCTTCGGCCGGGACAGCGCGGGGAGCGTGCTGATCGCCGATCTCCTGTCGCTGCGCTTCCGCACGCTCGCTTTGCCCAAGGACCCCGGCTGCCGCTGCGCCGGCGCGGCGGTGGCGGCATGAGCGGGGCTCCCCGGCCGCCCTCGGGCTGGCTTGACTGGACGGGGGACAAGGGGTGGATCGGCCAGGTCACCGGCCTGCCGGACAGCACGCTGCATGTGCATGCGGGCATGGCGATCCTGGTGCTGGCCGCGCTGGCGATGCGGCGCAAGCCCTGGGACTGGCGGTGCTGGCTGACCGTGCTCGCGATCGAGACGGTCAACGAGGCCTATGACCTGCTCCAGCCCTTCTACCCCACCGACGAGGGCAATCTGGCCGCCAGCTGGTCGGACATGTGGGCGACGATGCTGTGGCCGACGGTGATCCTGCTGACCTTCGCCTGGCTGTCGCGGCGAGGGCGATGAAAGACCGATCCGGGGCGGCAAAGCCCCGCCACCATCGCTGACGCGGTGGTCCCCCTCCCCAGTCGGCGCTCGGGGGAGGGAATGAAAAAGGGGCGGCGGCCTCTCGGCCCCGCCCCTTCTCCAAACACCGGGAAGCCGATCAGCCGAGCAGCGTCTTGGCGAATTCGCGCACCGCAGGACCGATGTCCTCGCGTGCGAGGCCCAGCGCCAGGTTGGCGGTCAGCCAGCCCGCCTTGTCGCCGCAGTCGTAACGCTGGCCGTCGAAGGTGAAGCCATGGAAGGGCTGGTTGCCGATCAGCTTGGCCATCGCGTCGGTCAGCTGGATCTCCCCGCCCGCGCCCGGCTCCTGCGCATCGAGGATCTGCATGACCTCGGGCTGGAGGATATAGCGGCCGGGGATCATCAGGTTCGACGGCGCCTTGCCCTTGGGCTTCTCGACCAGCGCGGTCACCTCGGTCAGGCGACCGTCCTGCTTGCCGGGCGAGATGATGCCGTATTTGTCGGTCTCGCTGTCGGGCACTTCCAGCGCGCCGATGACGTTGCCGCCGACCTTGTCATAGGCCTCGACCATCTGCTTCATGAAGCCGCCGACCATCAGTTCGTCGGGCAGCAGCACCGCGAACGGCTCGTCGCCGACGATCTCGCGCGCGCACCACACGGCATGACCCAGGCCCAGCGGCTCCTGCTGGCGGACATAGACGGGGCTGCCCGGCTTCTGGCGGATGCCCTCGATCACGGCGAGCGACTTGCCGCGCGCCTTCATCGTGGCTTCCAGTTCGTAGGAGATGTCGAAATGATCCTCCAGCGCGCCCTTGCCGCGGCCGGTGACGAAGATGATCTGCTCGATCCCCGCTTCCAGCGCTTCCTCGACCGCATATTGGATCAGCGGCTTGTCGACGACGGTCAGCATTTCCTTGGGCATCGACTTGGTCGCCGGCAGGAACCGCGTACCGAGCCCGGCCACCGGGAAAACCGCTTTGCGAACTTTCTTGATCGTCATGAAACCTCCCTGGGACGAAGCGGCCCTATCTGCATCATGCACTGCAACAAAGTGCCGTGATGACAAAACGCGGTTAGGGTGTCTTTAAATGCGACAAGCTACAGGTAAACCGCATGAATCGGGCCCCCATCCTCGTCGTCTTCGGCACAAGACCCGAAGCGATCAAATTGTTTCCCGTGATCCGGGCCCTGTCGCTGGCGACGGGGCGGCCGGTGCGGACCTGCGTCACCGCGCAGCATCGCGGGATGCTGGACCAGGTGCTGGCGATCGCCGGGCTGACGCCGGACCATGACCTGGACCTGATGGAGCCGGGCCAGTCGCTCGATCGGCTGACCGCGCGGCTGCTGACCGGGCTGGGCGAGGTGATGGACCGCGAGGCCCCCGCGATGGTCGTCGTGCAGGGCGATACCGCCACCGCCATGGCGGGCGCGCTGGCCGCCTATTACCGCAAGGTGCCGGTCGCGCATGTCGAGGCCGGACTGCGTTCGGGCGACATCTATCAACCCTGGCCGGAGGAAGTGAACCGGCGGATGATCGCCCCGATCGCCGCGCTTCACTTCGCCCCGACCGAAACCGCCGCCGCCGCGCTGCGGGCCGAGGGGATCGCCGCCGAGCGCGTGCATGTCACCGGCAACAGCGTGATCGATGCGCTGCACTGGACTCGCTCGCGCATCGCCGCCGAGCCTGCGCTGGCCGCCGATCTCGATCCGGTGCTGGCGCGGATGGCGGGGCGGCGGATCGTCCTGGTCACGACCCATAGGCGGGAGAATTTCGGCGACGGCATGGCCGCCATCGCCCGTGCGCTGCGCCGGATCGCCGGGCGGACGGATGTCGGCATCCTCTTTCCCGTCCATCCCAATCCGCAGGTCGCCAGCGTGATGGACCGCGAGCTGGGCGATCACCCCGGCATCGCGCGCATCGCGCCGCTCAACTATCCGCATTTCGTCCGGGCGCTGGACGCCGCGCATATCGTCCTGACCGATTCGGGCGGTGTGCAGGAGGAAGCCCCCGCGCTCGGCAAGCCGGTGCTCGTCATGCGCGAGACGACCGAGCGGCCCGAGGGCGTCACGGCGGGCACCGCGCGGCTGGTCGGCACCGACGAGGACCGGATCGTCGCCGAACTGTTCGCGCTGCTCGACGAGCCCGACCGCTATGCCGCGATGGCGCGCGCCCACAACCCCTTCGGCGACGGCGACAGCGCCGACCGGATCAGCAGGATCATCACACATGCCCTTGGACACTGAATTCGCGGTCACGGTCATGGGGCTGGGCTATATCGGCCTGCCCACCGCCGCGATCATCGCGCGCACCGGCGCGATGGTGACCGGCGTCGACGTCACGCCGTCGGTCGTGGAGACGATCAATTCGGGCCGCGTGCATATCGAGGAAGTCGATCTCGACGGTCTCGTCTCGGGCGTGGTGTCGCGCGGATTGCTCAGGGCGGCGCTGACGGTCGCGCCCGCCGACGTGTTCGTCATTGCGGTGCCGACACCCTTTACCGAGGAGCGGCAGCCCGACATCACCTATGTCCTCGATGCCGCGCGCGCGGTCGCGCCGGTGCTGAAGACCGGGGACACGGTGATCCTCGAATCGACCTCGCCCGTCGGCACGACCGAGCAGGTGCGCGACCTGATCGCCACCCTACGCCCCGACCTGAAGATGCCGGGGCTGGCACGCGCGGGCGAGCAGGCCGATCTGGCCATCGCCTATTGCCCCGAACGCGTCCTACCGGGGCGCATCCTGGTCGAGCTGATCGACAATGACCGGGTGATCGGCGGCATCACCCCACGCTGCGCGCGCAAGGCGCTGGCCTTCTACCGGCGCTTCGTGCGCGGCGCCTGCGTCACCACGACCGCGCGCGCGGCGGAGATGACCAAGCTCACCGAAAACGCGTTCCGCGACGTCAACATCGCCTTCGCCAACGAACTCAGCTTGGTCGCCGACACGCTGGGCGTGGATGTGTGGGAGGTGATCCGCCTCGCCAACCGCCATCCGCGCGTCAACATCCTGTCGCCCGGCCCCGGTGTTGGCGGGCATTGCATCGCGGTCGACCCCTGGTTCCTGGTCGCCGCCGATCCGCAGAACACGCCACTGATCCGCACCGCGCGCGAAGTGAATGACGGCAAGACCGCGCATATCATCTCCCGCGCCAGTGCGATGATCGAGGCGCAGGGACCGGACCGCCCGGTCGCCTGTCTCGGCCTCGCCTTCAAGGCGAATATCGACGATTTCCGCGAAAGCCCCGCGCTGAAGGTCGCCGCCGCCCTGGCCCGACGCTTCGGCGCGCGCATCCGGATCGTCGAGCCCTATGCCCGGACGCTGCCCTCCGGCTTCGACGGGACCGGCGCCACCCTGATCGACATCGACACCGCGCTGGAAACTTGCGACGCCATGGTCGTTCTGGTCGATCACGACATCTTCCGATCGGTTCCCCTGGAAGAGCGACGCGGCAAGACGGTGCTGGATACGCGCGGGCTGTGGCCCGACCAGGCCTGAGACCGCGCTTCGCGTTTGCGTGGGGGGCCGGGGGAGATTAAGGACAACCGCCTGTTGCGGATTTAAAGCCACCCATGCTTGCCAAATTATTGAATCTGCGCAAACGCGCGCCCGAGTTCGTGCCCTTCATGCAGCCTGGCCTTCGGGTCTATGCGATCGGTGACATTCACGGTCGGCTCGACCTGCTCGACACGCTGCTGGCGCGGATCGAGGCCGATGACGCGGCGCGCGGTCTGGCCGAGCGGCATATCATCTTTCTCGGCGACCTGATCGACCGTGGCCCCCATTCGGCCGGGGTGCTGGAGCGGGTGCGCGGACTGTGCGCGGCGGACGACCAGGTGCATTGCCTGATGGGCAATCACGAAGAGATCCTGATTCGCGCGCTCCAGGGTGAGGACAAGGCGCTCCGGCTGTTCTGCCGCGTCGGCGGGCGGGAGACGATGATGAGCTATGGCGTGACGGCCGAGGACTATGAACGGCTCGACTATGCCGAAGTCGCCGAGCGGTTGAAGGCCGTCATCCCCGCGACGCATCGCGAGTTCCTGAGCGATCTGAAAGAGATCATGGTGCTGGGCGATTATGCCTTCGTCCATGCGGGCGTCCGGCCGGGTATCGCCATCGCCGACCAGAAGCTGGCCGAGACCCGCTGGATCCGCGATCCCTTTCTCGACCATCGCGGCGTGCTGGAGAAGGTCGTGGTGCATGGCCATACCGTCGCGGACGAGGTGGAAATCCTGCCGCATCGCATCGGCATAGACACCGGCGCCTACCAGACCGATCGCCTGTCCGCGCTGATGCTGGAAGACGGCATCCAGGAGATTTTCACCACTTAACGCCACTTTACCGAGGCGAAACGTTTGCCGGGGCATTCCGTTTACCGGCGAAGCACAGTATAGCCACGAGGCGGAGAAGCAATGTTGCAATGCCGCACCAGTGCGGGAGCATAACTGTCCCGCACTCGTTGGTGGGGTTGCCATGATACGGCTGCCGTGTCATGAGCCCACCGACATTTATCAAGGGAGTTTAACATGCGTCTTGGGAAGTTTCTCGTCGCCGCCGCCGCCGTTTCGATGACCGTTGCTCCGGCGATGGCCGCGAACCCGGCTGCCAGCCTCTCGGTTTCGAAGTCGGTTCGCGCTTCGGCTCCGGCTGCCAAGAAGAACGGCCTGGCCGGTGGTGGCGTTCTCGTTGCGGTTCTGGCAGCGGCTGCCGTCGTTGCCGGCATCGTGGTTGTCGCGGATTCGGACGATTCGGCCGACAGCAAGTAAGCTGCTTCAGCTTCATGACTGAAAGAAATAGCGGCCTTCGGGCCGCTATTTTTTTGCCTGATTTCCGGGGCTCGCTGAATTATGGCGCTTGAGTTGCCCGCGGGCGTCAAGCAGCGATCCATCTGGAATCATTTAACGCTGGGCACTTCCTCTTGGGCGAAACCGCTAAACCGGGCTTAGCGGCCTGCACCGCCATAAATGGGGATCGGCGCAAGACAGCCCCCCCTGCCTGATGCGACGGTGGTATGAAGGTGTTGCGGAAGGGAGCCCTCCCCCCCTGTCTGATGTGATGCTGGTATGAAGGTGTTGCGGAAGGGAGCCCGTCCCCCCCGAGGGTCTGGAGCCCGATAGGGAGCAAGGGTCCCTTCCGCGTTGGTCACAACCCTGAACAGTTGCTTGGGACTGCTGATCCCGCACGACATGGACAGGAGCCTATACCATGCCACAAGCCGTCATCGGCTGCGACCTTTCGCGTGCTCTCATCGACATTTGCGAACTGCCATCCGGTCGGATCGGGCAGATCGCCAATACACCGGATGCCATCGCCGCCTGGCTCGACACGCTCGACCATGATGTCCGTGTCGTCTTCGAAGCCACCAGCGGCTGCGACGGCGAGTTGATCGCAGCGCTTGCGATGCGCAGCCATCCCTTCTCACGCGTCAATCCGCGCCAAGCGCGCGAGTTCGCCCGGGCCACCGGCACGCTGGCCAAGACCGACCGCGTCGACGCCCGTATTCTGGCGCAGATGGGCGCGGCGCTGAACCTGCCGGCTACCATCCCGCTCAGCCCGGCGCGTTCCCGCCTGGCCGATTTCCTGCGCCGCCGCAGGCAGTTGGTCGACATGCGAAAAGCCGAAAAGCTGCATCGCCATAGCGCTGGCCAGCCCGACATCGCCCGGGCCATCGAGGCCATGATCGACATGCTCGGCCAGCAGATTGCCGAGCTCGACCGACAGATCGCAGGCTTCATCGCCCAGGATCACGCCCTGTCCAAACAGGCCCGGCTGCTGACGGCCGTTCCCGGCATCGGACCCACCGTCCTCGCCACCCTGCTCGGCGAACTTCCCGAACTCGGCACGCTGTGCCGCCGCAAGATCGCCTCGCTCGCAGGCCTTGCCCCCCACGCCCGCGAAAGCGGGACATGGCGCGGTGCCAGGCGCATTTGGGGCGGTCGACGAAAAGTCCGAGAAGCCCTCTACATCGCCGCCCTCAATGCCTCACGGCGTATCCCCGTCCTCACAGCCATGCGCGACAGGATGCACGCCAAGGGCAAGGCGCCGAAAACCATCCTCATCGCCGTCGCCAGACAACTCCTCGTCATCCTCAACGCCATGATCCGCAAGCGACAGCCTATCGCTCTCGCATGATCATCACAGTTGCCCCCTGGCCCTCGACTTCGCTTGGGCCGAACGGCGAAAGCAGCTTTGTGGTGATCCGCTTCCCCTCACCCTCCTGATGGAAAACTCGCAAAAGGGCGGCGTCGAACGGCTACAATCCCACCCTGCAGACAAACGAAATCGCCGGAGTCCATGGGACCCCGGCGACTATTTTCGATCGGCAGGAGGGTCGCTCGTGCGACCGACCGGTCAGCGCGGCGCGGGGGCGCCGGGGACGCCGCCGGGCATCGCCCCGGGCGCGCCGCCCATCATCGACTGCTGGGCCTGCATCTGGCGCAGGACCGATTCGGGGATGAAGTCGATCAGATCGACATCGAACACCAGCGTCGAATTCGCCGGGATCGCACCGTTCGCGCGGTCGCCATAGCCCAGCTTGGCGGGCAGCCAGAAGCGATACTTCGCGCCCTTGGGCATCAGCTTGAGCGCCTCAGCAAAGCCCGGCAGGACGCCCGAAAGCGGCATCGGGGCCGGCTGTTGCGACTTGTCGAAGACGGTGCCGTCGATCAGACGACCGGTATAGTTGATCAGCGCCACGTCGCTGGCGGTCGGATGCGCACCGCCATTGCCAGGCACCAGCACCTTGTACTGCAGGCCCGAAGCGGTCGTCTCGACACCCGGTCCACGCGCCTCGCGCAGGAGCGCGGCATCGCCCTGGCGCGCCAGCAAGGCCGCCACCACGATCGCGGCAGCCACCGCGACCCATATCCAGACCAGATAGGCACGCCGGACGGGACGAAGGGGAACAGCGGTTACGGACATGCCTGTTTCTCGCTCTGTGCGTTGGCGTTCGTGGTACGCATCAAGGATGCGGCGCGCGAAGCGCAAATCGATTCGTCCAGGCGAATCGATGGCCGGTGGGACCATTCCCCACCCCAGGCCGCTCGGAGCGACGGGGCGGGGACGATCCGCCGGATATTACCGGGCGCCGTCGCGCTCGGCGCGCTTGCGCTCCAGCTTGCGCGCACGACGAACCGCCGCCGCACGCTCACGAGCGCGCTTTTCCGACGGCTTCTCGTAGTGGCGACGGAGCTTCATCTCGCGATACACGCCTTCCCGCTGCAGCTTCTTCTTGAGCGCGCGGAGGGCCTGATCCACATTGTTGTCGCGAACGATGATCTGCATAAAAACGAATTGCTCCGGCAAAACAGGATAAAGCGGCCACAGAACAACTGTAGCCGCATCGTTGGGCGCTCCTAGCAGGGGAGTCTGTCCAATACAACCCGTCGGTGTGGATTTCGCCCCGTCCGCCAAGGCGACATGAACCATAATGTCATGTGCCAGCCATGCCGACGTGATGTCGGCGCCGCTATCACGCCGTTCGTCCAGTTTCATCCCCGTGTACCGGACACCCCTGTATGACATGTCGGCTCATTCCCCCGAGTGACCGGCATCATGGCGCGGCGCCTCCCCTGTCGCTGCGTTTGCCCCGGTCCGAACTCCCGTCGGACCGGGGCCCCCTTTCGGGGGACAGGCGACATGGCTAAGGCAGGCCGCATGACCGCGCCCGACCTTTCCAATCCGCTGATCCTCTACAACAGCCTGACCCGCGCGCCCGAGACGTTCCGGCCGATCGATCCGGCCAATGTCCGCGTCTATTCCTGCGGGCCGACCGTCTATAACTATGCGCATATCGGCAATCTGCGCGCCTATGTCTTCACCGACACCCTGGCACGCGTGCTGCGCTGGAAGGGTTGGCCGCTGACCCATATCATCAACATCACCGATGTCGGCCACCTGACCTCCGACGCCGATGCGGGCGACGACAAGATGGAGGCCGCCGCGAAGAAGAGCGGCCAGGACATCTGGGCGATCGCCGCGCATTACACCCGGACCTTCAAGCAGAATCTGAAGGATCTGGGCATCGCCGAGCCGACCCGCTTTCCGCTGGCGACCGATCACGTACCCCAGATGATCGCGTTCGCCGAGGCGATCGAGGCCAAGCATTGCTATCGCCTGCCCGACGGGCTGTATTTCGACGTGACGACGGTGCCCGATTATGGCCACCTCGCCCGCCATCAGGACGATGAGGGCGAAAGCCGGATCGATCCCGTCGCGGGCAAGCGCCATCCGGCGGACTTCGCGATCTGGCGCGCCTCGGCGCCCGGCGAGAATCGCCAGATGGAATGGGACAGCCCCTGGGGCCGCGGCGCGCCCGGCTGGCATCTGGAATGCTCGGTGATGAGCAAGCAGTATCTGGGCGCGCAGTTCGACATCCATACCGGTGGCATCGACCACCGCGAGATCCACCATCCCAACGAGATCGCGCAGAATCAGGCGCATGGCTGCACCGCCGAGACCGGCGCCAATATCTGGATGCACAACAACTTCCTGGTCGACCGCACCGGCAAGATGTCCAAGTCCTCGGGCGAATTCCTGACGCTCCAGGCGCTGGTCGATCGCGGCTTCCACCCCCTCGCCTATCGGCTGATGTGCCTGCAGGCGCAGTATCGTTCGGAAATGGAGTTTGGCTGGGACGGCCTCGCCGCCGCGCAGGTGCGATTGAAGCGGCTGGTCCAGACGGTCGAGGGGCTGCGCACGCGGGCCGATGCGCCCGCCAAGGGCGATGCGGCGGCCTATCGCGAGCGGCTGGACGCCGCGCTGTCGGACGATCTCGCGACGCCGCGCGCGCTGCCGGTGCTCGACGTGATGCTGGCCGACAAGAAGCTGTCGCCCGGCGTGCGGCTGGCTGCGCTCGCCGATTTCGACGCGACGCTGGGGCTGCAACTTGCGACGCTGACCCGCGCCGACCTGCGCACCCGGCCCAAGGCGGCCACGCTGGACGAAGCGGGGATCGAGGCACAGCTGGCCGAGCGGCGCGCGGCGCGGGCGGAGAAGGACTTCGCCCGGTCGGATGCGATCCGCGACACGCTGCTCGCCGCCGGGGTCGAGGTGATGGACGGCGACCCGCTGGGCTGGGACTGGAAGCCGGTGTTACCGGCCGCCTGATCCCCGGCGCCAGCCGCCATAGCCGCCGCGCGGCGACCGCAGGCGCAGGCCGATGAACAGCACGGTGGGCCAGAACATCGTATTGGCGATGTCGCCCAGCGTGTCGGCCCAGCGCCACGACCCGTAATGCAGCCGGTCGAGGACCTCGTTGCCCGCCTCGGCCAGCGCGACGCAGAGCAGCGGGATCGGGGTCGCCAGCGACTTGCGGGTCAGGATGCGGGCGAGGAACAGCACCGCCATGCCCGCATGGACGTGCAGCAGGCTGTCAGCCATGCCGGTTCCGTCGCCGACCCATTGGATGAAGGCGGCATAGCGTGCGGGAATATCCATGGCGGCCGCTTGCCCGGCCCGGACAGGGGTGACAAGCCCCCTTCCTCCGAATGCGAAAGGCCCGCCACCCCGACGACCGGGATGGCGGGCCTTTTATCGACCGTTCAACAGGATAGGACGTCGATCAGAAGCTGCTCCAATCGTCATCGTCCTGCCTGACCGCCAGATTGCCCTGAGAGGGCACCGGCGCGGCCATGCGGCGCGGCGCGGGCGATACCGCCGCCGGCCGCCGGATCGCGACGACGGGCGCGGCGGGCTGGGGCAAGCCGCCCTCGATCCGGAAGCGGCCGATCTGCTCCTCCAGCGCCTGGGTCTCGGCGGACAGCGCCCGGACGGCGGCCGTCACCTCCTCGACCATCGCGGCATTGGCCTGGGTCACGCCGTCCATGTCGTTGATCGCCAGATTGACCTGCTGGATGCTGGTCGCCTGCTCGGACGCTCCGCCCGCGATCGATTCGACCAGCCCGGCGATGTCCTGCATCCCCGTCGCGATCAGACGCAGCGAATCGTCGGTCTTGTTGGCCAGTTCCACGCCGCTGCGCACCCGGTCGACCGTGGTGGTGATCCGCGCGCTGATGTCGCGCGCCGCCTCCGCCGAGCGTTCGGCCAGCGCACGCACTTCGGAGGCGACCACCGCAAAGCCCTTGCCCGCGTCGCCCGCCCGCGCCGCCTCGACGCCCGCATTCAGCGCGAGCAAATTGGTCTGGAAGGCCAGCCCGTCGATCACCGCGATGATCTCGGCGATTTCGCTCGACGAACGCTCGATGTCGCCGATCGCCGACACGGTGCGGCGGACGATCTCCTCGCTGTTGCCGACGTCGCTGCTCGCCTTGCGGACGATCGTCTGCGCCGATTGCGCCTTGGCGGCGGCGGCGGTGACCGACTGGGCGATCTCGTTCATCGCGGCCGAGGTCTCCTCGATGCTGGCCGCCTGCTGCTCGGCGCGGCGGGCCAGATCGTCGGCGGCCTGGTTCATCTCCACCGTGCCGCTGCTGATCCCGGCCGCATTGACCCGCACCGCGCCCAGCGAGCCCGACAGCCGCGACACCGCCATGTTGAAGTCGCGCTCGATAGCGGCATAGGAAGGCGGGAAGTCGCTCAGCTTGACCGTCAGGTCCGAACCGGCGAGCTGCTCCAGCGCCTCGCCGATCTGGCTTACCATCTGGTTCTGCTCGGCATCGGCCTGCGCCTTGGCGACGGCGGTGTCGCGGAAGACGACGACGGCGCGCGACATGCTGCCCAGTTCGTCGCCGCGTTCCGCATCGGGAATCCCGATGTCGTTCCGCCCCCGCGCCAGCGCATCCATCACCCCGGTCAGCCGGACGATCGGCCGACCCAGCGCCCGCGACAACAAAATGGCCATCGCGACGGCGACACTGATCATGATCAGGCCGCCGATGGCGAGGCTCCATTGCGCCGTCCGCAGCACGATCTTGCGCTCGTTGCGGACCGCCCCCATCATCTCGACCCTTCGGGCGCGCAGATCACGCAAGGGTTGCAGGATCACCGTGACCCGCGACCGCTCGCTATTGGCGCGGAGCCAGGCCTGCGCGCCCTCGCGGTCGGTCCGGCTGCGCGCGATCAGCGGGTCGCCGATGTCGCGGCGCCATTCCTCCATCCTGGCATGCGACGCCGCGACCTCGGCGCGCGCCCTGGGGTCATCGACCAGCGCCCTGTCCAGCTCCGCCGCCGCCTGCCTCTCGGCGGCCCGTGCCGTATAATATTGCGCCAGATAGGCCTCGTCCCCGGTGATCAGGAAGCCGCGCATCTGGCTGTTCTCGCGCTGGACGCCGCCTTCCATGTCCAGCGTGGTGGTATAGACCGTCTGGGCATGAACGCTTTTTTTCGTCATCCCCTCGATCCGTGCCAATGCCCACCACAAGGTCCCCATCATCGCCAGGACCGACAGGACGACGATGGCGAAGGACAGACCGATTTTCTTCGGTATAGGCATGGAAGAGAGCATGACGAATCCTGGCAGGTCGAAAGCCCCTTCGCTTCCGATTGCCTCCGACTCCTAAGCGGCGACTCCAAACAGTTGGTTAAACCGTTACACAGGGAATGGGTTTTGCGACGGACCGTTTATTGCAGCGCCGCCCCCGCCCGGTCGATCAGCGCGGGGCGATAGGGGATCGGCGCCCCCGCCGGGATCGCGGCGATCTCGGCCGCCACCGCATCGGCACGCGCCGAGGACGAGGGATGGGTCCGGCTGCGGAACAGGCCGCCATCGACCTCGCCGCCATGCTCGCGCCAGAAGCGCACCGCATCCTGCGGGTCGTAGCCCGCATTGCGCATCAGGTGCGCGCCCAGCAGATCGGCCTCGGTCTCGGTCTGGCGGAACAGCCGCCCGTTGCGTCCGAACTCCGACAGCAACCCGCGCTTGACGCCCGCCGCGTCCAGCCGCTCGCGATGGTGCAGGATGTTGTGCGAGAATTCATGCGCGACGACGACCGCGATCATCCGGTCGTCGAACCGCTCGAAGAAGCGCGATCCGATCTGGACGATGTCCCCGTCCGCCGAGGCGGTCAGGTCGGGGCCAATCATCATCTCGAACCGCGACCGGCACCCCGGCTGCGCGGCCACCGTCACGTCGCGCCGCTCACCATGGCGCAGGATGGTCAGGCGCAGCGGACGATCGGCGGGCTCGGCGGCGATCCGGCGCTGGGCGGCGTCGCGCGTGGCGCTGTTGGCCTGCGTCGCACCGGCCGGATCGACCGCCAGGGGCTGGCCGTCGACCGCCAGGATCGTGTCGTCGGGGGCGATCCCCGCCTTGTCCGCCGCGCTGCCCGGCACCACCGCCTCGACCGCGACCGGCCCCTCGAACCCGAAGGTCGTGGGCAGTTCCTTGCGCAGCGCGGGCTCATATTGGTCGATCGCATGGATGACGAGGCCGGGGGTCGGCGCCGTATCCCGGCACAGCGTAACATTGGCCGTCGCCAGCCGCCACGCGATCGTCGCCAGCCGAAGGTCCGCCGCACGCATCGCGTCGAACAGCGCCCGGTCGTCCGTCGCCTCCACCGCAACCGTGGACACGGCGTGGGCCGGCACGGGCGGCGCCACGGCCAGCGATAGAGCGGACAGCGCGACCATGGCGGCCGATGGGAAGAGCGAACGCGACATGGGCTCTCTGCTAATCGCTTCCCCACCGATCCGCAAAGCCTGCCGCCGCAACCGCCAACGGCTCGGCGCAAAGCCGTATCATGCGCAACAATCGGCGCGACTTGAGGGGCCCAAACGCCAACTTCATTGCGTATCCCCACGATTCGGCGCATGGCGGGCAAATCAACAAAGAAGACGAAAGAGCAGGATATCATGGCCGCGAAATGGGCCCCCGACAGCTGGACGAGCGCCGAAGCCCGCCAGCTTCCCAACTATCCCGACCGCAATGCGCTGGACGCCGCGACCCGTACGCTGGCGACCTATCCCCCGCTGGTCTTTGCGGGCGAGGCGCGCAGCCTGACCGCCGAGCTGGCCGAGGTGGCGGCGGGCCGGGGTTTCCTGCTCCAAGGCGGCGACTGTGCCGAGAGCTTTGCCGAGCATAGCGCCAACAACATCCGCGACACCTTCCGCGTCATCCTCCAGATGGCGGTCGTCCTGACCTTCGCCTCCAAGCTGCCGGTGGTGAAGCTGGGCCGCATGGCGGGCCAGTTCGCCAAGCCGCGCTCGGCTGATACCGAGGTGATCGGCGGGGTCGAGCTGCCCAGCTATCGCGGCGACAATGTCAACGACATCGCCTTCACCGCCGAGGCCCGCATACCCGATCCGCAGCGGATGCTTCGCTCCTATGCCCAGTCGGCGGCGACGCTAAACCTGCTGCGCGCGTTCGCGCAGGGCGGCTATGCCAATCTGCACCAAGTGCATCGCTGGACCCATGACTTTATGGGCCGCAGCCCCTGGGCGCAGAAATATGCCGAGACCGCCGACCGCATCGGCGAGGCGCTGGACTTCATGGCGGCGTGCGGCATCGACCCCGCCTCGGTCCCCCAGCTGGCGCAGACCAGCTTCTACACCAGCCACGAGGCGCTGCTGCTCCCCTATGAGCAGGCGCTGACCCGGCAGGATTCGCTGACCGGCGACTGGTACGACACCTCGGCCCACTTCCTGTGGATCGGCGACCGCACCCGCTTCGAGGGCTCGGCGCATGTCGAGTTCCTGCGCGGCATCGACAACCCGATCGGCGTGAAGTGCGGACCCAGCCTCGAGCCCGAGGCGCTGCTGCGGATGCTCGACACGCTCAATCCGGGCCGGGTGCCGGGCCGGATGACGCTCATCACCCGCTATGGCCATGACAAGATCGAGGCGCATCTGCCCAGGCTGGTCCGTGCCGTCACGCGCGAGGGGCATCCGGTCGTCTGGTCGTGCGACCCGATGCACGGCAACACGGTCAAGGCCGCGACCGGCTACAAGACCCGCCCCTTCGACCGTATCCTGGCCGAGGTGCGCGGCTTCTTCGCCGTCCACCGTGCCGAGGGGACGCATGCGGGCGGCATCCATGCCGAGATGACCGGGCAGAACGTCACCGAATGCACCGGCGGCGCGATCGACGTCACCGAACAGTCGCTGGCCGACCGCTATCACACGCATTGCGACCCGCGCCTGAATGCGGGCCAGAGCCTGGAGCTGGCCTTCCTCCTGGCCGAGATGCTCAACGAGGAAATGGCCGAACGCCGCAAGGCCGCCGCCTGATCCGGATTTCGGGGCGGGGAAGCCGCAAGGCTCCCCGCCCCGATCTTATCCACAGTTTCCGCACACCCTCCGCTTGACGCCCCGCCCCACCCCCGCTAATTGCGCCCCTCCACCGCAAACGGCCCCTTCGTCTAGCGGTCTAGGACGTCGCCCTCTCACGGCGAAAACACGGGTTCGAGTCCCGTAGGGGTCACCAGCCTTTTGAAAGGTTGGATAGCGCTTGGCATGGTTCAGCCATGCGGTGATAGGCGAAGAGCCACACCCTTCCGATCAGCGACCTTTTCACAAGTCGATCGCTCCTGACCAGACACGGCACCCCGCCTCAATCCGTGCCCGTGCAGGCCAGCATGGCGAAGCTCGCCAGCCAGTGTTCCCCCATATAGTCGCCTGCGACCTCGTCGATCGCCGCGGCGAGGTGGTCGGCGGCGGCGGCTTGCAGGGCGTTGCGCAGCCTGGCCTCCGGTGTCGTCGCCAGCGCCTGCATCGCCCAGGCGCGGCTGAGGTTCAGGCCGTCGAGATGCGCGATCCGGCCATCGCTGCGATCGCTGACGCGCGCCGGGGTGGCCAGCGTATCGGGAAGCCCCGGCAGGAACGCCGCGAACCAGTCGGCAAAGGCGTCGGCGGGCAACAGGCGCTGCATCGCCATGGCCTCCATCAGCGTCGGGGACAGGAAATCCTCGCCGCTCGGCTCCCAGACCTGGGCCTGGCGATCCGCGCCGAACCAGTGGTGCGCGCGCTCGATCATCGCGCCGCGCATCGCCTGGTCGTTGGCGACCCGCGCATAGCGATCGGCGAGCACCAGCGCGAAGGCGGTGTTGGCATGCGTCCCCGCGCGCACCGGATAGGTCATCAGCGGCAAATGCGCGCGCCATCGTGCGGCAAAGGCTTCCGCCAGCGGTCGCAACCTGTCCGCATGGCCCAGCCCCGCGACCATCAACTCGCTCTGGAGCATCAACAGCCACGCCCAGCCATAGGGCCGCTCGAACCCGCGCGCGCTCGGCCGGTCGAGATAGGCGCACTCCGCCGCGACCTTTTCGGGGGTGAAGGCCGCGTCGAACAGCGCGTCGATGGCGGCGACCTCGGCCAGATCGGGGAACAGCCGCCGGATTCGGGCGAGCAGCCAATAGCCATGGACGCAGCTATGCCAGTCGAAGCTGCCGAAGAAGATCGGATGCACCGTGCGCGGGCGATACGGGTCGTCATCGCCGGTCATCACATGATCGGCCTTGTGCGGATATTCGCGGGTGACATGGCCGAGCGCGATCCGCGCGAATGTCGCGGCACGAATGGGGGTCATCGCAATCCTCCAGGAAAGGCGCAGAGCGTCAGCACCGCGATATTGAACGCCAGCAGCATCAGTGCGGTCGGCCACTGGACCCGGATCACCCCGAACCGGTCCCGCAGTTCGAGGACCGCCGCAGGCACCAGGTTGAAGTTCGCCGCCATCGGCGTCATCAGTGTCCCGCAAAAGCCCGACAACATGCCCAGCGCCGCGACCACCGCCGGATCGCCGCCGAAATGGCGGATCAGCAGCGGCAGGCCGATACCCGCCGTCATGATCGGAAAGGCGGCAAAGGCATTGCCCAGCACCATTGTGAACAGCGCCATCCCGACGCAATAGGCGATCGTCCCGGCCAGCGGCGTGTCGAGCGCGACGATGTTCACGACGCCGCTCGCGACGACCTTGCCCACGCCCGCCATCGCGAACACGCCGCCCAGCGCCGCCAGCATCTGGGGCAAGACCATCGCCCAGCCGATCGAGTCGACCAGCCGCCGCGCCTCGGCGACCGGCGCGGTGCGCGGCGGCCGGGTGAGACGCACGGCCAGCAGGAGGGCGACGATCGACCCGGCCACCAGCGCGACCAGGGTCACCTGCTTCGGGTCGATCAGCGCCACTCCCGCGATCCGGCCCTTGCCAATCGATAGCGTCCCCGCCAGCGTGACGGCGGGCAGCATCAGCGCGGGCACGAACAGCCGGCCGCCCAGTCGCGCAGCGGAGGCGGCGCGCTGCTCCGCATCGCTGCTGGCGACGGCCGAGGGACGCAGCCCCCAGGTCGCGAGCCCCACCATCACCAGGACGAGACACCCGGCGAGCAGATCGGGCAGCCACGGCCCCACCCCGAGCAGCACCGCGAAGAGTCCCCAGAACCCGGCGTTGCGCCAGCGCGTCGGCGCCCCCCGGTCGAAGGCGTGATGCGCCGCCACCGCCGCGGGCAGCGTCGCCGCCGCCATCCCGATCGCATCGAGCCCGATCATGCCCGCCGCCGCAACCGCCGGTCGAGCAGCAACAGGCGCGCGCCATGGATCAGGAACGCCGCGACGGCGGTCGGGATCGCCCAGAGCGCGACGTCCAGCGGTGCGACCGCCACGCCGTCCTGTTCGAGGATCGCGCGGATCAGCAGGATCGATCCGATCGCGATGAACACATCCTCGCCAAAGAACACGCCGATATTGTCGACGGCGGCGGCATGCGCGCGGATCCGGTCGCGCGTGTCGGGATCGAGCGGCTGGCGCTCGTCGCGCTCCTCCGCCCCCTCCGCCATGGGGGCGACGATGGGCCGGACCATCTGGACATGCCCGCCCAACGACACCAGCCCCAGCGCCGCCGTGATCTGACGCAATGCGAGATAACCGAGCAGCACCCGCCCGGTCGTCGCCCGGCGCAACCCCCGCACGATGTCGCGCGCCTTTTCGCGCAGCCCCGCGCGCTCCAGAAGGCCGATCATCGGCAGCGCCAGGAACGGGACCGCCAGGAACCGCGCATCGACAAAGGCCCGCCCGATCATCGCGATCACCGCGACCGGCCCGAACCCCGCCGCCGCCGCACTGGCCAGCGCGGCGACGGTCACCACCAGCAAGGGGTTCACGCCCAGCGCGAAGCCGATGATGATGATCGCGATTCCCGACAGGACGAGCATGGCGGCCTCTCGCTAAAGCGTCGCGGCGGCGCGTGCCGCCTGGTTATACTGGCCCGACAGCGAGCGCAGCAGGTCCGCCGCCTCCGACAGCGCCTGGCCGTCCGGACCGTCGGCGACGACGGCGCTGGCCAGCACCCGTTCGCGGATGTCGCGATAGTGCAGGCAGAAATCGCGGCCCGCCTCGGTCGCCGCGATCCGCTTTTCCTTGCCGGACCGATCGGTGGCGACGAGCCCGGCGCGTTCCAGCTTGCGGATCGCATAGGTGATGAGATGCGTGTCCTCGACATCCAGCACCAGAGCGATGTCGGCGATCCGCTTGGCACGATCGCGGTGGCGGACGGTGTGCAGGATCAGCACCTCCAGCGGCGCCAGCGCCAGTCCCGCCGCCGCCGCGCAGCGCACGATCCAGCGTTGATAGGCGGCGGCGGCCAGCGTCAGGCTGAACTCCAGCTCGGACAGCGCCGGGGCCGCGCCATCGGCCAGATGCGCCGAAGATACGATCGCCCGCTTGTCGTTGGTCATGCCGCCTCCTGCGCGTTCAGGGTTGCGGCGTTTCTATGGGCTGTCAATCCATCGCCGATAGTTTATCGACGATTCGTCGACAATTTCTCATGGAGGTGGCGCGATGGCAGGCTGGTCGTTCTGGATCGATCGTGGCGGCACCTTTACCGACGTGGTCGCCCGCGCACCCGACGGAACGCTGACCACCGCCAAGCTGTTGAGCGAGGCGCCCGAACGTTATGCCGATGCGGCTATCGCGGGCATCCGCACGATCCTGGGGCTGGCGGACGACGCGCCCCTGCCCGCCGATCGCATCGCCGAGGTCAAGATGGGGACGACCGTCGCGACCAATGCGCTGCTGGAACGCAAAGGTGCGCGGACGCTGCTGGTGGTCGACCGGGGCTTTGCCAATCTGCTCGTCATCGGCGACCAGACCCGCCCGCGCCTGTTCGACCTCGCCATTCGCCGCCCCGCCCCGCTTCATGACGGAGTGATCGAGATTGGCGGCCGGATCGATGCCAACGGCATGGTGGTCCTGCCGCTGGACGAGGCGGCGTGCGCCGCGCAACTGGCGGCGAAACGCGCGGAGGGTTTCGAGGCGGTGGCGATCGCGCTCACCCATGGCTGGGCGCATGGCGACACCGAAGCGCGCGTCGCCGCGCTCGCGCGCGCGGCGGGTTTCACCCAGATTTCGGCCAGCCATGCCGTCAGTCCGATGATCGGTCTGGTCGCGCGCGGGCGGACGGCGGTGGTCGATGCCTATCTGTCGCCCGTGCTGCGCCGCTATGTCGATCGGGTGGCGGGTGCGCTGGGGCCGATCCCGCTCCACTTCATGCAATCCAGCGGCGGGCTGGCCGATGCGCGCGCCTTTCAGGGCAAGGACGCGATCCTGTCGGGCCCGGCCGGGGGCGTCGTCGCCGCCGCGCGCACCGCGCAGGCGGCGGGGATCGACCGGGTGATCGGCTTCGACATGGGGGGCACCTCCACCGACGTCGCGCTCTATGCCGGGCGGTTCGAGCGGGTGCTCGATGCCGAGGTCGCGGGCGTCGAGATGCGCGTGCCGATGATGGCGATCGACACGGTCGCGGCGGGCGGCGGATCGATCCTGCATTATGACGGATCGCGGTTCCGCGTCGGCCCGGACAGCGCGGGCGCCCATCCCGGCCCCGCCTGCTATCGGCGCGGCGGCCCGCTGACCGTGACCGACGCCAATGTGCTGGTCGGCAAGATCCAGCCCGCGCATTTCCCGGCGGTCTTCGGCCCGAACGGCGACCAGCCGCTCGACATGGAGGCACCCCGCCGCGCCTTTGCCGAGCTGGCGGCGGAGATGGGTATGGCCGATCCCCGCGCCGTGGCGGAAGGGTTCCTGGAGGTGGCCGTCGCGCATATGGCGGCGGCCATCAAGCGTGTCGCGCTGGAGCGCGGCGAGGACGTGACCGGCTTCGCGCTGCAATGTTTCGGCGGGGCCGGTGGGCAACATGCCTGCCGCGTCGCCGAGGTGCTGGGGATGCGCACGGTCCTGATCCATCCGCTCGCGGGCGTGCTGTCGGCCTATGGCATGGGACTGGCCGACCGGGTGGCGATCCGTCAGCGATCGGTCGAGCAGCCGCTGGGCACGCCGCTGGACACCATCATGGCGGCGCTCGGCGACGAAGCGGCGGCGGAGGTCGGCGCCGGGGCACGCCGCGTCGCGACCGTTCACCTGCGCTATGCCGGGACCGACACCGCACTGCCGGTCGACTGGGCCGGGGACGACGCCATGCACGCCGCGTTCGAGGCGGCGCACCGGGCGCGCTTCGGCTTCGTCAGCCCGAATGCCGAACTGGTCGTCGAAAGCGTGATGGTCGAGGCGATCCTGCCCGGCGAGCCGGTGACGCCCCCGCCTCTCCCGGCGCGGCAGGGTCCGTTGCCGCCGCCGCTTTCGCATGTGTCGGTCTGGACGAACGGCGCGGAGCATCCGACCCCCGTCCATGACCGCGCCGCGCTGAGACCCGGTGACCGCATCGCCGGCCCCGCGCTGATCCGCGAGGCGATCGCGACGACGATGGTCGAGCCGGGCTGGACGTTGCGCGTCGGCGATGGCGGCGAACTGCTGCTCGCGCATGACGCATCGGGCACGCGCAGCGCCCCCGACCCGCAATATGTCGATCCGGTGCAGCTCGAACTGTTCAACACCCGCTTCATGGGCATCGCCGAGCGCATGGGCGTGGTCCTGCGCAACACCTCGCGCAGCGTGAACATGAAGGAGCGGCTCGACTTCTCCTGCGCGCTCTTCGACGGCGAGGGACGGCTGGTCGCCAACGCGCCGCACGTTCCCGTCCATCTGGGCGCGATGGGCGAAAGCGTCCGCGCCGTCATCGCCAGCCGATCGAGCACGCTCAAGCCCGGCGATGTCGTCGCGCTCAACAATCCGTTCAACGGCGGCACCCATCTGCCCGACGTGACGGTGATCGCCCCCGTCTTCGACGAGGCGGGCGAGCATATCCGCTTCTTCGTCGCCAATCGCGGCCATCATGCCGATATCGGCGGGCTGACCCCCGGATCGACCCCGCCCCTGTCGCGCACGCTGGAGGAAGAGGGCGTGGTCATCGACGACTTCCTGCTGGTCGATGGCGGGACGCTGCGCGAGGCGGCGTTTCGCGAGCTGCTGGCCGGGGCGCGCTATCCCGCGCGCAGCCCGGACACCAATGTCGCCGACATCAAGGCGCAGCTCGCCGCCAACGCGACCGGCATCGCCGAGCTGAACGCGCTGATCGCGGCCAGCGGCTGGCCGATGGTCCATGCCTATATGGGGCATGTCATGGACCAGGCGGAGGAAAGCATCCGCCATGTCCTGTCGCGGCTGGAGGACGGGGCCTTCGCCTATGCGATGGACGACGGCACGCCGCTGGCGGTGCGGGTCACGGTCGACCGGGCGGCGCGGGCGGCGACGATCGACTTCACGGGCACCGGCCCTGCCCGCCCCGGCAATTTCAACGCGCCCCCGGCGGTCACCCGCGCGGTCGTGCTCTATGCCTTTCGTTGCCTGATCGGCGAGGACCTGCCGCTGAACGAGGGATGCCTGGCGCCGCTGACCATCATCATCCCGGCGGGCAGCTTCCTGTCGCCCCCGCCCGGCAGCGCGGTGGTGGCGGGCAATACCGAGGTGAGCCAGGCGGTCTGCAACGCCCTGCTCGGCGCGCTGGGGGCCTGCGCCGCGTCGCAGGGGACGATGAACAACTTCCTGTTCGGCAACGACCGCTATCAATATTACGAGACGATCTGCGGCGGAACCGGCGCCGGGCCGGGCTTTGACGGCGCATCGGCGGTGCACAGCCACATGACGAACACGCGGATCACCGATCCCGAGATACTGGAACTCCGCTATCCCGTCCGGCTCGACCGGTTCGACATCCGCCGGGGATCGGGGGGCAGCGGTCGCCATCGCGGCGGCGACGGGGCCATTCGCGAGATCACCGCGCTGGAGCCGATGACCGCGACGATCGTCGCCTCGCGCCGGACCGTCGCGCCCTTCGGCCTGGCGGGTGGCGGTGCCGGAGCCGTGGGACGACAATGGCTGGTCCAGGCGGACGGCACCCGGCACGCCCTGTCCGGCGTCGATCAGGTCGAGCTCCAGGCGGGGGACCGGATCGTCATCGAGACGCCGGGCGGAGGCGGCGCGGGCCTCTGACCGCTCGCGCCCGCCGCCGCTTCAGGGTTGGAGGCGGATCATCGCCACGCCGTGCGGCGCGACCTCCGCCTCGTAGCGGCGGGACAGACGGCCCAGATCCTTATGCATCCACAGGTCGCGTGCGCGCAGGCGCGTCGTGGCGGGCAGGCCCAGCTGCGTCCAGTCCGCGCCGATCCGCGCGGGGGTCTCGCCCCGGTTCCAGAACAACAGGGCGCGGCCGCCATCGGCCATGGGCTTGACCCAGACCTCGCGCGGGCCGTCGCGCGCCACCCGGTGGCCTTGCACGCCCAGCGGGTCCTGATCGACCGCGATGACGTCGCGGTTCAGCAGGATGTCGCGGGTCGCGGGCGTCATGGCCGCGACGTCGTTGCCCGCGATCAGCGGCGCCGCCATCATCGCCCAGAGCGAGAAATGCGCGCGATATTCGGTGTCGCTCAATCCGCCATTGCCGACTTCCAGCATGTCGGGATCGTTCCAATGGCCGAGCCCGGCAAAGGGCCAGAGCGGCTCGTTCATGTCGACGATCGACGCCACGCCCCAGCTATAGCCGTGCTTGCCTTCCCATTTGTCGGTGATGTCGCCGGTGGTGCGCCACATATTGCCGATCTTCGCACCCCATAGCCAGGGCCGCGAATGGCCCCATTCGCATAGCGAGAACAGGATCGGCCGCCCCGTCGCGCGCAGCGCATCGGCCATGGTCGCATAGGCTTCCTCGGCATTGCGCACGCCCGTCGAGCACCAGTCATATTTCAGATAGTCGACGCCCCAGCGCGCATATTGCAGCGCGTCCTGATATTCATGCCCCTGGCTGCCCGGACGCCCGCCACAGGTCTTGGTGCCCGCATCCGAATAGATGCCGAACTTCAGCCCCTTGGCATGGATATAGTCGCCCAGCGCCTTCAGCCCGCCGGGAAAGCGCTGGCGATCCTCGGTGATGAAGCCATTGGCGTCTCGCGCGCCGTGCCAGCAATCGTCGATGACGATATATTCATATCCCGCCGCCTTCATCCCGTTGGACGCCATCGCGTCCGCCGTCCGGCGGATCACATCCTCGTTCACGTTGCAGGCGAACTTGTTCCAGCTGTTCCAGCCCATGGGCGGGGTCTGGGCGAGGCCATTGGCGGTGCGCTTGGGGTCCTGGGACGGGGCGAGCGTGTTGGGATCGGTGTCCAGCACCTCCTGCGCCGTGGCGGGAACGGTCATCTGGAGCAGCAGCGCGGCGGCGAGCGGGCGGGCGAAACGACGGAGCATGGCGGCCTCTCCTTGCGCTTATCGGGTCTTGGGGAGCCGGGCGATGGCCGCGGCATGGTCCGCGACGATGCGGACCGTCGTGTCGCCGGTGAAGATGCCGTACCAGCCCTGCGGCTCGTGCGGCGGATCGCCCATATACTGGCCGTCGCCGTCGCGGAACCGATAGTCGAGATGCTGCGCGCGCGCCTCGCCGTTCCAGGCCCAGAAATTGGTCCCCGCAATCGGTCCGCCCGCCGCCATGTCGCGCAGCGCGGCGGCATAGATCAGGCGATAGAAACGGTCCTTATAGGTCGTCGCGACCTTCGGATCGTTGCTGCCGCCGTCGCGCGGATAGCCGAACTCCTCAATGATCAGCGGCTTGTCCAGCTGGCGGGCATAGCCGACATGGCGGGCGATATAGTCCTGGGTCAGCGTCTCGCCGCGCTTATAGGTGTTCGCCAGATCGGCCTGCTTCACCCAGTCCCAATTGTTGGGCCAGATATGCGCGGTCAGATAATCGATCGCGTCGGTGCCATGTTCGGCCAGCAGGATGTCGGGCTTCTCCAGCGTGCCCTTCAGCCCTTCCGATCCGGTGCAGACCAGATGGTTGGGATCGAGCGACTTGATCAGCGTCGCACTGTCGCGGACCCAGCCATGGAATTGGTCGAGATCGGCATGCGCCAGATCGCCCGCCGGGCGCGGCTCGTTGGACAGTTGCCACGCCATGATCGTCGGGTCGGCCGCATAGGGCATTGCGGTGACGCTGTTGGTGCGCGACACGATGGTGCGGATCCAGTCGCGGTACATGTCCTTGGCGCGCGCATTGCCATAGAATTGCGCGTTGAAATTGGCGAAGGCGGGCCAGGGATGCGCCGGGTCGTTGGCGTTCAGGAACTGGCCGCCATTCACATAGGACAGATAGGTCATCATGCCCCCCGACCATTCCCAGAAATTGGTCAGGTACAGGACCGCGCGCATGTTGCGCTTCGCCATCTCCGCCAGCGCATAGTCCAGCCCGGCGAGCAAGGTCCGGTTGGTCGTGGTGGCGGTGCGGAAACCCGGCTTGATCGAGTCGCGCAACGGCCCTTCCTCGGCCGAGGCGAGGATGCGGATATTGGTCACGCCCATCGCCGCCAGCGCATCCAGCTCGCGCCGCAGCCGGGCGCGGTCGCCATAAGGGGCATCGGCGCCCAGATAGGCGGCGTACCACATATTGGCGCCGACGAAGCGATAGACCGCGTCGCCGATCATCAGGCGGGTGCCCTTGCGACGGACGAACAGCTCCCGCTTCGCGCCCGCCGCATCGGCGCCAGTCGCCACGCCCGCGCATCCCGCCAGCAAGGCCGCCGACCCCAGAAAGCCGCGACGATCGATATCCATGGTCATGCCCGCATCCTCCCCCTCATATTGTTTCCCGACGCGGCTTTGCCGTCGTCATGGTGCAGGTCGATCGACCTGATTCCATTGGCATAACGAAGAATAATGCAAATTGCTTGCGGTATTTTGAGTAGCCGAAACCCTCCCTCACCCATCACCCCGGCGAAGGCCGGGGTCCAGTTACGGGGCGATGGCAACGACCTACCAACGCTTGCCCGACCGGACCCCGGCCTGCGCCGGGACGGTGAGGGTGTTTTTGCAGCGATCCCCCTACAGGAGGATTGCCGATCAGCGCATCCCGCAGCTGACCGGGCCCGGCGGCGCGCTGGCGATGCGGATCGACGAGATGTCGAGGCCCAGCTTGCCGGTCGTCGCGATCGTCCAGGGCTTCGTCACCGAGGCCATCGTCACGCCGCCATCCGCGAAACAGCGCAGCGGCACCGCCAGCTGGCGCCATTCGCCCAGCGTCCCCTTCAGCGCGCCGGTGATCGGCACGGTGGCGGGCTTGCCGCCCTCCATGCCGAGCAGGACCTCGGCGGTCGGGGCCTGGGTCACGCGGTAGTCGACCAGCAGGCTCAGCTGGCCGTTGGACTCGCGGGTGATGTCGATCGGCTTGGCTTCCTCGATCGCGGCGCTCGCCGGGCCGGTGCCCGCGAAGGCGAAGCGCAGGCTGTCCTCCTGCGCGGCGCGGTCGACGCGGCTCTGCTGCACCGCGCCCGCCACGTCCAGCCGCGCGCCCGCGACCACCCGGCCACGCACGAACAGCGCATTCTGGTCCCCCGCCGCCACCGCCGGACGCGCCTCGCTCAGCACCGGCACGGTCGCGCCCTGCGCATAGGTCAGGCCATAGCCGATCGGGAAGAGCGGGTCGTAATTGGCATCCCGCTTGTTCAGCACATATTGGTCGAGCCGCTTGGGCCAGGAGAAGCTGAGCTTGCCATGGAAGTCGTGGCGAGGCTTGCCGTCGCGCCCGGCAATCAGCACGTCCGCCACGCCGCCGCCCTCGGTGCCCGGCAGGAACGCCGCGACGAATGCGTCCGCCGCGTTCATCTCGGGGTTCACCCACAGCGGACGCCCCGACAGGAACACCGCGACGACCGGAATCCCGGCCGCCTTCAGCTTTTTGAGCAGCGCCAAGTCGCTCTTGTCCTCGGGGCTGTATTCCAGCGTCGGGCGGTCGCCGGTAAACTCGGCATAGGGGGTCTCGCCGAACACCACGATCGCCGCATCGGGCTTGGCGGAGTAGGCGCCGTCGACCGCCAGCACCGCCTTGCCGCCGCCCGCGCGGACCGCCTCGTCGATGCCCGCCCAGATCGACTGGCCGTTGGGGAAGTTGGCGTTGGTGACGCCGGTGCCCTGCCAGGTGATCGACCAGCCGCCCGCCTGCTGCCCGATATTGTCGGCGCCGCGCCCCGCGACCAGGATATTGGCGCCGGGCTTCAGCGGCAACAGGCTGCCATTGTTCTTGAGGAGCACCATCGACTCGCGCACCGCCTGGCGGGCGATGGCGCGGTGCTCGGGCGAGCCGATCAGGCCGAACTTGCCAGACACGGGCCGCGAGGACGGACGCCCCGCCTCGAAGCTGCCCGCCAATATCTTCACGCGCAGGATGCGGCGCACCGCATCGTCCAGCCGCGCGGCCGGGATCGTGCCGTCCTTCGCCTCGCGCAGCGTGTTGGCGTAAAGCTGCTTCCAGCCCGCACCCGAATACATGAACATGTCGAGCCCGGCATTGATCGCCGCCGGGCAATCCTCGTTGTTGCAGCCGGGCACCTGGCCATGGGCGTTCCAGTCGCCGATGGTGAAGCCGTCAAAGCCGAGCTTGTCCTTCAGCACGCCGGTCAGCAGGCTCTTGTTGCCGGTCATCTTCGTGCCGTTCCAGCTGGAGAAGCTGGGCATCACGGTCAGCGCGCCCGCGACCAGGCCGCTGCGATAACCGGCGGCGTGCACGTCGCGCAGCACCTCCTCGGACACGCGCGTATCGCCCTGGTCGCGGCCGCCGGTGCCGCCATCGCCCAGGAAATGCTTGATCGACGAGATGACATGGCCCGGCTTCATGAAGTCGCCGCCGACGCTGCCCTGAATGCCCTCGACCATCTTTCCCGCATAGGATTCGACGATCGCCGGATCCTCCGAATAGCTTTCATAGGTGCGGCCCCAGCGATCGTCCTGCACCACCGCCACGGTCGGCGCGAAGCTCCAGTCGATGCCGGTCGCGGCCGTCTCCGCCGCCGTCGCCGCGCCGATTTTGCGGATCAGTTCGGGGTCGCGCGCCGCACCCAGCCCGATATTGTGCGGGAACAGCGTCGCGCCGACGATATTGTTCGCGCCGTGCACCGCATCGGTGCCCCAGATCAGCGGCACCTGCGGACGGCCATCGCTGCGCTTCGCCGAGGCGTCGTAAAAGGCGTCGAACAGCTTCAGCCATTCGGGCGCGGGGGCAAATTCGTCATTATTGGGCGCCGAATTGCCGCCGTTCAGGATCGAGCCGAGCTTGTACGTCTCGAGGTCCTTGGGCGTGATCGAGGCGATGTCGACCTGGATCAGCTGGCCGACCTTGTCCTCCACGCTCATCTTGGACAGGATTTGTTCGACCCGCGCCTCGACCTTCGGATCGCGCTGCCGCTTCAGGGGCAGTCGGGGCCAGAGATCGGGATGCGCGACCGCCGAGGCCTCGGCGGCACCGGCGGCCTGTTGCCCTGCTGTCTGGGCGGAAACGCCGCTGCTGAGCGCGGTTGCGGCCACCATCAGGGCCAGCGTGCGGGAAAACGGCATGGTACATCCTCTCCTGTCGATTTTCATGCGACGTTCCGGTTTCATGACAGCGCTGTCAACAAAACATATTTCAAATTTTCTTTTTACCGCTCTACGCTTCGCAACGGCTTCGTCGGATATGACCGAGGGCACGAAAAACAAAGGCGGCGCCGTGCCTTGCGACCGCCTGATGCTTGCTGGAGACGTTGATGCGCTACGCCCCTGCCCTTCTGCTGCTGCTCGGTGCCGGAGCCTCCGCGCAGCAGGTGCCGCCGCCCGCCGCCGCCAAGCCCGACGAGGGCGAAATCCGGCTGCACAATGATTTCGGCTGGCTGGGTCGCTACCAACAGGCCAATGCCCGCGTGACCGGGCCGGTGACGATCGTCTTCATGGGCGATTCCATCACGCAAGGCTGGTTCGACAAGATGCCGGACTTCTTCACGCCGGGCCGGATCGGGCGCGGCATCGGCGGCCAGACGACGACCCAGATGCTGCTGCGCTTTCGCCAGGACGTGATCGACCTGAAGCCCAAGGTCGTCCAGATCATGGCGGGCACCAACGACATTGCAGGCAATACCGGCCCGATGACGCCCGAACAGACCGAGGCGAACATCATGTCGATGGCCGAGCTGGCGCGGGCGCACGGCATCCGCGTCATCCTGGCCTCCATCCCGCCCGCCGATCACTTCCCTTGGCGGCCGGGCCTCGACACCGCGTCGCGGATCGCGGTGCTCAACGACTGGATGAAGGGCTATGCGGCGCGCACGGGCGCGACCTATGCCGATTACTGGTCGGCGCTGCACGACGGACAGGCCACGCGCGCCAGCCTGACCTATGACGGCGTCCACCCCAATGAGGCTGGCTATGTCGTGATGGCCCCGGTGGCCGAGGCCGCGATCCGCACCGCGCTGGCCAAGCCCGTCACCCGCTGATCGATTCCAAAAACAAGGGCCGCGGTGTCGCCACCGCGGCCCTTTTTCATGCGATCGTGCCGACCGATCAGTAGGTCAGGCGAACGCTCAGCTGGAACTGGCGATCGCTCTTGAAGTACGACCGCGGCGCTTCCAGGCCCGAGCTGTTCAGCACGAAGGTCGTGCGCGTCGTCGCGTCGAGCAGGTTCTGGACCTGCAGACCGATCTTGAACTGCTTGTTGACCGTGTAGAACAGCGAGGCGTCCGCCTGGCCCGCCGCCAGCGAATAGACCGGCAGGAACGGGAAACAGCAGTCGCGGTTGGTCAGCAGATACTTGGACCGCCAGCTATAGGCGATGCGCGCATAGATGCCCGCATAGTCATAGAAGGCCGACACGTTGAAATTGTACTTCGACAGCTGGGCCAGCGGCAGCGTGCTGTACAGCCCCGCCACGTCGACCGGCGGACGGTTGCCGTCGGCAGGCCCGTTGTTCGGCGTCGCATTGGGGATCTTGCCCGGATCGACATAGGTGAAGGTCGCCTGCGTCCCCAGGCCGCGCAGGATGCCCGGCAGGAAGTCGTAGGTCTGCTGGTACGAGATTTCCGCACCCTTGATATGCGCCGTGCCCGGTGCATTGGCGGGGCCGTTCACCGACACGGCGTAGGTCTGGCCGTTGTTGGTGAAGTCACGGACGAACCCGTAATTGTCGAGGATGATGTTCGACAATTCCTTGTAGAACACCGCACCCGTCAGCGAGCCGACCTTGGCGAAATACCATTCGGCGGTCAGGTCGACCTGCTTGGCATCGACCGGACGCAGATAGGGGTTCCGCGCGCTCGACTGGAAGCCATAGGACCCGGTCGTGTTGCTGCCCGACGGGCTGAGGCCGACGAAGTTGCGCAGATCGGTGAAGCCGGGGCGCGAGATCGCCTTGGACGCCGCCAGACGGAACAGCAGGGTCGGCGTCACCTGGTACTTCAGGTTCAGGCTGGGCAGCCACTTGTCGAAGCTCTGCTTGGCCACGTCGGTGGTCGACGCGCCGTTCGAGAAGGCGACGACCGCCGCCTGCTGCGCGCTGGTCAGCGTACAGATCGGGCGCACCGTGTTGGTGTCGTTGGGCGAGGCGCAATAGGCCGCGACGGTCGGGAACGTGCCGATCGTCGTGCCGATCTGCGGGAAGGTGATGCCGCCGGTCGATTCATCCCGCGTATGGACGTAGCGCAGGCCGATATTGCCCGACAGGCTGGTCTCGCCGCCGCCGATATTGTCGATGCCGAAGTCGACGCGCGCATAGGCGGCATAGGTCCGCTCGCGCATCTTGTAGACTTCGTTCGGCCGGAAATAGCCGTCGACGAGGTCGGAGCCGCGATCCTCCAGCGGGACATAGCCGCCGCCCGACGCCTTGGTCGCCTCGCGCAGCAGCGCGGTCAGCGCGTCGTGATCGGTCAGCAGCGCATCGCGCAGGCCATAGGTCGTCGGCGGGGTCACCACCTGACCACGATAGAAATCGGTGAAGTTCAGACCGGTCACCGCGCTCGAATATTTGTCGAGCGTCGCGGTGCTGGAAGTCCAGGTGTCGGACACCGCGCCCCAGTTGTTATAGTCGTTGGTCTTCACCGTCTGGTTGCGGTCCGAATAGCGGCCGCCGACCCGCACCTTGCGCAGGAACGAGTCCTCGGACACGTCATATTGCGCATCGGCCTTGAACGCCCACTCGTCGCCGTCGCTGTGCGTGCGGTTGTTCATCGCGTCGCGGATGAAGATCTTGGTCGGGTCGCCGAAATAAGCGGCGGCGGACTGGCCGTTGGGCGGGATCACGTTGATCAGCGGCGCACCGTTGCTACCGTCGATCCGCACGCCCGAGAAGGTCGCCAGTTCGACCGTGTCGTCCGAATCGCGGCCCTTCGAGAAGACATATTGCCCGTCGAAGTTCAGGTGCAGCCGCTCGGTCGGATCCCACTTGACGTTGACCGACTGGTCCTGCGTCGCGCCGTCCGTCTTGAAATAGCGGTTGGCGAGCGTGGTGTACTGGCCGCCGCCGTTGCGGATCAGCGTGCCCGAGGTGAACAGGCCGTTGGCGTCATAGGTCGGCTGGGTGAAGCTCTGCCCCGCGATCGGCGCATTGGGGTTATAGCCCTGCGGGAAGATCTGGTTGGCGTCGGCATAATAGACGTTCGGCTCGACCGTGCGGTCCAGCCAGGTCTGCTTGGACTCGGCGCGCAGGAACTGAGCGGTGATCAGCAGGTTGCCGCGGCCATTCTCATATTGCGCCGAACCGGCATAGCCGATGCGGGTGCGGTCGAACTGCTGCATGCGCGAGCCTGCGCCCAGCGGCACGTACACGACGTTGCGGCCCGACGGCACCGGATAATGGTCATAGGCGGTCGACGCATAGGGCGTGCCCGCGTTGATCGTCCGGCCCTCGCCCGCGTCCTGCTGGCCATTGCCGTTGGTGTCGTCATTGTAGCGCGGGATGAACGCCGAATAGAAGACCGAGTCCGACCGGCTATATTGCTGGTTGTAGCTGCCGCTGGCGAGGATGCCGAAGCGGCCGCCATTGCCCAGCTGCCACTGCTTGGAGAACAGGCCGACGACGGCGGGCGCGCTGCGCTTCGAGAAGTCGCCATAGTTCACGCTGCCCGACAGATAGACCAGCGTCTCCTTGGTGTCGAAGGGCTTGCGCGTGTTGATGTTGACCGTGCCCGAGATGCCGCCTTCGATCAGGTCGGCGGTCAGGTTCTTGTACACGTCGACCGAGCCGACCAGTTCGGTCGGCACGTCGTTGAAGCCGATCTCACGACCGCCCGACACGCCGAAGCTGTCGCGGCCGTTGAACTCGCCGCGCACATAGCTGAGGCCACGGATGGTGACGCCCGAACCCTCGACCGAGAAGTGGGCGGTGTCGTTGGCGGCGGCGAAGCGGGTGATGGCGACGCCGGGGACGCGCTGCAGCGCCTCGTTGACCGAACGATCGGGGAGCGCGCCGATGTCCTCGGCGGTGATTGCATCGACCACCGTGTCGGCGTTGCGCTTGATCGACTGGGCATTGGCGAGCGACTGGCGCAGGCCCGTGACAACGATGTCACCCTGATTGCCCTCGGCGGCGGGCGTCGCGACATCGGTAGCGGTCACATTGGACTGGTCGGGCGCGGTCTGGTTGGCGATCGACGCACTGTTCGACAGCGGCTTCTTGCCCGCATTGGCACCGGCGGGCACGCTGGCCTGCCCGGCCGTACCGGCACCGACATTGGTCTGCGGCACGGACTCGTCGTCGCGGGAAGCGGGTGCGGGGGTCGTCTGGGCCGACGCGGTCGCGGGGACCATTTGCACGGCCGCACAAAGGGCTACGACCGAAACCGTGGCCGCCAGCCGCTTGCGGCTGACGCCGTCAGCCAAGATTCGCATGGTGTGCATGTACCTTCCCGATCCTCTCCGATGCGCTTCGTCATGGAAGCGCCCCCATTTTTTCGTGCCGCGTGATAGCGGTTATCATGCGGCTAAATCGGTGCCGATCCGGACTCAAGGGAAATATCTAAACTTGATTTAATTATTGAGGAATTGCATCGAACTGTTGCTGCCAGGTGACACTCCACAGGATCCCTGCGGGCATGATCGGGAGAGGTTCGAGTGAGCGGCGATCCATCGGCGGACGACCGGGTGCGCATCATCGTGATCGGCGGCGGCACGGCGGGCTGGATGACCGCGGCGGGGCTGGTCGGCCTGTTGCCCGCGGCGTGCACCGTCCACCTGGTCGAGTCCGAGGAGATCGGCATCGTCGGCGTCGGCGAGGCGACCCTGCCGCATCTGCGCGCCTATCTCGAACGGCTGGGCATCGACGAAGCCGAATTCATGGCGGCGACCGATGCCACCTACAAGCTGGGGATCGAGTTCCGCGATTTCGGCCGGATCGGCGACCGCTATATCCACCCCTTCGGCACCTATGGCCGTCCGCTCGCCGATATCGGCTTTCACCATTACTGGCTGCGTCGCCATGCCGAAGGCGCGCCGGTGCTGCCGATCGGTGCCTATTCGGCCGGGGTCTCAGCCGCCGAAGTCCGTCGGTTCGAGCGGCCGGGCACCGACCCCGACGATCCCACCACCAGCTTCGGCTATGCCTATCAGTTCGACGCGACCCGCTTCGCGCCCTTTCTCCGCCGCTGGGCCGAGGCGCGCGGCGCGCGGCGGACCGAGGGGCGCGTCGTGGCGGTCGAGCGCGATGCGGGCGACGGCGCGGTCCGGGCCGTGACGCTGGCCGACGGCACGCGGATCGAGGGCGATCTGTTCATCGACTGCTCGGGCTTTCGCAGCCTGTTGCTGGGGCAGGAACTGGCCGAACCCTGGGAGGACTGGTCGCACTGGCTGCCCTGCGACCGTGCGGTGGCGGTGCCGAGCGCCAGCCCCGACGCTCCGACCGAGCCCTTCACCCGGGCCACCGCGACCCTTGCAGGCTGGCGCTGGCGCATCCCGCTGCGCCACCGGGTCGGCAACGGCCATGTCTATGCCAGCGCATTCTGCGACGATGAACGGGCGGCCGAACTGCTGCTGGCCGGGCTGGACGGCCCCGCGCTCGCCGAGCCGCGCTTCCTAAAATTCCGCGCGGGGCGGCGGCGGCGTAGCTTCGTCGGCAATGTCGTGGCGGTCGGGCTCGCCTCAGGCTTTCTCGAGCCATTGGAGTCGACCAGCATCTATCTTGTCCAGGCCGCGATCACCGCGCTGGTCGAGCATTTCCCGGACGCCCAGGTCGCCGATGGCGACCGCGACGGGTTCAACGCCGCGATCGATGCCGAATATGATCGAATCCGCGATTTCCTGATCCTGCATTATCACGCCACGACCCGCGACGACTCCCCCTTCTGGAACCATGTCCGCACCATGACGGTGCCCGACACGCTGGCCGAGAAGATGGAGTTGTGGCGCGCCACCGCGCAGGTCGCGCATTATCGCCACGGCCTGTTCCTCGAGCCGAGCTGGGTCGCGGTCTATCTGGGCCAGGGCGTCGTGCCGCATGGCTGGGACCCGCGCGCCGATCGGCCCGAAGGCGCCGGGCTCGACCGCGCCTTGTCCGGGCTGTCGCGCGCGATCGCCGATCGGGTGGCGCGGATGCCCACCCATGACGCCGCCTTGGCGGCCATCGCGGCGGGAGCAGGCGCATGAACCGCCGCACCCTTCCCGCCCATGTCGCGGTCGCGGGTGGCGGGCCGGTCGCCTTCGCCGCCGCACTCGCCTTTGCGCAGGCCATGCCGGGCACGCGCGTCACGCTGGTCCCCGCGCCCGTGCCCGATGCCGCGCTGGCGGATCGCTGGCCGCTCGCCCTGCCGTCCGCCCATGCGATGCTCGCGCGGCTGCATTGCCCGCCCGACATGCTGCTGGCGCACGGCGTGGCGACGCCGCGCCTCGCCACGCGCTTCCTCGACTGGAGCGCGGACGGGACGGCGTGGATGGTCGCGGACGAGCCCGCCCCGCCGCTTGCCGGGGCACCGCTGCACCAGCTTTGGCTCCGGGCCGGGGCGCCGATGCCGTTCCACGCGCTCCACCCCGCCTGCGTCGCCGCCGAGGCGGGTCTGGTTCCCCGCGATATCGAGCCTGGGCTGCATCTGGACGCGCGGCGGCTGCGCGACGGGCTGGCCTCGCTCGCCCGGCAGGCGGGGGTTGGCCAAGCAAGTGCCCCGCTCGCCGAAGCGACGGCCGACACCGGTGGCGTGACGGCGCTGTATCTGGCCGATGGCAATCGGATCGAGGCCGATCTGGTCATCGACGCGACCGGCCCGGCGCGGCTGGTCGCCACCTCCCAGGGGTTCGAGGGCTGGGGCGACAGCCTGCCCTGCCATCACCTTCGGCTGGAGCCGTCCGCCGCCGCCGCCCCCTCCCCCATCGACAGCTATCGCGCCGTGGCGGGCGGCTGGACCGCGACATGGCCCGGCGCGTCGGTGAGCGCCAGCCGGGACGCGGCACCGGGCGCGATCGCCTTTGCTCCCGGCCGCCTGTCGGCGCCGATGCGCGGCAACGTCCTGGCGCTGGGCGAAGCGGCGGTGCAGCCGGGGCCGCTGGGCCTGACCGGCTTCACGCTGGCGCTGGCCCAGATCGCGCTGGCGCTGGAATTGCTGCCGACCGGCGCGGACATGCCCCTGCTGTCGGCCGAATATAACCGCCGCGCAAACCAGCGTGCCGACCGGATGCGCGACTTCCTCGCCGCGCATTACATCGCCACCACAACGCCGCCCGCCATGCCCCCGTCGCTGGCGACCATGATCTCCCAGTTCGAGCGGCGCGGCACCCTGCCCCCGGCGGACGAGGACTCGGTCGAGCGCGACGCCTGGATCGCGATGCTGATCGGCCAGGGCCTGCGCCCCGAGCGGCCCGACCCCATCGCGTTGGGCATTCCGCGCGAGGTCGCACGCCGGGCCGTGCTCGACAGGGCTGGACAGTGGCGCGCCGCCGCCGGAAAGCGCGGATCATGACCCCTTCCCCCATCGAACATGTCGTGATCGTCGGCGGCGGCACCGCCGGATGGATGATGGCGGCCGCCGCCGGGCGCTATCTGGACGATGGCCGCCGCCGGATCACCTTGGTGGAATCGGACGCGATCGGCACGGTCGGCGTCGGCGAGGCGACCATCCCCTCGATCCTGAACTTCAACGCGCTGCTCGGCATCGACGAGGCGGAGTTCCTGCGCGCCACCCAGGGCAGCTTCAAGCTGGGGATCGCGTTCACCGGCTGGCACCGCCCCGACAGCCACTATATCCACCCCTTCGGCCATCATGGCCGCGACATTCAGGGACTGAACTTCCATCAGCTCTGGCTGAAGATGCAGGGGCAGCCGGGCGTCGGGCCGATCGGCGACTATTCCGCCTCGACCGTCGCGATGGAGCGCGCCGCGTTCGGCAAGCCCCTGCCCGATCCGCGCTCGCCGCTGTCGGGGCTGGCCTATGCCTATCATTTCGACGCCGGGCTTTATGCCGCCTTTCTGCGCCGACGCGCGGAGGCGGACGGGGTCGCGCGGGTCGAAGGGCGGATCGTCGCGGTCGAGCGGCACGAAAACGGCGATGTCGCGGGGGTGCGGCTGGAGGATGGCCGCCGGATCGCGGGCGACCTGTTCGTCGACTGTTCGGGCTTCCGCAGCCTGTTGCTGGGCGACACGCTGGGCGTGCCGTTCGAGGACTGGTCGCACTGGCTACCCTGCGACTGCGCCATCGCGGTGCCGACCGAGCGGACCGAGCCGCTGCTCCCCTATACCCGCGCCACCGCGCACGAAGCGGGCTGGCAATGGCGCATCCCGCTCCAGCACCGGACCGGCAATGGCGTGGTCTATGCCAGCCGCTTCATGGACGACGATGCGGCGGAGCGCCTGCTCTTGTCCCGGCTCGACGCCGCGCCGACCGCGACGCCCCGTCGGCTGTCCTTCACCGCGGGATGCCGCCAGCGCCTGTGGGAGCGCAACGTCGTCGCGCTGGGCCTCGCGGGGGGCTTTCTGGAGCCGCTGGAATCGACCAGCATCCACCTGATCCAGCAGGGCATCTCGAAACTGTTCGCGCTCTTCCCCGACAAGCGGTTCTCGCCGGTCGAGCGCGACGAGTATAACCGGCAGATGGGCGACAATTACCGCTCGATCCGCGACTTCATCATCCTGCATTATCATGCGACCGCACGCGACGATTCGCCCTTCTGGGACCATGTCCGCACCATGGCCCTGCCCGACACGCTGACCCGCAAGATCGCGCTGTTCCGCGAAAAGGGGCGCATCTTCCGCTATGAGGACGAGCTGTTCGCGACGCCCAGCTGGGTCGCGGTGCTGCTGGGCCAGGGGGTGATGCCCGAAGGCTATGACCCGGTGATCGACGCGCTGGACGACGACCGGGTGCTCGCCGCGCTGCGCCAGATGCGACAGGCGACCGCCACCGCCGTGGCGGGCCTGCCGCCGCATACGGTCGCGCTGGCGCGGATCGTCGCCGGTCAGGGCTGACCGGCGCCCAGCATCCGCAACAGATAGCCGCGAATCCGCTCGTCCCGCTCGGGCGAGGGCGGCCCCAATATGCCGCGCACCGCCGGGGGCAGGTGATCCGCCACCCGCGCGGCATCCTCGCCAAAGACATAGTGGTCGAACCATTCGCGCATCGCCGCCCGCTCCGCCGCCGGTCGGTCGCGCACCGCCAATATGGCATGGACCAGCGCGGCGAAGGGCGCATCCGACGTGCCGCGCGTCCACCAGTAATTGACCAGCAGGTTCAACGGCCCTTCGGCGCGAATCTCGTGCCACCACATGGCGGGGATATAGATGGCGTCGCCCGGCCCCAGCTCGGCGACCTGGGCGGCGGCTTGCGCGGCGGCGAAACGGGGAAAGCGGGTCAGGTCGGGGCGTTCGAGGTCGACCATGCTGGTCGGCTGCCCCGCCATCGTCATGTCGAGCGGCCCGACATAGAGGTTGGCGGCCTGTTCGGGCGGGAACAGCACGACCCGGCGGCGTCCGGCCGCGACGGCGGCGATGTTGCTGGCCATGTCGTAATGCGCCGACACCCGGCTGCCATTGCCGATCCACAGCCGCGCCTGCGCATCGCCGACCGGCAAGGGCAGCGGATGGTCGCGGGTCCAGCCGGGGAAATGCTCGGCCGCGGTGCTGGCCCCGGCATAAAGCGCGGGCGGTTCATCCTGCCCCTCGTTGCGCAGCAACGCCTCGAGCAACAGGGGAAGCGGGATTTGCGCGCGCTCGAAATTGAAGCCGCTGAAATCGTCGCGGTAGAAGAATCGCCCGCCGATCGCGGGATCGCCCGCCATCAGCCCCAGCGGCCTGCCGCCATCATAGCCGCGCAGGCAGTCGGCGAGCGCCGCCGTTCCCCGCCGCCCCGCCGCGACCACCGGCCAGCCCTCGACCAGACCGCGCATTACCACCGGCGTCGCCGCTTCGACCAGCGCGAGGAAACCGTCCTGCGTGGTCGGCGCGCTCCGCTCCGCGACGCGGGGGGCCTGGGCGATCCAGTCGGCGGTCGCGCTCGCTTCGGAATCCTGTCTCATCACGGTTCGATCCGTGTCAGGCCCGGACGGGAAAAGGAAATGATTTTCGTTGCGTTGCGCCCCGCCGAGGGTAGCACGCGATGACATATGGGGCGGAACATCGGCCCCGTCAGGAGAGACGATGCCGCATATCCTGCCCCCGACACGGAGCTGCCGCCTGATGCTCGCCGGTCTGTCGCTGACGATGGGCCTGCCCGCCGCCCTGCCCGCCCAGTCGGGTGCGGCCGAGGCCATCCGCGCGCTCGGGGCCGAGACTCGGGCGGGGCGACCGTTGCCGCTTCATATCGGCGGGCGCGTGGTCGCGACGGACGGCTATCGGCGGCAATGGCCAGGCACCTATATCGAGGGCGCGTTCCGGGGGCCGACGGTCGATCTGGGGGTCGGCCCCGGTGCCGTGTCGCTGCGCATCCGCGTCGATGGCGGCGCGCCCATGCCGCTGGTCCGCCCCGCCCCCGGCCTCTATCGCATCGCCGCACGGGGCACAGGGCCGCACCGCATCCGCGTCGATGTCGCCAGCGAGAGCCAGGCCGGATGGACGGTGCTGCGCGGGCTGTTCGCCCCCAACGGCACAACCCCGCTGGCCGCGCCCGCGCCGCGCGCCCGGCAGATCGAGTTCATCGGCGATTCGCACACGGTCGGCTATGGCAACACCTCCCCCACCCGTCAGTGCAGCCAGGATGCGATCTGGCGGACGACCGACACGACGCTGGGCCTGCCCGGTATCGCCGCGCGCCGTTACGACGCCGATTATCAGGTCAACGCCATTTCCGGTCGCGGGATCGTGCGCAACTATGGCGGCTTCGCCGCGCCGACCTTGCCGGAAGCCTATCCCTATGCGCTGTTCGACGGCCGCACCCCGGCGACGACGCCCGGCTGGAACCCGCAGGTCGTGGTCATCGCGCTGGGCACCAACGACTTCTCGACGCCGCTGAAGCCCGGCGAGCGCTGGGCCGACCGCGATGCGCTGCACGCCGATTACGAGCGGCGCTATGTCGATTTCGTCGGCCGCCTGCGCCGCCACTATCCCCGCGCCTTCTTCGTCCTGTGGGCGACCGATCTGGCCGATGGCGAGATCAAGCGCGAGGTCGGCAAGGTCGTCGACCGGCTGCGCGCGGGCGGGGAACGGCGCATCGCCTTCGTGCCCGTCGACGGGCTGGGCTTTACCGGCTGCGACGCCCATCCCGACACCGATGACGATCGCAGGATCGCCGCCGCGATCGAACGGGTCATCGATGCCCGACCCGATATATGGACGCGCCGCTGATGCGCCGCCTCCTGACGCTGCTCGCCGTCGCGGCGGCCGCCATGCCCGCCCAGGCCGCCACCCGCTGGCCCCATGGTGCGAAGGCGGCCGTGGTGCTGACCTATGACGATGCGCTGTCCTCGCAGCTCGACCATGCGGTGCCCGCGCTCGACGCCGCCGGGCTGAAGGGCACTTTCTTCCTCGCCAATGTCCGCGCGCAGGATGTCGGTCGCTGGCGCGCCGTGGCGCATGAGGGGCATGAGCTGGGCAATCACACCATCTTCCACCCCTGCCGCGCCGCCGCCTTTCCCGCAGATCCACGCTACACCACCGAGGCCTATACCCCGGCGAGCATGATCCGGGAGATCGCGCAGCAGAATGTCCTGCTGACCGCGCTCGACGGCAGGATGCGCCACGGCTTTGCGACACCCTGTGGCGAGACGCGAGCAGGCGGCGTCGATTATCTCGAGCCGCTGCGCGCCGCCGGCCTCGTCACCTATGCGCGCGGGGTCAGCGCCAGCCCGACCGAGCTGGCGGCGGACGTCGCGCGGATCGACCCGATGCACATCCCCGCGCGCGGTTTCGGCGAAGGCGACGATGCCGCGAAGATGATCGGCTTCGTCGAACAGGCCGAGGCGGGCGGCGGCATGGCGGTGCTGCTGTTCCACGGCGTCGGCGGCGATCACCTGGCCGTCACCGATGCGCAGCACCGCGCCTTCGTCGCCTGGCTGAAGGCGCATCGCCGCGACGTCTGGGTCGCCACGCTGCAACAGGCGCTCGACTGGGCGCACGCGCATGCCGGACCGTCTTCGCGCCGATAGCGCGCCATCGGGAACTCTCTGCCGCCCCAATTCGTCAGCCATCATGACCCAAAATCGATCGTTTTTCGCCATTTGCGTGTAAAGGGATCGAGACTCGGCAATGGCGGACGATGAGGTGACGGGACGGCATGCGATGGCGGCGGCGTAATTTGGCTTCGATGAGTGCGGATGTGGGCGACGGACTGGCCCCGGCGGTCGAGGCGGTGACGAGCGGTTCGCGCCCTACCCCCGCCCCGAACGCCCGCCCCCCGGAACGCGGATATCGGGTCATCGCGCTGGTCGTCGCATCGGCCCTGTTCATGCAGCAGCTGGACGGCACCGTCCTGACCGTCGCGCTGCCCACCATGGCGCGCGACCTGGGCACGTCGGCCACCAGCCTCAGCTTCGCGCTGACCGCCTATCTGCTGGCGCTGGCGCTGTTCATTCCCGCCAGCGGAACGCTGGCCGACCGTTTCGGATCGCGGACCGTCTTCTGCTCGGCGATCGGCATCTTCCTGCTCGGCTCGGTGCTGTGCGCGCAGGCGGGGACCTTGCCCATCCTGGTCGCGGCGCGGTTCCTGCAGGGGATCGGCGGGGCGATGATGGTGCCGGTCGGCCGCCTCGTCCTGCTGCGCAGCGTCGCCAAGGAGGATATGGTCCAGGCGCTGTCCTGGCTGGTCATGCCCGCGCTGATCGGGCCGATCCTGGGGCCGCCGCTGGGCGGGTTCATCGTGACCTGGCTCGACTGGCGCTGGATCTTCTATCTCAACATCCCGATCGGCGTGCTGGGCATGATCGGCGCGATCCTGCTGGTGCCCGACGTGCCCGGCGATGCGCGGGCGCGGTTCGACGTTTCGGGCTTCCTGCTGTCGGGGATCGCGCTCGGCTGTCTGTTGTTCGGGTTCGAGCTGGCGAGCCGACCGGGGACGGGCTGGGCCGCGCTGGCGCTGCTGGCGGTCGGTGCGGTGCTGGCCGTCGCCTATATCCGCCATGCCCGGCGGGTCAGCGACCCGATCCTCGACCTGACGCTGATGCGCGTGCCGACCTTCCGCCTGTCGGTGATCGGCGGATCGCTGACCCGGATCACGCAGGGCGCGCAGCCCTTTTTGTTGCCGCTGATGTTCCAGCTGGGCTTCGGGCTGACCGCCGCGAAGACGGGCACCATCACCATGGCGGGCGCGGTCGGCGCGCTGGCGATGAAGGCGCTCGCGCCGCGCGTGCTGCGCCGCTGGGGCTTTCGCCGCAGCCTGATCGTGTCGGGGCTGGTCAGCAGCGCGGGCTATGCGACCTGCGCGCTGTTCCGCCCCGACTGGCCGACCGCCGCGATGATCGGCGTGCTCGCGCTGTCGGGCTTCTTCACCTCGTTCCAGTTCACCGGCTTCAACGCGATCGCCTATGCCGATGTCGAGAAGGAACGGATGAGCGCGGCGACCAGCTTCTATGCGACCTTCCAGCAGCTGACCCTGTCGCTGGGCATCTGCACGGCGGCGACGGTGCTGGAGCTGGGGACGCTGGTCGAAGGCAAGGCGCAGCCGACGCTGACCGTGTTTTCGGCGGCGTTCCTGGTGGTTGCCGCCATCTCGGCCTCCGCCGTGATCTGGAACCGCCGCTTCGCCGCAGATGCGGGGGCGGAGATGAGCGGGCACCGCCCGGCCCGGTGAAGCCGACCCGCCCCGCCGTCCGCAAACCGCTTGCATTGCATGTGTACAAATGTACACATCGCCGTCGATCCGCTGCTCGGAAAGGATGGATGTCATGCAGGAAAGGCGAATGTCGCGCCGGTCGGTCATGGGGGGTGCGATGGCGCTGACGGTGCCGGGTATCGGCAGCGCGGCGGCGGCGCAGGGCGCGGGCAGGCCGGTGCTGGGCCGCCGCGACGGCCGCTGGCTGAACGAGCCCCGGCAATGGAGCGTCGATGCGGCGGGCGACCTGACCCTGGTCACCGATCAGGGCACCGATTTCTGGCGCGAGACGCATTATGGCTTCACGCGCGACAGCGGCCATTTCCTGGGCTTCACCGCCCCCGACGCCTTTACCGCGCAGCTGCGCATCCGGGGCCGTTACGACAAGCTCTACGATCAGGCGGGCATCATGGTGCGCGTCGACGAACGCCGCTGGGTCAAGGCGGGGATCGAGCTGTCCGATGGCCGCGCGATGCTGAGCAGCGTGCTGACCGATGGCCGTTCCGACTGGGCGACCGGCCCCTATACGGGCGATGCCGCCGACTTCTGGATGCGCGCGACGGTCGCCAGGGGCGTATTGCGGTTGCAGGTATCGGCGGACGGCCGGACATGGCCGCTCGTCCGGCTGGCCCCCTTTCCCGTCGCCCCCGCCTATCAGGTCGGGCCGATGGCCTGCACCCCGGAGCGCAGCGGGCTGAGCGTCCGTTTTTCCGACCTGCGCATCACCGCCCCGCTGGGCAAAGACCTGCACGATCTGAGCTGATCGATGCGCCAGAAGGACCGGATGCTGGCGGGCGAGCCCTATACCGCCGACGATCCCGAACTGGCGGCCGACCAGGCGGCGGCGGCGGCGTGGATGGTGCGCTACAACGCGTCGCTCGCCGCCGATGCGACCGGGCGTCACGCGCTGCTGGTCGAGGGGCTGGGCAAGGTCGGGCGCAACGTCGTCGTGCGACCGCCCTTCCACTGCGACTATGGCTATAACATCGCGCTGGGCGACGGCGTCTTCCTGAATTTCGGCTGCGTCATCCTGGACGTCGTGACGGTGGAGATCGGCACGGGGACGCAGGTCGGCCCCGGCGTCCAGATCCTGACCGCCGACCACCCGCGCGACCCCGCGCAGCGCGCGCAGGGACTGGAATGGGGGCGGCCGATCCGGATCGGCGCCAATGTCTGGATCGGCGGCGGCGCGCTGATCCTGCCCGGCGTGACCATCGGCGACGATGCGATCATCGGCGCGGGCAGCGTCGTGACCCGTGACGTCGCCCAAGGCGCGACGGTGGCGGGCAATCCCGCCCGGCCGATCGGAGGATGAGCGCCCGGCTCGACCGGACCGGCATGGGCAAGCCGCATTTCGAGACGCTCGACGGCCTGCGCGGCACGGCGGCGCTGCTGGTCGTCGCCTTCCATATCCAGGGCATCACCGTGCTGTTCGATCCGGCGCGGCTGATGCTGCCCCATGCCTATCTCGCGGTCGATTTCTTCTTCGCGCTGTCGGGCTTCGTCATCGGCTATGCCTATGACGACCGATGGGGCACGATGACGGTGCGCAACTTTCTCACCCGGCGCCTGGTTCGCCTGCATCCGCTCGTCATGCTGGGCGCCCTGCTCGGGCTGGCGAGTTATCTGGGCGATCCCTTTGCCGATAGGCGGCAGGATGCCTCGGTCGCATGGGTGGCTCTGGCCTTCGTCGCGGCGATGCTCGCCCTGCCCTCGCCGTCGCTGCCCAACCGGCTGGGGGACAGCCATCCGCTCAATGCCCCGGCCTGGACCCTGTTTCAGGAATATATCGGCAATCTCGCCTATGCGCTGGTCCTGCGTCGGCTGCGGATGCGCGCGCTGATCGCGCTGACCGGGCTCGCGGCGATCGCCTCGCTGGTCACCGCGCTGTCGCTGGGGTCTTACGATACCGGCTGGGGGCTGGCCAATTTCTGGGGCGCGCCAGTCCGGCTGGCCTATCCGTTTCTGGTGGGATTGCTGCTCTATCGACTGGGCGACCGCCTGCCACGCATCGCCCTGGGTTTCCCGCTGTTGAGCGCGATCCTGCTGGCGCTGTTCGCCGCGCCGGTGCTGGGGACGTGGCACGGCATCGCGTTGAACGGACTGTACCAGGCCGGGTGCGTGCTGATCCTGTTTCCCGCCATCATCGTGGCGGGCCGACATTCGGCGGGCGGCCCTGCGACGCTGCGGCTGTGCAGGCTGGCGGGGCGGCTCTCCTATCCGCTCTACATCACCCATTATCCGTTCGTGTACGTCTATATGAACTGGGTGGCGACCCGACCGGCCAGCGGCGCGACGACCGCGGCGATCGCGGTTTCGCTCTATCTGTTCACGATCCTGTTCGCCGCGGCCGCCCATCATTATTGGGACGCGCCCCTGCGAAGGCGCCTGAATGCCCTGATAACAAAGCGATAAATTCACCGTCCCGCATTGCGCGGCGGCATGATCGGGTTGTACCCCTTGCCCCGGAACGCCCGAAGCGGCGCGGAGGAGAGCCCGATGATGAAGTCCCTGACCGTCCTGACCCTGTCGGCGCTCGCCCTGGCGGCCCCGGCCGCCGCCCGGTCTGACGGCGCCACGGTCCGGATCGAGACGGGGCAGGTGCGCGGCACCGTCGCGGACGGTGTGACCAGTTGGAAGGGCATTCCCTTTGCCGCGCCGCCGGTCGGCCCCCTCCGCTGGCGCGCGCCGCAACCGGCCGCGCGCTGGCAGGGCGTGCGCGACGCCACCACCTATGCCGCCGACTGCATGCAGCAACCCTTTCCCAGCGACGCCGCGCCGCTCGGCACCCGGCCGTCGGAGGACTGCCTCTACGCCAATGTCTGGAAGCCCGCCGGGAGCGGAGGCAAGCTGCCGGTGCTGGTCTGGATCTATGGCGGCGGCTTCGTCAATGGCGGGGCATCGCCGCCGACCTATGCGGGGGCGAACCTGTCACGCCAGGGGGTGATGGTCGTCAGCTTCAACTACCGGGTCGGGCGGTTCGGCACCTTCGCGCTGCCGCAGCTGACCGCCGAGAATGCCGATGGCGGGCGGCTGGGCAATTACGGCACGATGGACCAGATCGCCGCGCTGCGCTGGGTCCGGCGCAATATCGCGGCATTCGGCGGCGATCCGGCCAGGGTCACCATCGTCGGCGAGAGCGCGGGCGGCATGTCGGTGCACCAGCTCGTCACCTCGCCCGAGGCGCAAGGACTGTTCGCCCGGGCCTTCGTCATGTCGGGCGGCGATGCGCGCAGCGATCCGCGCAAGACGCTCGCCGCCGTCGAGCGGATCGGCGCGGCGTTCGCGCGCACCAAGGGGATCGACCCCGCCGCCCCCGATGCGCTGTCGCGGCTGCGCGGGCTGTCCGCCGAGCAGGTGACGGACGGGCTGAACCTGGCGCAGCTCTTCAACCCCGTGGGCGGCGAGCCGACCTTTTCCGGCCCCTTTGTCGATGGCAAGGTGATCGTCGATCCGCACGCGGCCTATCGGGCCGACCGCTTCGCGCGGGTGCCCATGGTGGTCGGCGCGACCGATGCCGATATCGGCGGCAAGACCGGCTATATGGTCGGCGGCGCACGCGCGGTGGCGGGAATGCTGGCCGACAAGCGCGTGCCGGTCTGGGAATATCGCTTTTCCTATGTCGCCTCGTCGGTCGGCCAGCCGGGCGCGCAGCATGCGACCGACATCCCCTTCTTCTTCGACAATCAGGCGATCAAATACGGCGCGGCCACGACCCCGCGCGACCGGGCGATGGGCCGGGCGATGAGCGGCTATCTCGTCAATTTCGTGAAGACCGGCGACCCCAATGGCGCGGGCCTGCCCCGCTGGGACCGCTATGGCCGTACCGCCGACACGCTGGCGGATTTCACGCCCGCCGGAACGGTCATGGTCGGTCACGATCCCTGGGGCGCGGATATCGACCGGGTTGCCGCCTCCGGGGATGCTCCCTAACCTGCCGGGATAACGACGGAATAACAGGCCGGGAGTGGTGAGGATGGATGAAAGCGGGATCAACCGGCGTCAGGCGCTGGCCGGGGCGGCATGGACGGGCACGGCGATGCTGGCCAGCGGGTCTGCCCGCGCCGCCGCGCCCGCAGGGCCGCTCGCCCCGCGCCCGCCCATGGGCTGGAACAGCTGGAACAGCTTCGCCACGACCATCACCGAGGCGCAGGCGCGCGAGACCGCCGCAATCATGCGCGACCGGCTGCTGCCCTTCGGCTATGATATCTTCACCGTCGACATCCAATGGTATGAGCCCAACGCCTCCAGCTATGAATATAGCGCCGCGCCGGTGCCCGCGATGGATGGTCATGGCCGCCTGATCCCCGCGCCCAACCGCTTTCCCTCCAGCGCCGACGGTTCGGGCTTCACGAAACTGGCGGCGGACGTGCACGCCATGGGGATGCGGTTCGGCATCCACCTGATGCGCGGCATTCCCCGGCTGGCGGTGAAGCGCAACCTGCCGATCCTCGGCACCCGCTACCGCGCCGCCGACATCGCCGACACGACCAGCATCTGCGCCTGGAATCCCGACATGTACGGCGTCGACATGACCCGGCCCGGCGCGCAGGCCTATTATGACAGCGTGTTCGCGCTCTATGCCTCCTGGGGCGTCGATTTCGTCAAGATGGACGATATGAGTCGGCCCTATGACGCCCATGCCCCCGAGATCGAGGCGGCGCACAAGGCGATCGGGAATAGCGGCCGCCCGATCATCCTCAGCCTGTCGCCCGGCGAGACGCCGGTGATCCGGGGCCCGCATGTCCGCCGCCATGCGCAGATGTGGCGCATCTCGGACGATTTCTGGGACGAATGGCCGATGCTGGAGGCACAGTTCACCCGGCTGGAGAACTGGACGCCCTATTGCGGGCCCGGCGGCTGGCCCGATGCCGACATGCTGCCGCTCGGCCGCCTCGCGCTGGGCAAGCGCGACACCAAATTCACCCCCGACGAGCAGCGGACGCTGATGACGCTGTGGTCGATCGCGCGCTCGCCGCTGATCATGGGCGGGGACCTGCGCCATCTGGACGCGCCGACGCTGGCGCTGCTGACCAACCGCGCGGTGCTGGCGGTCAACCAGGCCTCGACCGACAACCGGCCGCATTTCGTCGAGGACGGCGCGCGTATCTGGTCCGCCACGCCCGAGGGCGCCCCGCGCGACCGCTATCTCGCGCTGTTCAACACCACCGACAAGCCCAGGGAGGTGGGCCTGGCCCTGTCCTATCTGGGCCTGCCGGGCGGGGTCGGCGTGACCGACCTGTGGAGCGGACAATCGCTCGGCCGGGCGAACGGCCGTTTCGCGCAGACCCTGCCGCCGCATGGATCGGGGCTTTATCGCCTGCGTGCCTGACGCGAACCGGCATGGCGGATGAACCAACTGTCCTCCGGCGGTAAGGCGGGGTCGATCCCGACCATGGCAGGAACGGCCGCATGGCTGCCCGCTTTCCCTGCTTACGCTTCGGCCCCCTCCTCGCGCTCGGCCTGATCGCGGCGACCGCCCGGGCGCAGGATCGCCGGACGGTGACCGAGCCCGCTTTGCCCGAACGGATCTGCGCCACCCTGTCGCCCGAGGGCGCGGGCAAGGACGCGACGCGGCGCATCCAGGCCGCCATCGACCATTGCGACAGCGGAGCGGCGGTCCGGCTGGTGCCCGGTCCCGAAGGCGGACGTTTTCTCAGCGGTCCGCTGCGCATGACATCGGGCGTCACGCTGTGGCTGGATCGCGGCGTCGTCCTGACCGCCCTGTCCGATCCGCGCATCTATGATCGCGGTCAGGGCGTGTGCGGCACGATCGCGGCAAAGGGCAATGGCTGCACCGCCTTCATCCGCTTCGACGGGACGCGCGGCGGCGGCATCGTCGGGGACGGCGCAATCGACGGTGCGGGCGGCACCCCGATGACCGGCCATGCCGAAAGCTGGTGGCAACTCGCCCGCCGCGCGCAACGCGAGGGCGGCCGGCAGAACAATCCCCGGCTGATCGAGGCCGACCATGCCCGCAATCTCGTCTTCTACCGCGTCACCCTGCGCAATGCGCCCAATTTCCATGTCGTGCTGAACGACGTGCAGGGGGCGACCTTCTGGGGCGTGCGCATCGACACGCCTGCCGATGCGCGCAACACCGACGGCATCGATCCGGGCGCGTCGCAGGACATCACCATCGCGCACGCCTTCATCCGGACCGGCGACGACAATATCGCGATCAAGGCGGGCAAGGGCCCGACCCGGCATGTCTCGGTCCTCGACAGCCATTTCTATGCGGGGCACGGCATGTCGATCGGCAGCGAGACCCAGGCCGGGGTCAGCGATATCCTCGTCCGCCATCTGACGCTCGACGGCACGACCTCGGGGTTGCGGATCAAGAGCGACGCCAGCCGGGGCGGGCTGGTCACACACATCCGCTATGACGGGATATGCCTGCGCGGCAACCGGCGGCCGATCGATTTCGACACGCGCTATGACGCCTCGGCACAGGGGTTTGCGATCCCACTCTACCGCGACATCACGCTGCACGACGTGACCGGCACCGACGGCACGCTCGTGCTGCGCGGGCATGATGCGGGCCATCCGCTGGCGGTGACGATGGACGGCGTCCGCTTCGCACCCGGCGCGACATGGCAAGTAGAGAATGCACGGATCGCCGCCGGGCCGGGCGGCGTCTCCCCGCCACCGCCGGGCCCCGCCCTGCCCCCAGCCCAGGCTGTGGCGGGGGATTGTGCCGCCCGCTGGGTGCCCTTTCCCGAAGGCGGATAGCGCGAGGGATCAGGGGGCGGCGGGCACCACCCCCTTGGGCGCCGCGGCGAGGCGGCGGATCAGATCGGTCTCCGCCGGGCGATAGGGCGTGCCATCCCCGCGAAACACCTCGTGAAACCAGATGGTCGGTTCCTCAAGGACATAGGGCTTCTTCCAGCTATCCCATGGCAGCCGCGTCTGCGTCTTCCCATCGACGAAGCCCCAGTTCATCATCGCGACATTGTAGCGTTTGCCGATGGGCAGCGATCCGTCGAAGGTCGATCCGTTGCCGCGCGCCATATATTCAGTGCACAGGATCGGGCGGTTATAGGGCAGCAACTGCTTAACCCGCCGCTCGAACGTTTCGGGCCAGCTATAGTCGTGGAACGAGATCACGTCCGACTGCGCCAGTTGCAGCCTCTCCATCGGTGAGGCGCGCCCGCCCGGCGCCCAGTCCTCGCCCAGCCATACGCCCGACGTGATCGGCTGCGACGGCTCCGCCGCGCGGGCCCAGTCGAACACCTCCGCCAGCATCGCGCGGACCAGCGGCTCCTTGCCCTCCTGCCCCTTATACTGGTCGGCGCCATTGTCGGGCTCGTTCCACACGTCCCAGCCCAGGATGCGCGGATCGTCGCGAAAGGCGCCGATGACGCCCTGCACATAGGCGCGGTAGCGGGGCCAGCGCGCGCGGTCGCGCAACCCCGCCATTCCCGGCCCCTGCACCCAGCCCGAATTATGGACGCCGGGGATCGGCGGATGCTGCGGCCCCAGCCTGGGGTCCGGGTCCCAGCAGCTGTCGAACAGCACGAAGAGCGGGCGGATGCCATGCGCGCTGGCGATGGTCAGGAACGCGCCGATCCGCTGCCTGAACCCCTCCGGGTCCTGCGCCCAGAGCTGGTCGTGCAGGAACACGCGCATCGTGTTCATCCCGATGCCCTGCGCCAGCGCCAGTTCCCGGTCGATCCGCGCCGGGTCCCAGGTCGCCGCCTGCCACATCTCCAGTTGGTTGATCGCCGAGGCGGGGGTGTAGTTGGCCCCCACCAGCCAGGGCTGGCGATCATACCAGACCCGGGCCTGCGCCTCGGTCCAGCGGTCCCGCGCCTCGGCCGGTGCGGCGGGCAGCAGCGCGAGCAGCGCGATTCCGCCCAGCATCCATGGCTTCATCCCATCCTCTCCCTTGTCTTGTTGGTCTTTTGCACGAGGAGGCTAGAGAAAATTCCGTCGATGTTACAGGATATTGTACGACCAATCGGATCGACCGCGACAGGTCGGCCGCAACCATGAGAGAGGATCAGGATGAGGGCGTTCCACTATTGCGCCGCCGCCGGACTGGCGCTGGCGATCACCGTCTCGGTCGCCGCGCGGAACCCGCAATTCGAGGGGGCCGATCCGCATGCCATGATGATCGGCGACGAGATGTGGATCTTTCCCACCGGCGGGCCGGGGGGCAGTTGGGCCGCCGACCGGTTCGGCGCCTTTTCCAGCCGCGACCTCAAGGGCTGGCGGCCACGCGGCGCGCTGATCCGCCGCGACCAGATCGGCTGGATCAAGGATGACGGCGCCCGCGACCATTTCCTCTGGGCGCCCGGCGTCGCGGTGCGGGGTGGCCGCTATTATCTCTATTATTCGGTCGGCCCGCAAAATCCGACGCCCAGCCGGATCGGCGTGGCCGTCGCCGACCGGCCCGAGGGACCGTATCGCGACAGCGGCCGCCCGCTCGTCACCGGCGGCAAGGGGTTTGAGGCGATTGATCCGATGGTCTTTACCGACCGCAAGTCGGGCCGGACCTATCTCTATGCGGGCGGCAGCGCGGGGGCGAGGCTGCGCGTCTGGCAGTTGAAGCCCGACATGGTGTCGATCGCGCGCGAGATCCCGGTGCAACAGCCGCCGAACTTCACCGAAGGCGCGTTCATGCACGAACGCGGCGGGCTCTATTACCTGTCCTACAGCCATGGCCGCTTCGACGGCCCCGATTATTCGGTCCATTACGCCACCGCTCCCTCGCCCGTCGGGCCATGGCGCTATCGCGGTGCGATCCTGACCAGCGACGCGCGGCATCAGGGGCCAGGGCATCACAGCTTCGTGAAGACGCCAGACGGGCGCTGGCTGATCGTCTATCACCGCTGGGACCGCGCGGCCGGGCCCGGCCCGTTCCGGGGCGAGAGGGTCGTGGCGATCGACCGGATCCGCTACGACCCGGACGGCGGTATCCGCCGCGTGACGATGACCGACGACGATGCGCCGACCCTTTCGCCCCGGCGGTGACGGGGACGTGTAAACTTCCGTTAACCATCTGAATCAAATCCGGATTCGGAATCCCAGCATCCGCCGACCCAGGCCGTGGTTCCCGCTTCATAAGGGGCAGGCCGTGCGTCCGCATCTCTGTGCGACCCATGCGCCGTCGCCCCCGTCCGGCATTCCGTGCCGGACGCCGGGAACAGCTTTTGGGAGGAGCAGGGCATGCAGACCGAGATCATCGCCAAGGCCAGCGGAACCACGACCACCACCACCGCCAACGTCATCACCCTGGATGCGCCCAGCGTCGTCCGGCTCGACCTCGACCGCGCGCAGGTCGCCGCGATGGAACGACAGGGCAACGACCTGATCATCCGCCTGGCCGATGGCCAGACCATCCGTATCGACAATTTCTACAACGAGCAGCGCGGCACCATCAGCGACCTCGTCCTGCGCGACGATCAGGGCGGTCAGTGGCTGGCGCATCCCGCCGCCAGTGGCGCGGGGCGCTTCACCGCGCTGACCAGCCTCGACGATCTTCTGGCCGCGCAGGGGGCGGCGCAGGGCGGCGGCGCGTCGTTCATCCTGCCCGCCGTGCTGGGCGTGGCGGGGGTCGGCGGTCTGGTCGCGGCCGTCTCGGGCGGCGGCGGTGACGACGATCGCGCCCCCGCCACCCCACCGACTGCGGATACGCAAGCGCCCGCGCGGCCCACCGCCATCTTCAACCCGGCCGGAACCGGCGTCACCGGCACCGGCGAGGCCGGGGCGACGGTCCGCGTCACCGATCCCACCGGGACGGTGATCGGGACCGGCACGGTCGGCGCGGACGGCAATTATGCCGTCACGCTCAACCCGCCCCAGACCAACGGCCAGCCGGTCACCGTCACCCAGTCGGACCCGGCGGGCAATGTCTCGCCGGGCGCGAGCGTCACCGCCCCCGACATCACGCCCCCCACCGCCCCCACCGCCACCGTGAACGGCCAGGGCACGACGATCACCGGCACCGGCGAGCCCGGCGCGACCGTCACCGTCCGCGATGCCGCCGGAAACGTGCTGGGCACCGCAACGGTCGATGCGCAAGGCAATTATACGCTGACGCTGACCACGCCACAGGCCAATGGCGGCACCCTGACCGTCACCCAGGCGGATGCCGCGGGCAATGTCTCGTCCGCCGCCACGCTGACCGCACCCGACATCACCCCGCCCGCCGCACCGACCGCGACGCTCGGCCAGAATGGCACGACCGTCACCGGCACCGGCGAACCCGGCGCGACGGTTTCGGTTCGTGATGCAGCCGGACAGGTCATCGGCACCGCCACCGTCGATGCACAGGGCAACTACACGCTGACCCTAACCTCCCCACAGGCCAATGGCGGCACCCTGACCGTCACGCAGGCGGACGCGGCCGGGAATGTCTCGCCTGCCGCCACGCTGACCGTACCCGATACGACCGCGCCCGCCGCGCCGACTGCCACGCTCGGGCAGAATGGCGACACCGTGACCGGCACCGGCGAACCCGGCGCGACGGTTTCGGTTCGCGATGCAGCCGGACAGGTCATCGGCACCGCCACCGTCGATGCCCAAGGTAATTATACGCTGACCCTCACTACGCCGCAGGCCAATGGCGGCACCCTGACCGTCACCCAGGCCGACGCGGCCGGGAATGTCTCGCCCGCCGCCACGCTGACTGTGTCCGATACGACCGCGCCCGCCGCACCGACCGCGACGCTAGGGCAGAATGGCGACACCGTCACCGGCACCGGCGAGCCCGGCGCGACGGTTTCGGTTCGCGATGCAGCCGGACAGGTCATCGGCACTGCCACCGTCGATGCGCAGGGCAATTATACGCTGACGCTGACCACGCCGCAGACCAATGGCGAGACGCTGACCGTCACCCAGGCGGATGCGGCGGGCAATGTCTCGGCTGCGGCCTCGCTGACCGCGCCCGATACCAGCGCCCCCGGCGCGCCGGTCGTCGCGGTCAGCGCGGACGGCACGGTGCTGACCGGAACGGGCGAGCCCGGCGCGACCGTGCGGGTCACGGACGCCGATGGCCTGCCGATCGGTACCGCCATCGTCGGCGCGGATGGCGGCTTCAGCGTCACGCTGCCCACCGGCACCGCCGATGGCCGGACGCTGTCGGCGACGCAGACCGACGCCGCAGGCAATGTCTCCGCCGCCGTTACCACCGTCACGCCCGATCTGGCGGCACCCGACGCACCCTCGGTCGCGCTCAGCCCCGAGGGCACGGTCGTCACCGGCACCGGCGAAGCGGGGGCGATCGTCGAGATCCGCGACGCCGACGGCACGCTGATCGCGACCGCGCCCGTGGCGGCGGACGGCAGCTTTTCGGTGACGCTGCCGACGCCGCAGGCCAATGGCGAAATGCTGATGGTCACGCAGACCGACGCGGCGGGCAATATCTCGCCGCCGATGATGACGGTCGCCCCCGACATCACCCCGCCGGATGCGCCCGGCGTCACGCTGTCGGGTGACGGCGCGGCGGTCTATGGCAATGGCGAGCCTGGCGCGACGGTGCGGATCGTCGATTCGAACGGCAATCTGCTGGGCAGCGCGGTGGTCGCCGCCGACACCAGCTTCGTCGTGTCGCTCGCCACGCCGCAGACCGGCGGCCAGGTCCTGACCGCGACGCAGACCGATGCGGCGGGCAATGTCTCCGATCCCAGCATCGTCGCGGCCCCCGACGTGACCGCCCCCGATGCGCCCCTTGCGACGATCGCGCCGGATGGCAGCGCGGTCATCGGCACCGGCGAGCCCTTCGCCACGGTCACCGTGCGCGGGCCGGACGGCACCCCTCTGGCGAGCGCGGTGGTCGGCGCGGACGGCGGCTATAGCGTCCCCCTGGCCCCCGCCCAGGCCAATGGCGAGACCCTGACGGTGGGCCAGACCGATCGCGGCGGGAACAGCTCGTCCTCCGTCACCCTCACCGCGCCCGACATCACCGCCCCGACCGGGCTGACCGCGACGATCGACGGCAACGGCATCGTTGTCACCGGCAGCGGCGAGCCCGGTGCGACCGTCACCATCCGCGATGCGGGCGGCACGGCGATCGGCACCGCGCAGGTCGATGCCAATGGCGGCTATAGCGCGACGTTGACCACCCCGCAGGCCAATGGCCAGGTGCTGAGCGTGACCCAGGCCGATGCGGCGGGCAATGTCTCCGCCCCCGTCCCGCTGACCGCGCCCGATATCACCGCGCCGCTTGCGCCGACCGGATCGGTCGTCGATGCCGGGGTGACGCTGGCGGGGACCGGCGAGCCCGGCGCGACCGTCACCGTGCGGGCCGTCAACGGCACCCTGCTGGGCAGCGCGCAGGTCGGCGCGGACGGCAGCTTCGCCGTCCCGCTCGCCACGCCGCAGGCCAATGGCGAGACCGTGCAGATCGTCCAGACCGATGCGGCGGGCAATGCCTCGCCCGTCGTCATCGTCACCGCGCCGGACATCACCGCCCCCACCGAGCTGACCGCGACGGTCAGCGGCGACGGGACGCTGGTGACCGGCCTGGGCGAAGCGGGGGCGAGCGTCACCGTTCGCGATCCCGCCGGTATCGTCATCGGCACCGCCATCGTCGGCGCGGACGGCAGCTATGTCGCGACGCTGACCATCCCGCAACGCAATGCCGAAACGTTACAGGTAACGCAGGCGGATGCGGCGGGCAATGCCTCGCTCTCCGTCGCCCCCATCGCCCCCGACCTGACCGCCCCCGCCGCGCCCGTCGCCACGCTGTCGCCCGAGGGCATCACGGTCGGTGGCACCGGCGAGGTCGGCGCCACCGTCACCGTGCGCGCGGCGGACGGGACGGTGCTGGGCACCGTGCAGGTCGGGGCGGACGGCAACTTCGCCGTCACGCTGACCACGCCGCAGGTGAACGGCCAGACGCTGACCGTCACCCAGGCGGATGCGGCGGGCAATGTCTCGGCGCCGCTGGCGCTGATCGCGCTCGATACCAGCGTGCCGGTCGGGCTGACCGCCGCGATCGATGCCACCGGCTCAGTCGTGACCGGGCTGGCCGAGGCGGGCGCGACCGTTACCGTCCGCGATGCGGGCGGCACGGTGGTCGCCACCGCGACCGCCGCCGCCAACGGCGCCTATACGGTCGTCCTCGCCCCGCCCCAGATCGACGGCGACACCCTGCTGGTGACGCAGGCCGATGCGGCGGGCAATGCCTCCGCCCCGGTGACCGTGACCGCGCCCGACTTCACAGCGCCCGATGCGCCGCTGGTCGCCGTCAACGCCGACGGCACCCTGGCCAGCGGCAGCGGCGAAGCGGGGGCGACCGTCACCATCCGCGACGCCGACGGGACGGTGATCGGCAGCGGCGCGATCGGTGCCGATGGCCTGTTCGCCGTGCCCCTGACCCCCGCCCAGGCGAATGGCGGGACGATCAGCGCCACCCTGTCCGACGCGACGGGCAACGTCTCGGGCGCAACCACCGCGACCGCGCCCGACATCACCGCGCCGGGCGCGCCGCTCGCCTTGCTCGATCCGACGGGTAGGATCGTGTCGGGCACGGGCGAGGTCGGCGCGACCGTGACGGTGCGCGACGCGGGCGGCAACGTGCTGGGCACCGCGACCGTCAATGCGGGGGGAAGCTATGCCGTGCTCCTGCCCGTCGCGCAGATCGACCGGCAGATCCTGTCGGTCAGCCAGGCCGATGCCACCGGCAATATCTCGGGCAGCACGAGTGTTGCCGCGCTGGATCTGACGCCGCCGAACGCGCCCGCCGCGGTCGTGGCGGCCGACGGCGCCAGCCTGACCGGCACCGGCGAGATCGGCGCGATCGTCACCATCACCGATCCGGTCGGGCTGGTGATCGCCACCGTGCCGGTCGGCGCGGACGGCCGCTTCACCGTCACGCTCGCCCCCCCGCTGACCAACGGCCAGCTATTGACGCTGACCCAGGCAGATGCGGCGGGCAATGTCTCGGCACCGGGCGCGGCGATCGCCCCCGATCTGGTGCCCAACGACACGCCGGGCGCACCGACCGCCAGCGTCGCGCTGGACGGCGCGAGCGTATCGGGCACCGGACAGGCGGGCGCGACGATCACGGTGCGCGATGCGACCGGCACCGTCATCGGCGGCGCCACCGTCAATCCGGACGGCAGCTACAGCGCCACGCTGACCACGCCGCAGACCAATGGCGAGACGGTTCGCGTGACCCAGGCCGATGCGGACGGCGATGTCTCGCCCCCCGCCATCGCGGTCGCGCCGGACCTGACCCCGCCCGCTGCGCCGACCGCGACGATCGACGCCACCGGCTCGGTGGTGACGGGCGTCGGGGAAGTCGGTGCGACCATCCGCATCGCCGACGCAGGCGGCACGCTGCTGGGCAGCGGGGTGGTCGGCGCGACCGGCCGCTATGTGGTGGTGCTGTCCACGCCACAGACCGATGGCCAGCCGCTGACCGCGACGCAGGCGGATGCGGCGGGCAATGCCTCGCCCGGCGTCGGCGTCGTCGCGCCTGACCTCACCGCGCCGATCGCGCCGCTGGGGACCGTATCCGGGGACGGGACGACGGTCACCGGCACCGGCGAGACGGGGGCGACCGTCACTATCCGCGATGTCGGCGGCACGATCCTGGCGACCGCGCTGGTGGCTGGGGACGGCAGCTTCACCGCGACGCTGTCGCCCGCTCAGGCCGATGGCCAGTTGCTGGTGCTGACCCAGGCCGATCCGGCGGGCAATGTCTCGCCGATCGCGCAGATCGCCGCGCCCGACATCAGCGCGCCGGTCGGGCTGACCGCTGCGATCGACGGCGCAGGCATCATCGTCACGGGCCAGGGCGAAGCGGGGGCGACCGTCACCATCCGCGATACCGCCGGGACGGTGCTGGGCACCGCGCTGGTCGCCGCGAACGGCAGCTATGCCGCGCTCCTGACCACGCCGCAGGTGAACGGCCAGCTGCTGGTCGCGACCCAGGTGGATGCGGCGGGCAATAGCGGCGCCCCCGCCCCCGTCACCGCGCCCGACCTGACCGCGCCGCTCGCGCCGGTCGGCATCGTCGCGGGCGACGGCACCGCCATCACCGGCACCGGCGAGGCGGGCGCCACCGTCACCATCCGCGGCCCCGGCGGCATCGTCCTGGGCACCGCGCTGGTGGCCGGGGACGGCAGCTTCACCGCGACGCTGACCCCGCCCCAGGCCAACGGCCAGCTGCTGTCGCTCAGCCAGAGCGACCCCACGGGCAATGTCTCGCCGATCGCGCAGGTCAGCGCGCCCGACATCACCGCGCCGGTCGGCCTGACCGCCGCGATCAACGGCGCGGGAACGCTGGTCTCCGGCCAAGGCGAGGCGGGCGCGACCGTCACCATCCGCGACGCGGGCGGCACGGTGATCGCCACGGCGGTGGTGGCCCCCAACGGCACCTATGCCGCCATCCTCGCCACGCCGCAGGTCAACGGCCAGGCGCTGTCCGTGACCCAGGCCGATGCCGGGGGCAATGTCGGAGCCGCTGCCGCCGTGACCGCACCCGACCTCACCGCGCCGCTGGCGCCGGTCGGCATCGTGTCGGGGGACGGCACCACCCTGACCGGCACCGGCGAGGCGGGGGCGACCGTCACCATCCGGGGGCCGGGCGGCGCCATTCTGGGCACCGCACTGGTCGCAGCGGACGGCAGCTTCACCGTGCCGCTCGTCCCCGCCCAGGCGAACGGCCAGCTCCTGTCGCTCAGCCAGGCCGATGCCGCGGGCAATGTCTCGGCGACCGCGCAGGCGACCGCGCCCGACATCACCGCCCCGATCGGGCTGACCGCCGCGATCAACGGCGTCGGTACGCTGGTCACCGGCACCGGCGAAGCCGGAGCGACGGTCACCGTCCGCGATCCGCTGGGCACGGTCATCGGCACCGGCATCGTCGCGGCCAATGGCAGCTATAGCGTGACGCTGACCGTGCCGCAGGCCAATGGCCAGGTGCTTCAGGTGACGCAGGCCGATGTCGCGGGCAATGCCTCGCTGCCCGGCAGCGTGATCGCGCCCGACATCACCCCGCCCGCCGCCCCGCTGGCGACGGTCAACGGCACGGGCACGACCGTCACCGGCACCGGCGAGGCGGGGGCGACGATCCGCATCCTCGACCCCGCCGGGCAGCTGGTCGGCACCGCGCTGGTCGGTGCGGATGGCGGCTATAGCGCGACGCTGTCCACGCCGCAGGCCAATGGCCAGCTGCTGAGCGTGACCCAGACCGATGCGGCGGGCAATGCCTCGGTCCGGATCGTCGCCAGCGCCCCCGACATCACGCCCCCCGCGCCCCCGACCGCCACGATCAATCCGGGCGGCACGGTGGTCAGCGGCCTGGGCGAGCCGGGCGCCACGGTGGAGGTGCGCAACGCCGCCGGGACCGTCATCGGCACCGGCACGGTCGCCCCCGGAGGGCTCTATGCGGTCACCCTGCCCAGCCCGCAGCTGGCGGGCGAGACGCTGAGCGTGGGCCTGCGCGACGGGGCAGGCAATGTCTCGTCGGCGGTGTCGATCGTCGCGCCCTTCGACATCGGCGCCTTCGACAACACCGCCACGGCGCTGGTCGATCTGGTCCCGGTCCAGACCAACGAGAATCTGGGCAGCGCCAATTATACCGCGCTGGTCTCGCTGGGGCTGGTCAACCTCGATGCGCAGGTGCTGGCCATCCCCAATGTCCAGTTCACCGTCGATGCGGGCCATACGCTGGCGGCGACCTTCACCTATGACTCGCTGGCCAATGTCGGGGTCGCCAGCGGCTATTCGGTAGTGGTCCAGCGGTTCAACGGGACCAGCTGGGTCGCGGTCGATGGCAGTGGCACGTCGTCGCTGCTGGAGGTCGGGCTGCTGAACGGCAACCTCGTCGCCAATGCCGATCTGGGGCCGGGCCAGTACCGCGCCTTCGTCACCTTCGACAATACGCTGGGCGTCGGGCTGCTGGGCGGGCTGAGCGTCACCGGGGTTGATTCCGACTTCACCGACATCGCGCAGGTCATACCCGCCGTCACCAACGGCAACGTCATCACCGATCCCGGCGCCGGCGGCCAGATCGACGTGGTCAGCCCGCAGACGGTCGTGGAGAGCGTGACGCTGAACGGCGTGACGACGGCGGTGACGGCCGACGCCACGATCGTCGCGGGTCTATGGGGTACGCTGACCATCGCACGCGACGGCAGCTACACCTATATCCCCGATGCGAATGCGGCGGTGCTCGGCAAGGTCGACCGCTTCACCTACACGCTGCTCGACGCCTCGGACAATGAACGCGAGAGCGCCACGCTGACCATCACGATCGGCAGCCCCGACGTGACCGGCGTGCCCCTGGCCGTGAACGACATCGCCACCGCCGCGGCCAGCTTCGTCAACGTGGTCGAGACGCGCGCGCCGGTCGTCGACACCAGCTTCACCACGCCGCTGGCGAGCATATTGTCCGGGCCGCAGACCGGGCGGGCCGTCGACAGCTTCACGGTGGACGCGAACAGCGTCGCCAACGTCACCCTGTCGGCGGTCATCGCGCCGGGGCTGGCGCTGCTGCCCAGCTATACGATCACCGTCACCAATGCGGCAGGCACGGTGGTCGGCACCAACTCGGGCACCGGCGTGGCGGGCATTGGCGGGGTGCTGGGCACAGGGCTCAGCGTGACGATGACCGGGCTGCCCTCGGGCACCTACAACTACACCGTCACCAGCACCAACGCGCTGGGCACCGGCTATACGAGCAGCGTCTATGTCGCCCAGACGGTCACCCATCTCGACCAGTTCGCGCTGACCGGCACGACCCCGGTCAGCGGCGACCTGCTGGCGAACGACGCGCCGGGCAGCGACTTCCTGGAAATCCGGATGCTGTCGGGCGGCCGCTTCGTCGCGGTGGGCGACACGCCGCTGACGCTGACGGGCGCGCACGGCACGCTGACGATCGACGAGGTCGGACAGTATAGCTATCAGCCGAGCACGACGCTGGGCTATTCGGCGGTCGATCCGGTGGACAGCTTCACCTATCAGATCGTCCAGCCCGACGGGCAGGTGGCGACCGCGCGGCTGGACGTCGCGGTGGACATCAACAACGGCATCGCCCCGGCCTTCCCGGCCGCGACGATCACCGCGCTCGATGCCGATGGCATGGATCATCTGGCGCTCGACGTGGTGCCGATGATGGCGGACATCGACCAGCCCGCGCCGGTGGTCGCCGCCGACCATGGCGACGCACGGATCGCCCTGTCGCTGATGGAGGGCCAGGGCGATCTGGAGGCGGTGCTGACCCGCTATCTGGATACGCAGCAGCCCGCGACCGTCACCCTGACCGACGACGATCGGGGATCGACCACGATCGCCACTGATATCGGTCCCATCGATGCCGCGCCGATCGTCGACGATCCGCTGGGCTATCTGACCGTTTCGGCCGATCCCGAGCAGGAGAAACTGGCGACCATGCACATAATGTGACGAATGCGGTCACCACTCCGGAAATGGACGTGATTGGGAGTGCCGAAGGCGCCAGTCTTCGGCACTTTTCTCATATTATTAAAGCAGTTTAGCCGAACTCCGGCGCTGGAGAGGCTAGGAAAGGCGCCTGATGAGAGCAGAGTGGCGTGAACGCTACCAGCGACGATCGGAAAGGGTGATGGCGGCTATTCTGGCGGTGATCATGGCAAGCCCTCCCGTATCGGCCGAACCGGCCGTCACGATGGAAAGCGCCATGCGCGAGGTGCTGGCCTGGCACCCCTCGGTCACGCAGGCCAGCGCGACGCTGGACGCGCGCGGCGAGGATGTCGAGGTTGCGCGCGCGGGCTATCTCCCCCGGATCAGCGCGGGCGTGGGCAGTGGCTATGACAGCCGGATCAGCACCGGCTGGCGCCCCCGGCCGCAACTGTCCGCCTCGCAGATGCTGTATGATTTCGGCAAGGTCGCGGGCGCGGTGGAATCGGCGCGCGCGGGCACCCGGATCGGGCGCGCCGACCTGTTGCTGGCGGTGGACGCGCTGATCCGCGACACCGGCTTTGCGATGATCGAGGTCCAGCGCAACGCCGCGTTGCGCGCCATCGCGATGGAACAGCTGGCGCGGATCGAGGATATCAGCGCACTGGTCGAAAAGCGGTTCGGCAAGGGCGCGACGACACGCTCCGACGCGCTCCAGGCGCAGTCGCGGGTCGCCGCCGCGCGCGCGACGCTGACCCGGATCGAGGCGGAACAGCGCCGCTGGACCACCAGCCTGTCCTTCCTGCTGGGCCGCGAGAGCGCGCCTGCGGTCGATCCACAGGTGCCCGACTGGCTGTTGCGCAGCTGCGGCCGCGCGATGACGGTCGACTGGGCCGATGTGCCGTCGATCATGCGGGCCCGCGCGCAATATGAACAGGCGACCGCCGAGGCGCGGCGCGCCCATGCCGGGCGGCTGCCCACCATCGCGCTCGCGGGCGATGCCTCTGCCGATGTGTCGTCGCCCTTTTCCGACCGCAGCCTCTATAATTTCGGTTTGAACGTCACCAGCGACGTGTTCGGCGGCAATGCGGTGCGCGCCCGCGCGCGCAGCGCCGATTACGGCGTCCGCGCCGCCGAGGCGGCCGAGCGTCAGGCCCGCAATGAGGCGGGCCAGCAACTCGCCGAGGCGCAGCAGCAGATGGCCGGGCTGTCGCAACTGCTCGCCACGCTCGCCGAACGGCAGGACAATATGGTCGAGACGGGCAAGCTCTATCGCCTGCAATATCTCGACATGGGCACGCGCACGCTGGTCGACCTGCTCAACGCCGAACAGGAATTGCAGCAGGCGCGCTTCGACGCGGCGAATACCCAGCATGACCTGCGGCGACTGGCGGTGGAATGCCTCTATGTCTCGGGCCAGGCGCGCGACGATTTCGGGCTGACCGGCACCAGCATCCGGGGGGTGACGCTGTGACCGCGCCCGCCGATCCGCAGGGCTGGATCGACATGATGGGCCAGGTCGCCCGCCATTACCGCATGCCCTTTGCCGAACAGCGCGCGCGGCTGACGGCCTTGTGGCAGGGCGAGGGCGACGAGGAGACGCGGGTCCGCGCGCTCTCCCGCGCCTCGGGCCTGTCGGTGCGCTTCGCCGCCCCGGCCAGCGTCCGGCTGACCAGCTGGCGGCTGCCGGTCATCGCCTGCCTGGCGGACGGCGAGCTGGCGCTGATCACCGCGATCGATGCCGGGGGGCAGGCGCTGTTCACCGTCGCGGGCGAGGGCGATCTGGCGGTCCAGCGACCGCTCGCCGCGCTGGTCGAACAGACCCGCGTCTTCGTCATCCCCCGCCCGTCGCGCTCGGCCGCCGATGTCCGCGTCGACAGCTATATCCGCCCCTTCCAGCCGCATTGGCTGCGCGACATCCTGCTCCAGGATGCGCGGGGCTACGGCCATGTCGCCATCGCCTCGGTCGTGACCAACTGCCTGGGGCTGGCGGGCGTGCTGTTCTCGATGCAGGTCTATGACCGGGTGGTCCCCGCCCAGTCGATGCCGACGCTCTATATCCTGTTCCTGGGCGTGCTGCTGGCGACCGGGTTCGATTACGTCCTGCGGCGGCTGCGGGTCGGCATCACCGATATCCTCGGCAAGCGCGCCGATCTGCGGCTGTCCGACCGGGTGTTCGGCCATGCGCTGCGCGTCCGCAACCGCGCGCGGCCGACCTCGACCGGCACCTTCATCGCGCAGCTTCGCGACCTGGACCAGGTGCGCGACATGCTGACCTCGACCACCGTCGCGGCGGTCGCGGACCTGCCCTTCTTCCTGCTGTTCCTCGCCATCCTCTGCTTCATCGGCGGCACGCTGGCGCTGGTGCCGGTGGTGGCGCTGGTCGCGATCCTGCTGCCCAGCCTGCTCGCCCAGCGCCGCCTGCGCGCGCATGCCACCGAGTCGATGCGCGAGACCTCGCTGCGCAACGCCCTGCTGGTCGAGGCGGTGCAGGGGATCGAGGATATCAAGACGCTCCAGGCCGAGGAGCGTTTCCAGCGCCAGTGGAACCATTGCAACGCGGTGGCGGGCGAGGCGCAGCTCCGCCTGCGCGGGTTGACCGCCAGCCTGTCGACCTGGGCGCAGAGCGTGCAGAATGCAGTCTATGCGACCGTCATCTTCGTCGGCGCGCCGATGGTCATTGCGGGCGACATCACGACCGGCGCGCTGGTCGCGACCTCGATGCTGGCCAGCCGGATGATGGCGCCGATGGGGCAGGTGTCGCACCTGCTCGGCCGCTATCAGCATGCCAAGGTCGCCGCGCAGAGCCTGAACCAGATCATGGCGCTGCCGGTCGACCATCCCGATGCCGAGCATCGCATCCCCCTGCCCTCGGTCGCTGGGCGCTTCGCGCTGCGCTCGGCGGTGTTCGGCTATGCCGATCCCGATGCGCCCCCGGCGCTGACCGTCCCCCGGCTGGACATCGCGGCGGGCGAGACGATCGCGCTGCTCGGCCGCAACGGGGCGGGCAAGTCCACGTTGCTGCAGGGCCTGTCGGGGATGCTCCAGCCGATATCGGGCGAGGTGTTGCTCGACGATCTTGCGCTGCACCAGATCGATCCCGGCGATGTCCGCCGCGACGTCGCGCTGCTGACCCAGGACAGCCGCCTGTTCCACGGGACGCTGCGCGAGAACCTGACCATGGGTGCACCGATGGCGCGCGACGAGGCGATCCTGGCGGCGCTCGCCATGGTCGGCGCGGTCGATTTCGTCCGGCGGCTGCGCGACGGGCTGGAGCACCGCGTGCTGGAGGGCGGGCGTGGCCTGTCGGGCGGGCAGCAACAGGCGCTGCTGCTCGCCCGGCTGCTGATCCGCCAGCCGCAGGTCGTGCTGCTCGACGAACCGACCGCCGCGATGGACGAAACCGCCGAGCGCCAGTTCATCGAACGGTTCCGCGAATGGAGCCGGGGCCGCACCGTCATCGTCGCCACCCACCGGATGCGCGTGCTCGAACTGGTCGACCGGATCATCGTGATCGACCAGGGCCAGATATTGCTCGACCAGCCCAAGGCCAATGCGCTGGCGACCATGACCAAGGCCGCACAAGGTGGCGCGCGGAGCCAGGCGGCATGACCGCGCTGACCCATCCCGCCGACCTGCCCTTCGCCGACGAGGGCGGCGCGCCGCTGCTCGCGGCCAAGCGGATGACCTGGGTGCTGACCGCGCTGTTCGTCGTGGCGCTCGGCTGGGCCTGGTTCGCCGAGCTGGACGAGGTCGCGACGGGCAGCGGCCGGGTGGTGCCGACCAGCCGCGAACAGGTGCTGCAATCGCTGGAGGGCGGCATCCTCGCCAGGATGCTGGTGCGGCAGGACGATATCGTGAAGCCCGGCCAGATCCTGGCGCAGCTCGACCCCACGCAAGCCGGATCGACGGTCGAGGAAAGCGCCGCCAAATACCGCGCCGCGCTCGCCGCGCAGGCGCGGTTGCAGGCGGAGGTGAACGGCACGCCCCTGACCTTCTCGCCCGAGCTGAACGCTTTCCCCGCGCTCAAGGCCGAGCAGCAGCGGCTATACGATGCACGCCGCCGCAGCCTGGCCAGCTCGATCGGGCTGATCGACGAGTCGCTCGCGCTGATCGGCCGCGAAGTGGGGATCGGGGAGTCGCTGATCGCGGTCGGCGCGGCCAGCAATGTCGAGGTGCTGCGCCTGAAGCGCCAGCGCGCCGATCTGGACCTGAAGAAATCGGACCTGCGCTCGCAATATATCGTCGAGGCGCGGCAGGACCTGGCCAAGGTCAGCGAGGAGGTGGAAGCGCTCGCCCCCGTGGTGCGCGGGCGTTCGGATACGCTCAGCCGCCTGACCCTGCGCTCGCCGGTGCGCGGCGTGGTCAAGAATATCGAGGTGTCGACCATTGGCGGCGTGATCCCGCCCAATGGCAAGATCATGGAGATCGTGCCGCTGGACGAACGCCTGCTGGTCGAGGCGCGGATCGCGCCGCGCGACATCGCCTTCATCCGCCCCGGCCAGCGCGCCAGCGTCAAGATCACCGCCTATGACTATGCGATCTTCGGCGGGCTGGAGGGCAAGGTCAGCAGCATCTCGCCCGACACCATCCGCGACGAGGTGAACCCGGACGTCTATTATTACCGCGTCTTCGTGCGGACGACGGCGGACTCGCTGGTCAACAAGGCGGGCAAGCGCTTTCCGATCGTACCCGGCATGATCGCCACCGCCGACATCCACACCGGCAGCAAGACGGTGCTGCAATATCTTCTGAAACCGCTCAACCGCGCGCGCGAGGCGATGCGTGAGCGGTAGTCGCCCCACTCCCATCCCATCCCACGCCATCCCAGGGATGACCGTCATCCCCGGCCTCAGCTCAGGATATGTCGATGTCGAAAAACCTGGCAGCCCGCTACCCCGCCACCCATGGTCGCGCGGCGATGTCCGCCGCGCCGATCCGGACGCATAACGGCCCCACCCTGCTCGCCCTCGCCCGCCAGATCCAGGCGATGCGCGCCAATACCGCCAAATTCTTTCCCCGCGACGTGTTCCGCGATTCCGCCTGGGACATGATGCTGGAGCTGTTCATCGCCGAGCAGCAGAACCGCCCCCTCTGCGTCAAGGAACTGATCCTCGTGTCGGGCGAAAGCTCGACCAGCGCGCTGCGCCGCATCGACCGGCTGGAGGGGGCCGGGCTGATCCGGCGACGGACCGACCCGGCGGATCACCGGCGGCTGGCCGTCACCCTGACCCAGCGCGGCACCGATGCGATGACCGCGATGCTGCGCCACCTGGACCTGTCCATGACCGAGGACGGGCGGCCGCAAAGCTGACCCGTCCCCGGCCGCATGGCGATCAGAAGCGCTGGTCCCACCCGATGGTGAAGGTCCGCCCGCGCCCGGCGAAGAAGGCCAGGTTGTCATTGGGCAGCCGGGTGTCGCTGTTATAGTCGATATAGAAGCGATCGAAGATGTTCTGCGCGCTGACATAGAAGCCGCCGATCCGCGTCTGGTAGCGCAGATAGGCGTCGGTCACCGTATAGCCGCCGAAATTGTTGCGCGGATCGGGATTGGCCTTGCCGTGGAAATTGCGCGCCAGATACAATTGCGTCTGCACCCGCGCCGAAACCGGGCCGGAGGCGAAGTCGGCCGCCACGTTCATCCGGTCGGGCGAGATGTTGGTGCCGTCCAGATCGGTGTCGACCTTGCCGTCCGGGTTGCGCGTGTCGCTGTCATATCTGCCGATCAGATGGGCATAGCCGGTCGACAGGCGCAGCCCCTCGATCGGCATCTTCATGCCCAGATTGAGCTCCAGCCCCTGGATCTCGACCCGCTGGCGCTGCACCTCGAAGATGCCGTTGCCCAGCGCGAGCAGCACTTGGCCCTTGTCGCTGGACGACCAGAAATAGGTGGCGCTGGCGTCCATCGGCCCGCGCTTCACCTCGACGCCGATCTCGCGATTGTTCGAGATGACCGGATCGATCGCGCGGAAATTGCTGAGGTCGGTGCCGGGGGTGGACACCGCGCGGGTGATGCGGCCGATATCGGCCATGGTGAAGCCCTGCGCATAGCTGGCATAGGCGCGGATGCCCTTCCACGGCTCCAGGATCACGCCGCCATTGTACAGCAGCTGGTCGAAGCCCGGTTCGCCGCCCTTGACGCTGACGCCGCCATAGGTCGCCGCATTCTTGCCGTCATAGGTGTTGGAGGCGAGCGTGTGGTAATCGTTGATGCGGACCTTCACATTCTCCCACCGGACGCCGCCCGCCAGACGGACCACGCCGTCGAACAGCTTCAGATTGGCCTGGGCGAAGGGCGCCAGGCTGCGAAAATCGGCGGGTGGCACCCAGACGCGGTTGGTGATGATCAGCCGCTGTTCCGACTTGTCCCACAGCGCGTCGAAGCCGATCGTCGCGACCAGCGCCTCGAACCCCGGCACCGCGCGTTCATAGCTGACCCGCGCGCCCAGCTTGCGCGACCGGTTCTCCGACTGGTCGAGCAGCGTGCCGACCGGCGCGATCGCCGGGTCCTGGAAGGTCGCGATCGCCGTCGGCTCGCCGCCGAACGTGTCATAGGTGCGGTTGAAGAACAGCTGCGCCGTCAGGTTGCCGCCCGCCACATCGCTGTCGGTATAGGATAGCGACAGGGCCTCGGCCTGGTTGGCGGCGGGCTTGCCGGGCGGGTTGCCGCGCACCGCGCTGGTCGGCACGCCGGTCAGGCGATTGCCCGCCAGCGGCACGAACCGCCCCTCGCCATCCAGCGTGTAGCGATTGGCGATCAGGTCCAGCCGCCCGGTGTCGCGCAACTGCACGCCCAGCCGGGCGAACAGGTCGAGCGCGTGCGAATCCTGCGTCTCGCCCTGCGTCAGGTTGATCCCGATCCGGCGATCCTGCGCATCGTAGAAGACGCCGCGCCGTTCATAGGACGCCCCCAGCGTCGCGTCGAAGATACCGGACTTGTACTGGACAAGGCCCGCCGCCTTGCCGCCCAGCCCTTCGCCCTCGAACCCGTCGGCGGTGGTGCCCTGCACCAGCGCGCGGCCCGACCAGCCCTCGGTCCGGGGTGGGCCGACCGTCACCTGGTTGATGATACCGCCGGTCCCGCCGACGCCCTGAAGCGCGTTGGAGCCATAGATCAGCTCGACCCGGTCGATGAAGAAGCCGTCGATGGTGAAACCGTCGCGGCTGCCGTCGCGCAGCGGGGTCGTCTGCGGAATGCTGTTGATCGCATAGAGCGGCGAACGTCCGCGCAGCGTCTCCCCCGCCCCCGACAGCTTGCCGCGAGTCGGGGAAAAGCTGGGCGTCAGGACCGATATGGCATCGGTCGTGCTCCCCGAGATCGCGATCTGCTGGTCCAGCGCCGCCTTGTCGATGATGTCGATGGTCAGCGGCAGTGCGTTGGGCGGCAGGATGGTGCGCGCGGCGGTGACGACGACCTCCTGCTTGTCGGCCTCGTCCGCCGCGCCCTGCTCTGCGGCGGGTCGGACCTGCGCGACGGCGGGTGCCGCCATCGTCAACATCGCGACCGCGCTGCTGGCAAGCCACGCCCGGCGCAGACTCGACCGAGCATTCGCCCCAATCTTATGCATCATTACCCCCTCGAAACCATTGACCAGAATCGCGAGGCGCCCTAACGCTACTCATTATCAATAACAAGCCTGGTTCGACCGTGATTTCGACGCGCACGATATTGTTTCAGGTCCACTGGTTCCTGGGCATTACCGCCGGACTGGTGCTGGCGGTGATGGGCGTGACCGGCGCGCTGATCAGCTTCGAGCCCGAGATCCTGGCCGCGACCAATCCCGGTATCGTGACCGTCACCCCCGGCCGGACGCCGCCCTTGCTCGCGCCCGCGCTGATCGCGCGCATCCAGGCGGAGATACCCGGCCTGCACATCCAGCGGCTGATCGTCGAGCGCGATCCGACCCGTGCGGCGATGGTCGGCTATACGATCGGCGACAGCAAGAAGCGCGAACGCGCCTATGTCGATCCCGCGACCGGCGCGCTGCTCGGCGAACCGCAGGGCAGCGGATTCTTCGAGACGGTCGAGAATCTCCACCGCTGGCTGGCGCTGCCCGGCAAGGGCAACGGTATCGGACGGCAGCTGACCGGCTTTGCCGCGCTGTCGCTGATCTTCTTCGCGCTGTCGGGCCTCTATCTGCGCTGGCCACGCCGCCCGCTGGACTGGCGCAACTGGCTGGTGCTCGACCTGCGCAAGACGGGGCGCAACCTCTACCGCGCGCTGCATGCGGTGGTCGGCGGATGGGTGCTGGTCTTCTACCTGATCAGCGCGGGCACCGGGCTATGGTGGTCCTATGGCTGGTATCGCGACGGCGTGCGCCATCTGCTGACGACCGAACAGGTCGAGCATGAACGGCGCGGCGGCGGGGCCAAGGATGCCAGGCCCGACCTGTCGCGCGCCTGGAACAGCTTCACCCAGGCGACCGGCGGGCGCGACTATGAGCGGATCACCGCCTCTATCCGCGACGGCGCCGTCCAGTTCCGCGCCAAGCTGCCCGGCGGACGGCATGACCGCGTGTCGGACGAGGTGACGGTCGATGGCGCGACCGGGCGGATCGTCTCCGACACGCCCTATGCGACGCGGCCGCTGGGCGACGATATCGTGACCAGCGTCTATGAGATTCATCGCGGCGCCTATTTCGGGCTGGTCGGGCGGATCGTCATGACGCTGACCAGCCTGACCATGCCACTGTTCACGGTGACGGGCTTCCTCCTCTATTTCGCGCGGCGGCGACGCAAGAAGGCGCTGGGCGCGGTGCTGGCCGAGACGCCGGTCGCGGCCCCCGAGGCCACGACGACGCTGGTCGCCTATGCCAGCCAGACCGGATCGGCCGAGCGGATCGCCCGGCTGACCGCGCAGGCGCTGCCCGATGCCGCCGCCGTGCCCGTGACCGCGCTCGATCCGGCGCGGCTGGCGGGATTGCGGCAGCTGTTCGTCGTCGCCAGCACCTATGGCGAAGGCGAGCCGCCCGATGCTGCGCGCGGCTTTGCCCGGACGCTGGCCGAGGCGCCCGGCGACCTGTCGCATCTGCGCTATGCCGTGCTGGCGCTGGGCGACCGCGAATATAGCGATTTCTGCGCCTTCGGGCACCAGATCGACCGCTGGCTGCATGCGGGCGGCGCGGAGCGGCTGTTCGATGCGATCGAGCTGGACGGCGACGATGCCGATGCCCAGCGGCTCTGGCAGCAGCAGCTTGCCAGCCTGGGCGCGCGGACCGACCAGCCCGACTGGACCCCCGCGCCGATGGCCGACTGGCGGCTGGTCGAACGGCGCCTGCTCAATCCGGGCAGCCATGGCGGACCGACCTGGCACGTCGCGCTCGCCCCGGTCGACGGCGCGGCCGAATGGGCGGCGGGCGACATATTGGAAATCCTGCCGCAACAGGATGTCCGCCGGGTCATCGCCTTCCTGGCGACGACCGGCCTGCCCGACACGCCCGCGATGCGTGCGCGGCTGATGACCAGCATCCTGCCGTCCGAGGCCGGACCCGGTTTCGATCCCGACACGCTGCGCCCCCTCGCCCACCGCGAATATTCGATCGCCTCGATCGCGGCGGCGGGCCGGGTCGAACTGATCGTCCGGCTCTGCACCGCCGAGGACGGGCTACCCGGCCTGGGCTCCGGCTGGCTGTGCGGGGGCGCGGCGATCGGCTCGGTGGTCAAGGCGCGCGTCCACGCCAATCCCGCCTTCCATTCCCCCGCCGACCCCGCGACGCCGATCGTGCTGATCGGCAACGGCACCGGGCTGGCCGGGCTGATGGGGCATCTGCGCCAGCGCGCCGCGACCGGCGGCGGCCCCGCCTGGCTGTTCTGGGGCGAGCGGCATCCCGACCACGACGATTACCATGCCGCCGAGCGTCGGGCGCTGGGCCAGGCGGGCGTGCTGACCGGCATGGCGACCGCCTGGTCGCGGCTGGGGACCGGCCCGCGCTATGTGCAGGACGTGGTGGCGATGGAGCACGACACGATCCGCGCGGCGGTGGCGGCAGGCGCGACGCTCTATGTCTGCGGCAGCCTGAAGGGCATGGCGGGCGATGTGCACCGCACGCTGACCGAGCTGCTCGGCGACGCGGTGCTGGAGGAGATGGCGGCGACCGGGCGTTATGCCCGCGACATCTATTGAGGGTCCGTTCCCTCAGGCATGGCCGCGCGCCGAATGGCCCAGGCGGGTGAAGAAGCTGCGCGCGACATGGCACTGGGCGACGTCCCATTCGGGATGCCATTGCACCGCCAGCACATCCGCGCCGCAACCGGGGGCGCGGAACGCCTCGATCAGCCCGTCCTCGGCATCGCGCGCCTCGACCACCAGGCCATAGCCCAGCCGGTCGACGCCCTGCTGGTGGACCGAATTGACCTCCAGCCGCCGATCGCCGCCCCGCCCCGCCAGCACGCCGCCGGGCATCAGGTCGACGGGGTGATGATGGCCGAACAGCGACTCGTAGCTTTCGTCCCAGCTGCCGCGATGATGGCGCGCCGAGCCGCCCAGGCAGGTCAGCGACCCGCCGAACAGCACGTTGATCTCCTGCATTCCCCGGCAGATGCCATAGACGGGTTTGCCGCGCTCGATCATCCGCCCGCCCAGCGCCAGCGCGACCGAGTCGCGCCGCGGGTCGCATGCCTGGGGGGCGAGTTCGGCGCAGTCGCCATATTGCGCGGGCGCGACATGCGAGCGTCCCCCGGTCAGCAACAGGCCGTCGAGCATGTCAGCCATCATCACCGTGTCGACCGCCTCCGGGATGGCGGGGATCAGCACGACGCTGGCACCGCCCAGCTTGACCAGCGGATCGATGAAGCGCGTCGCCACCGCCTGGATCGGCCGGTTCGCCTCCTCGTTCCCGCACATCAGACCGATGATCGGCTTGCCGCCCCGGATCATGCCCGTCCCTCCAGTTCCTGGCGTAGCGCGCGGCCCTCCGCGATGGCCAGGGCCTGCGCCTCGGGCTGGACCAGCACGCTGTCGGGCGCGGCATCCGCCAGCAGCCAGACATTGCCGCCGATCACCGAGCGCGCGCCGATCGTCACCCGGCCCAGGATCGTCGCGCCGGCATAGACGATGACGTCGTCCTCGACGATCGGATGGCGCGCGAAGCGGTCGCGCGGCGAACGCGGCGCGGTGCCCAGCGCCGAACGCGCACCCAGCGTGACATGCTGGTACAGCCGCACCCGCTCGCCGATGATCGCGGTCTCGCCGATGACGACGCCGGTGCCATGGTCGATGAAGAAATGCCGCCCGATCGTCGCCCCCGGATGGATGTCGATCCCGGTCCGCTCATTGGCGAGTTCGGAGATCATCCGCGCCACGATGGGCGCCCCCAGTTCGTTCAGTTCATGCGCGATGCGATGGTGCAGGCTGGCGGTCGCGCCGGGATAGCAGAGCAGGATCTCGTCGACGCTGCGCGCTGCCGGATCGGCCAGGAAGGCAGCTTCGACATCGCTGTCGATCAGGTCGCGGACTTTGGGAAGGGTGGCGCCGAACAGTCGGGCGATCAGCGCGGCCTGTTCGGGCGGGAAGGCGGCATCGGCATCCTTCTGCCAATAGGCCAGCTCCGCCCCGATCTCGCGCTCCAGCGCGGTCAGCCCGGCGAGCAGCTTGGCGGCGACGAAACGGTCCTCCTCCACCCCCGCCCCCCGGAAATGGCCCAGACGGCGCGGATAGAGCGCGGCGGCGATCAGCGCGACGACATCCTCGACCCCGGCGCGCGACGGGAAACGCTCGACGTCGCGGCCCGCATCCTGCCGCTGCCGCCAGCCATCGCGGGCGCGGCGCAGCCCGGTGACGATCGCGTCGATGCCGGTCGCTGCATCGGGGGCGGCGCGGTCGGTCGGGGTCAGGGCTTGGGTCGACATGATGATCCTCCGACCGGCAACATATCCCACTTGGCGAATGGGATATAACAGAAATGCTACGTCCCTATAAAGCACGGGCTTTGCTTAACGGACGGTTGCGCGGCTCGGGGGGCTGGGGCAGGGTCGGTGCATCATCATGGCCCGGTCGGCGGGAGGGAGCCCGCCCGGCCGATCGTCCCACGGCCCCATCCATTCCCCGGAACACCGCGACGATGACCATAGCGCGCCAGACGACGCTGACCCGTTTCCTGATCGAGCAGCAGCGCCGCTCGCCGGAGACCTGCCCTCCCGAACTGCGCCTGCTGATCGAAACCGTGGCGCGCGCGTGCAAGGCGGTGAACCAGGCGATCTCCAAGGGCGCGCTGGGCGATGTGCTGGGCTCGCTGGGCAGCGAGAATGTGCAGGGCGAGGTCCAGAAGAAGCTGGACGTGATCGCCAACGACCTGTTGCTCGACGCCAATGAATGGGGTGGGCACCTGGCGGCGATGGCGTCGGAGGAGATGGAGACGATCCACCGCATCCCCAATCGCTACCCCAAGGGCGAATATCTGCTGCTGTTCGATCCGATCGACGGGTCGAGCAATGTCGATGTCGACCTGTCGGTCGGGACCATCTTCTCGGTCCTGCGCGCGCCCGAGGATTGCGCGGGGCGCGAGGTGACCGAGGCGGACTTCCTGCAACCCGGCCGCGCGCAGGTGGCGGCGGGCTATGCGATCTATGGGCCGCAGACGCTGCTGGTGCTGACGGTCGGCGACGGGGTGTATGAATTCACGCTCGACCGCGAGCTGGGTTCGTGGCGGCTGACCGACGGGCCGATGCGGATTCCGGCGGGGAACCGCGAGTTCGCGATCAACATGGCGCGCCGCCGCCAATGGTCGCCGGGCATCGCCCGCTATATCGAGGAACGCATCCTGGGCACCGAAGGGCCGTGCGGGGTGGATTATAATATGCGCTGGACCGCCTCGATGGTGGCGGACATCCACCGCATCCTGAAGCGCGGCGGCGTGTTCCTCTATCCGGGCGACCACCGCCAGTCGGGCAAGGCCAAGCTGCGGCTGCTGTACGAGGCCAATCCGATGAGCTTCCTGATCGAACAGGCGGGCGGCGCGGCGATCGACGGCGCCATCCCAATCATGGATGTCGAGGCGATCGGCCTGCACCAGCGCGTCGGCGTTGTGCTGGGCGATGCCGAGGAGGTGGCGCTGGTCGCGGAATATGGGCGAACGGGGTAAGGGATTCCCGTGGCCTTCGACTTCGCTCAGGCTGAACGGAGGAAGGTATCCCCTTCGACCCCGGCGAAGGCCGGGGCCCAGGCGCCACCCGGCCGATGGCGCGCCAGGCAAAGCGGGGGAGGCAGGTTCATCCCGTCATTCCGGCCACATGGCAACTGGGCCCCGGCCTCCGCCGGGGTCAACAGGGATGTTGGCCCGCTCTCCCCCCTCCGTTCAGCCTGAGCGAAGTCGAAGGCCAAGGGAATCCCCATCCGTCCGGCCCGGACCATGCACGGCCCCTACCCCCGCCCCACCGACTCGCGCGCGACCAGTTCAAAGGCCATCACCCGGTCCTCCACGATCCGCAAGCGTAGTGCCGCCAGCACCTGCTCCACCGCGCCGAACGCCATGTCCTCGACCGGCTGGCGGATGACGGTCAGCGGTGGCCAGACCCGCGATGCGATCGCGGTGTCGTCGAAGCCCGTCACCGCCAGGTCGTCGGGCAGGCGCAGGCCCATGCGGTGCGCCTCGCCGATCAGCCCGGCGGCCATGTCGTCGCTGCTGCACAGGATCGCGCTCGGCCGGTCCGCCAGCCCCAGCAGGACCCGCCCCGCCGCCGCGCCGGACAGCGGATCGAATCCGCTCTGGATCACCAGCGCGGGGTCATAGGCCAGGCCCGCAGCCACCAATCCATCGCGAAAGCCCGCCAGCCGCTCGTCGGCGACCGAAAAGCGTTGCGGCCCGGCGATGAAGCCGATCCGCCGGTGCCCCACCCGTGCGACATGCGCGGTCATCGCCGCCATCGCCGCGCGGTTGTCGATCCGGACGGTGGCGATGTCGGGCAGCGCCTGCCCCGTCGCGATCGCCGCCGCCGCGACGCCCAGTTCCTCGAACAGTCCCGATCCGCTGAGCAGTTCGGCAAAGGGCGGCACGAGCAGCACCCCCGCCGCCCCGCTCTGCACCAGCGCGCGCACCGCCGCCTCGGCCGCATCGCGGGTCAGCCCTTCCTCGCCCTGCGCGATGAATTGCAGCCCGCGCGCATTGCTGGCGCGCAAGGCCCCCAGCAGCACCGAGTCGATGAAGGGCGTGCTCCGGTCGCTATAGACCAGCCCCAGCGTGGTGGCGCGCGCCTTGGCCAGCCGACGCGCGGCCACATTGGGGACATAGCCCAGTTCCTCAATCGCCGCGAGCACCGCCGCGCGCGTGGCCGCACCGACCCGGCCCGCGCCGTTGATGACGTTAGACACCGTCATCGCCGACACGCCCGCCCGCTCGCCCACCGCGCGGATGGTGACGCCTTCGGGGCGCCTGGCGGTCATGCGCGGGAGGTCAGACGGCGCCAGCCTTCAGCCCCTTGACCGCGTGATCGGCCGCGCGCGCGGTCAGCGCCATGAAGGTCAGCGACGGGTTGACGCACGACACCGACGCCATCTGCGCACCGTCGGTCACATACAGGTTCGACGCGTCATGCGCCTGGCTCCATTTGTTGAGCACCGAGGCGCGCGGGTCCGCCCCCATGCGCGCGCCGCCCATTTCGTGGATCGCGTCGCCCGGCACATGCTCCTGCTCTCCGCTGGTCACGTTCCTCAGGCCCGCCGCGCGCAGCATCGCCTCGCCCTCGCGCCGGGCGTCGGCCATCATCTTCAATTCGTTGTCGCGGAAGGTCACGTCGAACTTCAACAGCGGCACGCCGAAGCGATCGACCTTGCTGGAGTGCAGCGAGATGCGATTGTCCTCATAGGGCAGGCATTCGCCGAACGCGCCCATGCTGAACTGCCAGGGACCATAGCGGCGCATGCCATGCTTCATCTCCGCGCCGAAGCCGACCGGCTTGGCGGCATTGCGATAGGCCGAGCCCTGATAGCCATAGCCGCGCCGGAAGCCCAGCCCTTCGTCGCCCTTCAGATTGCGGAAGCGCGGCACATAGACCCCGCCCGGACGGCGACCATATTCGATCAGATCCTCCATGCCGGGAATCTCGCCCGACACGCCGACGCGGAAGATATGGTCCATGACATAGCGGCCCAGCGTCCCGCTGCTGTCGAAATGGCTGCGCTCCGAGCCGGGCGCGCGCGAGTTCATCAGGATCTGCACCGACGCCATCGCCGAGGCGCAGACGAAGACGAGATTGGCGGCCACCGTCTGCGCCTGCCCCGTCTTCGCATCGACATAGCGGACGCCGGTGACCTTCTTGGCGGCCGGATCATAGTCGATCCCCGTAACCACCGCGTCCGATTGCAGCGTCAGCCGCCCGGTCGCGCGCGCGGCGGGCAGCGTCACGGCTTGCGTCGAGAAATAGGCGCCGAACGAGCATCCATTGCCGCACTGGTTGCGGAACTGGCATTTGGTGCGGTTCTGGTCGGGCTTGTCCTCGGTCATGTTGGACAGGCGGGTGTTGATCAGCTTGCGGCCCGGAAACTGGCCCTCCAGCCGCTCCTTCAACCACTTCTCCGCCACGTTCATCGGGATCGGCGGCTGGAACTCGCTGTCGGGCAGATAGGGCAAATTCTCGCGCGAGCCGGAAACGCCGATATATTTCTCGACATAGGAATACCACGGCGCGACGTCGTCATAGCGGATCGGCCAGTCGGCGGCGACGCCCTCGCGCTTGTTCGCCTCGAAATCGTCGGGGCTCCAGCGGAAGGACCAGCGGCCCCAGATCAGCGACTTGCCGCCGACCGCGCCGGGGCGGATCCAGTAGAATTTGCTCCCCTCGTCATAGGCATAGGGGTTCAGCCGGTCGTCATTGTAGAATTTCTGGTTGCTGGGCGCGACATAGCCCTGTTTGGCGATGAAATAATCGCTCTCTACCAGTGGCTTGGGCATGATGTTGCGCGCGGGCACCTCGAAAGGCGGCTTGCCGTCATAGGGATAGCCCTCGCCATGCTCGACCATGACGCCCCGGTCGAGCATCAGGACGCGCAGGCCCTTTTCGGTCAGTTCCTTGGCGGCGAAACCGCCGCTGATCCCCGACCCGATCACGATCGCGTCGAAACGGTTCGTCGCCGCCATGGCCTATCCTCCCTATATCGTTCTTGTCGTTTTAGAATCGAAGCGCTTGCAGCGTCTGGAAGCTGGTCGTGATGTCGGGCAGGTAAGGCGCGGGCGCCTGGTCGTTCTCGACATAGAAATGCTTCACGCCGGCCAGCCCGTTGAGCCTGAAGAGCGCAGCGAAGTCGATCTTGCCCGCCCCCACCGCGGTCATGCTGCCATCGGCGCGCGCATCCTTGACGTGATAGGCATAGATGCGCCCCGCCAGCCGCCGGATCAGCGCCGCCGCATCCTCGCCCGCATGGATCGCCCAATAGAGATCGATCTCGACCTTCACGAGCTTCGGGTCGGTGCCCTTGAGCAGCCGGTCATACAGGCTGATGCCGCCGGGCTTGTTGGTGAACTCGAAATCGTGATTGTGATAGGCGAAGCCCAGCCCCGCCTTCTTCAACTGCTCGGCAAAGCGGTTGATGTTGGGCAGCGCCGCATTCCAGCCCGCCTCGGTCCGATGCTCGTCGGTCATATAAGGCAGGATGACGGTGTCCGCGCCCAGCGTCTTCGCCATGGTCACGCATTTCCCGAAATTGCCGAGCAACGCGTCATAGGGGACATGGACCGAGGGCGCCTTCAGCCCCAGCCGGTCCTGCGTGCGGCGGAGCATGGCATGGTCCATCGCGTCGTAACCGCCCCCGCCATATTCGATCTCGCGGTATCCGATCTTCGCCACCGCCTCGAGCGTCTTGACCGGATCGGCCGCGAACAGCTCGCGGATCGTGTAGAGCTGGAGCCCGATGGCGCTCAGCCGCGCGGCCTGCGCCATGCCCGGCAGCAGCGCGCCCGCGCCCAGCCCCAATCCCATCCCCAGCCCCGCGCCCATCAGCGAACGACGATCGATCATGCCGAATATACCTTGTTGACCTGAGAATAGGGGAAGGCGCCGTTATACTCGCCGGGCACGGGCAGATATTCGCGTTCCTGCGTGATGCCGATCTCCGATGTATAATAGCCGGTGATGACCAGTTGCCGGAACGGCTCGAAGAAGGCGCGGCCCTCGGGCAGCACGCCTTCCATCGCCTCGGTCAACAGCGTGTCCTGCTGCGCCGCCGTCGCCTTGGCGGCGGGCACGCGGTGGACGCTCTGGCTGCGCGCCTCGATCGCGTTCAGCCCGGCGATGATCGGCACCCGGTCGGCAGGCAGCGACCAGTCGGCCAGCATCTTCTCGATGAATTCGGGCACCCCGGCCGCGATCGCGCCGGGCGTATCGGTGGTCGGCAGCACGCGTTCGGCCAGCGCGGTCATCGTCGCGCGCTGGACGGGGGTGAAGACCGCCCCGCTGGGCGGGCCGTTCGAAATGACGGGAATGGCGCCGCGCGTCTGCTCGACCGCCCCCGCCGCACGGGCGATGGGCGCGAACAGCGCGGAGCCGAACATGGCGGTGATCCCCGCCAGGGCATGTCTGCGGTCTATCATCGGGCATCCTCCGGCAGGTCCTGCGCGATCGCCTCGGGCGGCAGCGGGCGGACCCAGATATTGCGGAACGAGACGGGCGAGTCGTGATCCTGGAGCTGGATCGGCGCGGCATCGCCATGCGCCTGGTATTTTTCGATCTGCCGCCAGACGGTGGTGCCCAGCATCGCCTGATGGTTCTGGACGACGACGCCGTTCAGCAGCGCGGTGACATAGGCGGGGCGGAGCAGCTTGCCGTCGCCGCCGAAGCGCGGCCGCTCGAAGATGATGTCATAGCTTTGCCACGCGCCGGGCTTGCGCGCGGCGTTCACCAGCGGCGGCTTCCAGGCATAGACCGCGCCCACCTGCCCATCGGCATAGGTCGGATTGTCATAGCCGTCGAGGATCTGAACCTCATAGCGTTGCATGAACCAGATGCCGCTATTGCCCCGGTCCTGCGACGATTTGCGCGGCGGGTTGGGCGAGCGGAATTCGAGGTGCAGCTGGACATCGCCAAAGCTCTGCTTGCTGACCAGCACGCTCTCCGCCTTGCCGTCGCGCGGCGGCACGGTCAGCACGCCGCCCTGAAGCAGCCATGGCTTGCCGCTGGCCGTCCAGGCGTCGAGCGAGCGCCCGTCGAACAGCACCACCGCATCCGACGGCGCGCCGCCGGGCTGCGCGGCAGGCGTCACGACGCGCGGCGCGGGCCGGTCCGGATCATGGACATGCCATTGGCCACCAGGCAGCATCGGCGTGTCGCGAAACCCCAGGCCCGGCTTGTCCTGGGCCGTCGAGCCGCTCGCCACGGCCAGCGCGATCAACGATAGCATCCGCATCGCTCCCCTCCTCATGCTGTAGGATCGATCGCGCGGTAGGCGGCGATCAGTCTCTCTTCGCCCGCGCGGCCCTTGACCGAATTGCCATGTTCCATGCCGATCACCCCGGCATAGCCCTGTGCTTTCAGGAAGCGGCAGATACTGGCATAGTTGATCTCGCCGCTGCCCGGCTCGTTGCGGCCGGGATTGTCGCCGAACTGGATATAGCCGATCTCGTCCCAGCAGAGTTTCATGGTCGGGATCAGATTCCCCGACTGGATCTGCTCGTGATACAGGTCGGCCAGCACCTTCACGCCCGGACTGTTTGCCCCGCGCGCGACCGCATAGCCCTCCGCGATCGACTGCATGAAGACGCCGGGATGGTTGGTCCGGGTGTTGAGCGGCTCCATCACCAGCGCCATTCCGTGCGGCGCGACGATGTCCCCTGCGCGGCGCATCACGTCGATGATCCGCCCCATCTGGATCGCAGGGTGCAGACGCTTGTCCATGAAGCCGGTGACGACGGTCATCCGCGTCGCGCCGACCCGCTTGGCGACCTCGACCGCGCTCGTCACATCGGCGAGGAAGGCCTGCCGCTCGGCATCGTCGTCACCGCCCAGCAGCGGCCGGGACTCGGACCATTTGGGCATCGACGCGACGAACACGCCCATCGTCATCTTCCGGTCGCGTAGCGCCTTGGCGATCGCTTCCTGTTCGGCCACCGGGCGAAGGCGATATTCATTGTCCTCCCAGGCCCAGAAACCCTGATCGGCGGCATAGGCGATCTGCTCGACCGAGCTGTCGCCCCGGCTGGCAAAGCTGCCCAGATGCGGCGCGAAGCCCAGGGTGAAGCGCGCGGCGTTGGACGATCGGCTTGCCTTCTGCGCCGCCAGTGCGGCCACCGGCGCGGCGGCGGCGATCCCGCCCAGGATGGTGCGTCGCGACCAGCTCATGCGACGGTCTCCATGACAGGACGGCGGGGACGGCGGCGCTCGGCCAGCCAGATGCCGCCGAACACGAACAACAGGATCACCGGCACGATCGCCAGCCGCGCAAAGGACTGCGACGCCGCCGCATCCTCGACCTGGCGCAGCGCTTCGCCGGTCAGCCGCTTGAACGCCTCCGGTCCACCGGCCAGCTCGACCTTGGCGGCGTCGAACATCGCGCCGAGACGCGGCAGGACGAAGAAGCTCGCCAGCGCGCCCGCTGATCCGACCAGCCCCAATGCCCAGGCCCCACCGCGCGGATACCGCTCGGCCACCGAGGCCAGCATGGTCGGCCACATCGCACAGACGCCCAGCCCCCAGACGGTCGAGGCCAGGATCGCCGCCACCGGCGACTGCGCGCGCGACAGCAGGAACAGACCGATCCCCGCCATCAGGCTCGACACCCAGAGCAACCCTGGGTTGGACAGCCGCCCCGCGATCCGCCCGGCGAAATGGCGGAACACAAACATCAGCGCGCTGACATAGACGAGCAGCAATATGCCGCGCATCCCGACGCGGCTGCTCAGCGCCACGTCGAGCCATTGCCCCGGTGCCAGTTCGGACGCGGCGGTCAGGAACATCGCGCCGAACCAGACGAAGAAGCTGGGCCGCTTGAACACCTCCGCGATCATGCCGCCGAAACCGACATCGCGCACCTCGCGCGGCACCGGCGGAAAGCGGGTGGTCGCCGCCATCACCAGCACGCCGAGCGCAGGGATCAGCACCAGCGCCATGATCGCCTGCCACGACAAGACCTCAGCGAGGAGCACGCCCGCCAGCCCACCGACGATCAGTCCGCCGGGATACCAGGCGTGCAGCACGTTCAGCCGGTGCGTCGTCTCTTCCGGATAGAGCCGCGCGGTCAGCGGGTTGATCGACGCCTCCGCCAGACCCCAGCCGATCCCGCTGAGCAGCATCCCGCCCCAGACGATGTGATAGACCGCCATGCCGCTGGCCAGCGAGCCCGCCCCGACGATCGCCGCCGTCCCGACCAGAAAGCACAGGCCGCATCCGATCAGCATCTGCCGCGCGCCGATCCGGTCGAGCAAGGCGCTCGCCACGAACAGCGTCGCCGCAAAGCCCAGAAAGGCCGAGCCCAGCGCCGACCCGATCAGCTCCCCCGCCTGCACCGGCGCGATGGGGTCGATCCACTGCGCCTTCAGGCTGCTCGCCACCGCCGCGCGCAACGCCGCGCTGGCGGCGGCCGTGAATAGCGCCAGCACACTCAGCCAGAACAGACGCGACCGATTGTCCGGTACCGCTTCCATGCCCCACTCCCGCTTTTATTTTTTGTCAGACTTTACCTTCCGGAGCGGATGGTCAAGCCATTGAATTGCTTAAATTCCTAACCAGCGTCTATTCGCCGCCGGATCGCCCCCGCCGGCGAAATCGTCAAAGGCGCGCTCGGCCCGGCGGATCATATGGGCGGCGATGAACGGAGCCCCTTCGCGCGCGCCGTCCTCCGGGTGCTTGAGGCAGCATTCCCATTCCAGCACGGCCCAACCGGCATAGCCATATTGGGTGAGCTTGGAGAAGATACCGCCAAAATCGACCTGCCCGTCGCCCAGCGAGCGAAACCGCCCCGGCCGGTCGATCCAGTCGCTGTAACTGCCATAGACACCCGCCCGTCCGGTCGGGTTGAACTCGGCATCCTTGACGTGGAACATGCGGATGCGGTCGTGGTAAAAGTCGATGAATTGCAGATAATCCATCGCCTGCAGCACGAAATGGCTGGGGTCGTAGAGGATGTTGGCGCGGGCATGGCCGCCGACTGAATCCAGGAACCGCTCGAAGGTCGTTCCGTCGTGGAGATCCTCGCCGGGATGGAGTTCGTAGCAGAGGTCGACGCCCTCCTCCTCGAACGCATCCAGGATCGGCCGCCAGCGCTTGCCGAGTTCGGCGAACCCTTCCGCGACCAGTCCGGCGGGCCGCTGCGGCCAGGGATAGACGAAGGGCCAGAGCAGCGCGCCCGAAAAGGTCGCATGCGCCTTCAGGCCCAGCCGCCGACTCGCCCTGGCGGCATATCCGAGTTGCTCGACCGCCCATGCCTGTCGCTCGGCGGGTTTGCCCCGCACCGCCTCGGGCGCGAAGCCGTCGAAGGCGGCGTCATAGGCGGGGTGGACCGCGACCAGCTGCCCCTGCAAATGGGTCGAGAGTTCGGTGATCGCGACGCCCGCCTCGGCACAGCGCCCGGCCAAGTCGTCGCAATAATCCTGGCTCTCGGCGGCGGTCTTCAGGTCGATGCAGCGAGCGTCCCAGGTCGGGATCTGCACGCCTTCATAGCCCGCCTCCGCCATCCAGCGCGCCGCCGAGTCCAGCGTGTCGAACGGGGCCGCATCGCCCATGAACTGGGCCAGGAAGATGCCCGGCCCGCGCATGGTGGGCGCCGCACTCACTTGGCGGTCTCGGCCTTGAGATAGGCGATCAGCGCGGCGCGCTTGGCCGGATCGGCGACGCCGATCGGCATCCGCGTGCCCGGCACCTTCTTCATCGGGGCGGCGATGAACTCGTTGAGCGTCTTGTCGTCCCACTTCAAGCCGGAGGCCTTCATCGCGGGCGAATAGTTGAAGCCGGGCACCGCCCCGGCCTGCCGCCCGAACACCCCGTTCAGATTGGGACCGACGCCGTTCCGTCCGCCCTTGTTGAGCGTGTGGCAGGCGCGGCAGGCGGCAAAGGCCTGCGCCCCCGCGGCGGGGGCCGATTGCGCGGTCGATGGCGCATTGGCGGCGATGACGATGGCCATGGCGCCGGGCAATGCGGCCAGCCAGAGCAGCTGCCTCATCCTCACTCTCCTGTCATTTTCTTTCCCAGACTCGCTGGTTCGCGATCGAGTTTACCGCTAAACCGCTGGCGTGCAAGCATCGAATGTCGCCATGTGGAGCGACCGGGGCAAAGGAGAGGATGATGGCGAAGCGCAGGTTGCGGCTGGCGATGGCGGGTGGCGGCGAAGGGGCCTTTATCGGGGCGATCCATCGCATGGCCGCGGCGCTGGACGGGGATTGGGATCTGGTCGCGGGCGCGTTCAGCAGCGATCCGCAGCGCAACCGCCGGACGGGCGAGCGACTCGGCCTGTCCCCCGACCGGGTCCATGACACGCTCGACGCGCTACTGGCCGACGAGCGCGCGCGTGCCGCCGGGGACCGGATCGATGCGGTTGCGATCGTCACGCCCAATCACCTCCACGCCCCGATGGCGATCGCCGCGCTGAACGCCGGTTTCGCGGTGTTCAGCGAAAAGCCGATGGCGATGAACCTCGCCGAAGCCCGCGCCATCGCCGAGGCCGCCCGCGCCTCGGGCCGGCTCTATGCGCTCGCCTTCACCTATAGCGGCTATCCGATGGTCGAGGAGGCGCGAGCGCGGGTGGCGCGCGGCGATTTCGGCGCGATCCGGCTGATCCATGTCGAATATATCCAGGGCTGGCTGAGCCGCCCGCTCGACCGCGAGGGCAACAAACAGGCCGAATGGCGCACCGACCCGGCGCGCGCCGGGCTGGGCGGCTGCCTGGGCGATATCGGCACCCATGCCTTTCAACTGGCCGAGCATGTCTCCGGCCACCGGGTCGCGGCCTTGTCGGCGGACGTGACCACCCATGTCGACGGGCGGATGCTCGACGACGATGTGAACGTGCTTCTCCGCTTCGATGGCGGCGCGCGCGGTACGCTACGCGCGACCCAGGTGGCGGCGGGCGAGGAAAATGGTCTGCGCCTGCGCATCCATGGCGAGAAGGGCGGGCTGGAATGGTCGCAGATGGAGCCGAACACGCTGACCCTGCGCTGGCTCGACCGCCCGGCGGAGATCGTCCGCGCGGGCGGGCCGGGGCTGGCCGACACCACCCTGCCCCGCCAGCGCACGCCGGGCGGCCACCCCGAAGGCTATATCGAAGCCTTCGCCAATCTCTACCGCGCGGTCGCCCGGACGCTGGACGAGGATGGCCCGGCAGAGGGCGGCGCGATCGGCGCGGCGGAATGGTTTCCAGGATTGGTGCCGGGGTTGCGCACCATGGCCTTTGTCGAGGCCACACTCGCCAATGCCGCGTCGGACGAGAAATGGACGGCGTTTCCCGAAGTCGATAGCATCGGGAAAATGGCTGAACTTTAGGGAAAGATGGTTCGACTACGATGGCCGGCACACGCAACCTGTCGGATTATCCCGACCTGTCGACGCCCCGGCTGTCCTTGCGACGGCTGGCGACACGGGATGCGGCGGCGATCGTCCGGATCGTGGGGCAATGGGATGTCGCACGCCGACTGGCCCGCGTACCCCATCCCTATACACCGGACGACGCCCGCTTTTTCCTGGAGCAAGTGGCGCCGCAGGAATGGATCTGGGCAATCACCAGAACGGGTGCGGACGCGCTGATCGGCGTCATCGGCCTGACACCGGACAAACGCGATGACCGGGCCGAACTCGGCTATTGGCTCGATCCTGACCAATGGGGCGGCGGGCTCATGACCGAAGCGGGACAGGCGGTGCTGTCCCATGCATTCGGACCGCTCGGTCTGTCGGTCGTCACCTCGTCCTATTTCGAGGATAATCCCGCTTCGGGGCGGGTGCTGGCCAAGCTGGGTTTCATGGAAACGGCGCGGACCATGCGCTCTTGCCTGGCCATGGGCCGTGACGTTCCGTCGGTGGAGGTGCAGCAACTCAGAAGAGCGTAAAGGCGTCAGGCCTTGCGCCCCCGCACGATCCCGACCGCGCCGGCCAGTACCGCCGCGTCCTCGGCAAAGCCCGTTTTCGTCTGGCCATAACGGCCCAGCGCCGCCATGCGTCCGCGCCAGCCGGGATAGGAGGCGATCACCGCCGTCACGCCGCCGACCGCCGCGCCCAGCCAGCGATGTTTCGGGCTGGCGAGCGCCGCGCCCGCGATCGCCGAGGTGGTGAAGCGGGCCGCGAGGCCGATTGGAACGATCCGGTCGGGCGCGGTCTTCTGCTTGTCGCCCGCCATCTCGCCGATGGCGAGCGCCAGGGTGCCCGCCGCGACCAGCGGGTTGGCGAGCCATTTCAGCGGCCCCTTGCCCAGCCGCAATTCCCCACGCGCCGCCGCGATCGACACCGCGGCCAGCGGGGTCATGGCGCGCTGTCCGCCGACCAGACCCATTTTGAACGATGCGAGCATGACGCGACCCTTTTCGTGAAACCCATGACGAGCGGCACCAATCCCGCCGCCCGCCACCGGGTTCCCGGCGGCCGTCACGCGCCCCCTTTCCCACGACATCCCGGCTGCGCCATGATGCGGGCATGAAACCCATCCTCCCCCTCGCCGCGCTGCTGTCGCTGGCCGCCTGTTCCTCCAACACCCAGCCCACGGGTCTGAGCGAGGAGGAGAACCGCCAGCTCAACGAGGCCGCCGCCATGCTCGATGCCAATGCGGTCGATCTGAACGCGATGGCGCCTTCGAACGTTACGGGGGAAACATCCCATGATACCGAGGGTTAAGCGTCCATGACCCACAAGAATCTGCGCCGCCTGGGATCGACCGACCTGATGATCGCGCCCCTGGTATTGGGCGGCAACGTGTTCGGCTGGACCGCCGATCGCACGGCGAGCTTCGCGGTGCTCGACGCCTTTGTCGACCAGGGCGGCACGATGATCGACACCGCCGATGTCTATTCGGCCTGGGTAGACGGGCATCAAGGCGGCGAGTCCGAGGCAATGATCGGCGAATGGCTGAAGGCCAGCGGAAAGCGCGACCGGGTGCTGATCGCGACCAAGGTCGGGATGCTGCCCGGCGAAGGCGGCGAGAAGCTGGCGCCCGCGCGGATCGTGGCGGCGGCCGAGGCGTCGCTGAAGCGACTGGGCACCGACCATATCGACCTGTATTTCGCGCATCAGGATGACGAGGATCAGCCGCAGGAGGCGGTGATGGAGGCCTTTGCCCGGCTGGTCGAGGCGGGCAAGGTCCGCGTGATCGGCGCGTCCAACTTCCACGCCGCCCGGCTGAAATCCGCCAATGACGCGGCGCGCGACGCGGGACTGCCGCGCTTCCACGTCCTTCAGCCCGAATATAATCTGGTCAGCCGCCACAAGTTCGAGGGCGAATTGCAGGATTACTGCGTCACCGAGAATATCGGCGTCGTCCCCTATTACGGGCTCGCCGCCGGCTTCCTGACCGGCAAATATCGCAGCGAGGCCGATCTGTCACAAAGCGTGCGGGGCGCCCGGATGGGCGAGCTGCTGCACGGCAAGGGGGCCGATGTCCTCGCCGCGCTCGACGATGTGGCGGAGGAGGTGCGGGCCACCCCGGCGCAGGTGGCGCTGGCCTGGCTGATGGCCCAGGCGGGCGTCACCGCCCCGATCGCCAGCGCGACCAGCGTGACCCAGCTAAGCGAATTGACGCCCGCCATGCACCTGACCCTGACCGATGACCAGCTGGCCCGACTCGACGCCAGCGGCGCCTAGACAGCGAAATTAAACTATATTAATTTGGAAAATCTTGTCATTCCCTTGTCATCAGAGCCCATGTCCGCACCGCGACCGACCGTCCTGATCGTCGAAGACCAGCCGCTGCTGTTGCTGCATGTCCGCTTCGCGTTCGAGGATGCCGGTTATGCCGTGATTCAGGCGGCGAATGCCGACGAGGCGCTGATCGCGCTGGACCGCCATCCGGACATTCGCGCGGTCTTCACCGATGTCGCGATGCCGGGCTCGCTCGACGGCGCGGCGCTGGCGGAGCGCATCCGGGGGGCCTATCCGCGCGTCGCGGTGCTGGTCACGTCGGGACATCAGGCCTTTGCCCCCACCGACCTGCCCGACGATATTCGCTTCGTCGCCAAGCCTTATGTCGGGCACGAGATCATCCGGATGCTGGAAGAGGAAATGGCCTGACCCCAAGCTCGTTTTCGCGTCAGGCCGCCCTGGCCTGGACCACGCCCGGACGACCGATCAGATAGCCCTGGATCTGGTCGCACCCCAATTCGCGCAGGGTTGCCAGTTGCGCCTCGGTTTCCACGCCCTCGGCGACGATCGGGATGTTCAGGCTGCGGCCCAGTCCGATCGAGGCGCGGACGATCGACAAAGCGGGGCCGTGCGAATCCATGCCGCTGGTGAAGCTGCGATCGATCTTGATCTTGTCGAACCGGAATTGCTGGAGGCTGCTGAGCGAGGAATAGCCGGTGCCGAAATCGTCCATGACGATCCGCACCCCCGCCTGGCGCAGCGCGCACAGATTGGCGGTGGCGGTCTCGCGCTGCTCGATCAGCACGCCCTCGGTCACCTCCACCTCGACACGGCGCGGGTCGAAGCCATGGTCGAGGATCGTCGCCAGCATCTGCCTAGCGAGCATCGGATCGCGCAGCTGCACCGGCGACAGGTTGATCGCCAGCATCCAGTCGCGTGGCCAGGCGCGCGCGACGATCAGCGCCTCGATCAGCAGCCGGTGGCCGATCTCGCCGATCATGCCATCTTCCTCGGCGATGGCGATGAAGACATCGGGGCTGACCGGGCCGAGCACCGGGTGGGTCCAGCGCGCCAGCGCCTCCTGTCCGATGATCCGCCGGGTCCGGCAATCCGCGATCGGCTGAAACGCCAGCTGCAATTCGCCGCGCACCCCCGCATCGCGCAGTTCGTGCGCGAGCCAGCGGCGCTGGCGGCGTTCCTCGTCCATCGCCGCGTCGTAATGGCGGGCACGGTGGCGGCCGTCCGCCTTGGCCCGGTAGAGTGCGATATCGGCGCAGGCCTGAAGCTCGTCGGCTTCGCGACCATGGCGCGGCGACAGGGCGACGCCGATGCTCATCCGCACCGCCGGGCTGGCTGGATCGTTGGCGACGATGGCATAGATGCGCCGCACCAGCGCCTCGGCATCCTGTTCGTCGGGGGCCAGATGGTGGATGATGGCGAACTCGTCCCCGCCGATCCGCGCGACGGTATCGCCGCTGCCCACCGCCGCGGCGAGCAGATCGCTGGCGCGCCGGAGCATGGTGTCGCCGGTGGCATGGCCGAGCGTGTCGTTCACGCCCTTGAACCCGTCCAGATCGATCGCCAACAGCGCGATCCGGCGTCCGGCCTGCAAGGCCGCGTTGAGCCGCCGTTCAAAGACGACCCGGTTGGCCAGCCCGGTCAGCGGATCGTGATGGGCCAGATATTCGACCTGTCGCTGGATACGCTCGCGCTCCTCGGCGGCGCGGGCCAGCGCGTCCATGCCGCGCGCCAGCTCGCCCAGTTCGTCGCGACGGCGCAGGCAGAGCGGCTCCAGCGTCAGGCCCGCGCTCATCGCGCGCATCGCCGCGACGATGTTCATCAGCGGGCGCATGATCCGGTTCCGCAGCCAGAGGATCAGCCCGGACACCAGGATCACGACCAGCAACCCGGCCAGGACCATCTGGACCAGCGCACGCCTGGCCAGCGCCTCCACCTCCCGCGTCTGCCATCCCAGCCGACGGATCAGCCGTTCGTGCACGGCGTCGCGCCGCCCCTCCAGCACGTGCAGTTCGGCGATGAAGACCGGCATGGTCCGCTTCATCGAATCCCGATCGCTCGCCTGACGGATCACGTCCCGCGCCGTGCGCAGAAGCTGCCGCTCTGCCGCCAGCTCTTCGTCATAGGCCGTGACGAGGTCGGGCGGCACGCCGCCATCCTCGATCCGCGAGGCGGCCAGCCAGGCCCGGGCGCTGGCGTCCAGCATGTGCCAGCGTTGCGCAGGCACGCTGCCCCCCTGCTCGACCCGCCGGGTCAGCGCACCGATTCGGACTCGGAAATCGCGCAATTGCGCGTCCTTCTTGTCATGCTGGTCGAGCAGTGTCGCGATCCGGCGCGTCGACTGGACCATGGTAAGCAACTGGTTGTTCAACAGAAGTCCACAGCCGCCGAGCAGCATGAAAATGCCCAGGACGATGGTCAGCATCGCCGCGAAACGAAATTCCAGGGACTGAATACGACGATGAAGCCAAGTCATGGCGTTCGTTGTATACGATCAACCCTTAAAACAGGTTAAGTAATCCAGATCGTATTTCTCAATCCGGGGCAAAAACCAGCGCGTTGATCGGCCGGTCCCGTTCGCCCACGATCAGAGCCCGACTGATGGGGGGCAGGGATCTTTGCGGACAGGCGGGGCGTGGACAATGGCGACAGCCGGGCCCGATCGGCGTCGCCGGTCCGGTCAGCGCATGCCCGCGCGCGGCGGCCAGTTGCCCCGCCAGACCGGCCTCCAGTCCCAGGACCAGCGCGAAACGCGCGGTCACGCCCGACATCGACCGCCCCGCGCGGTTCCCGGCCAGTGCGATGGTCGCGAAGCGGCTGCCATCGGGCATCTCGACCAGTTGGAACACCGCCTCCCCCACACGCTCGAAGGCGGCGAAGACGGTCCATAACGGGCACCGTCCTTCGGCCTCGACCAGCACCGGATTGGCCGAACCGGCATAGCGTTTGGACACCTGCCCCGCGCGGTCCACGCGCATCAGGAAAAAGGGCAGCCCCCGCGCACCGACCCGCCCCAGGGTGGTCAGCCGATGCGCCAGTTGCTCGTACGAAACGCCGAAGCGCCGCGCGACGATCTCCAGATCATAGCCGGTCGCCTCGCACGCGCGCAGGACGCGGGCATAGGGCATGATCAAAGCCGCCGCGAAATAGCGTTGCAGGTGACGTCGGAACAGCCGCTCGGCGATCCGGTCGCCAAAGGCCGCGCCGCGCGCCAGCGCGTCGATCTCGGCGCGGGCCTCCAGCTGGGCGAGTTGCGTCGCCAGCGCAAAGACGCGCGCCGGGGCCTCCAGCATCTCCGACAGCTGCAACTGGCGCGCATGGAGGTCCAGCCGGGTCAGCAGATCGGGCAAAATGTCGATCGGCAGGATGCGGATGGTCAGCGCATGGCGGACGCGAAGCCGCTCGGCCAGAGCGCCATAGAGATCGCCCGCCGCCATGCGCAGTTCGTCGGCCAGCCCCTCGGCCGCCGCGTCGAGATCGGGGAAATGGTTGCGCCACCGCTCGATCTCGCGCCGGACGAGCAGCGTCGGATCGGGCGCGGCCGGGGCCGCAGCCGTCGCCTCCCCAACCCCCGCGATCCGGTCGAACGCGCGGGCAAAGGCCTCCGCACCGCCGGGCGCCGCCGCCAGCCATTCCTCCAGCTCGGTCCGGTCGATCTCCAGATCGGCGAACATCGGATCGGCCAGCCGCCGCCGCATCGCCGCCGTCCCGCCCCCCGGCGCATCCGCCGCCAGCGCGCGCGGGTCGAAGTCGAACGTCTCGACCAGCCGCACCAGCAACGCCGCCGAGACGGGGCGCTGATTGCGCTCGATAAGGTTGAGATAGCTGGGCGAGATGGCGAGCATCTCGGCCATCGCGGCCTGCGACAATCCATGCTGGCGACGCAACCGGCGCACCGCATGACCCGCGATCAGCTTGGCTCCGCCCATGCCCGGCTCTCCTTCGGCATCATGCTGCTATGCCGCGCAGGGGCTGTCAATTCTTTACAATCCGACATGCCGGAGGCCGCCGCATCGTGACCCCGACACGCGTCAAAACGGTGCAACCGGCTGTTTCATCGGTCTGAACAGCCGCATTCTCCGCCTCCGGGAATAGCGATTTTGTAAAGGATCATGCCATGACGCAGAGCTTCACCGACCTGGTTCCGGCCCCTGCCGGGCGGTTCGACGGGATCGCCCGTCCCTACACCCCGGCGGATGTCGCGCGGCTGCGCGGGTCGATCGCGGTGGAGCATACGCTCGCCCGGCGCGGCGCGCTGAAGCTGTGGGAATTGCTGAAGGCCGAGGATTATGTCCATGCGCTGGGCGCGCTGTCGGGCAACCAGGCGATGCAGATGGTCCGCGCGGGGCTGAAGGCCATCTATCTGTCGGGCTGGCAGGTCGCGGCCGACGCCAATACGGCGGGGCAGATGTATCCCGACCAGTCGCTCTACCCCGCCAATGCCGGGCCCGAACTGGCGCGGCGGATCAACGCGACGCTGGCGCGCGCCGACCAGATCGAACATGCCGAGGGCGGCGCGACTCGCGACTGGTTCGCCCCGATCGTCGCGGATGCCGAGGCCGGATTCGGCGGTCCGCTCAACTGCTTCGAGATCATGAAGGCCTATATCGCGGCGGGCGCGGCGGGCGTGCATTTCGAGGACCAGCTGGCGTCGGAGAAGAAGTGCGGCCATCTGGGCGGCAAGGTGCTGATCCCGACCGCCGCGCATATCCGCAATCTGGACGCGGCGCGGCTGGCGGCGGATGTGGCGGGCGTGCCGACGGTGATCTGCGCGCGCACCGACGCCGAAAGCGCGCGGCTGATCACCTCGGACGTGGACGAGCGCGATGCCGAATTCCTGACCGGCGAGCGGACGCCCGAGGGCTTTTTCCGTCTGAAGGAGGGCACCGGGGTCGATCATTGCATCAAGCGCGGCCTGGCCTTCGCACCCCATGCCGATCTGCTGTGGTGGGAGACGTCGAAGCCCAATCTCGCCGATGCCCGCCGCTTCGCCGAGGCGATCCGGCGCGTCTATCCGGACAAGATGCTCGCCTATAACTGTTCGCCCAGCTTCAACTGGGAGAAGAATCTGGACCGCGACGACATCGCCCGCTTCCAGCGGGAGATCGGGGCGATGGGGTACAAGTTCCAGTTCGTCACGCTCGCCGGGTTCCACCAGCTCAATTACGGCATGTTCGAGCTGGCGCGCGGCTATCGCGACCGGGGCATGGCGGCCTATTCCGAGCTGCAACAGGCCGAGTTCGCCGCCGAGGGCCATGGCTATACCGCGACCCGCCACCAGCGCGAGGTGGGCACCGGCTATTTCGACCTGATCGCGCAGACCGTGGCGGGCGGCGACAGCTCGACCACCGCGCTCGCTCAGTCCACCGAGGCCGCCCAGTTCGAGCGGGCCGCCTGACCCCGTTCATAAGAGAGGAGAATTTGCCATGCCGACCGAACCCCAACGCAGCCGCGCCGTCTTCTCCACCGAGGATTTCGCGCTGATGAAGGAAGCCGTCGCCGAACACGTCAAGCGTGTCGCCGACGATCCCCGATCGATCAAGTTCGCGCACCTCTACCACCGGCTGGGGCGGATCGCGTCATAAGGGTTTCTCCCGCCACCGCCACCAGCCCATCACCCCTCTTCCTTGGGGAAGGAAGCGCCCCGCCGATCCAGCATCGGCGGGGTTTGTTCGCGCTGCGGAACAAGCGGCCCGATCGCGCGCTTGACCGCCCATGCCCGACACCGGTCTGACCGCGCGCATCCGCGAGAATATCGTCCTGTACGGCGCGCTAGCCGCCAATCTGGGCATCGGCGTCGCCAAGTTCATCGCCGCCGGGATCACCGGCTCGTCCTCGATGCTGACCGAGGGCGTCCATTCGGTGGTGGACAGCGGCAACCAGATCCTGCTGCTCTATGGCCAGAAGCGCGCCAGGCGCGGGCCCGATGCGGTCCACCCCTTCGGCTATGGGCGCGAGCTGTATTTCTGGGCCTTCGTGGTCGCCATCCTGATCTTCGCGCTGGGCGCGGGCATCTCGATCTATGAGGGCTGGCTGCATGTCCAGACGCCCGAAGAGCTGCGCGATCCCACCGTCAACTATATCGTCCTGGCCATCGCCTTCGCGCTCGAAGGCGCATCCTGGACGATCGCGGTGCGCGAATTCGCGCGGGCCAAGGGCGATGGCGGCTGGTGGCAGGCGATCCACGAGTCGAAGGACCCGGCGGGCTTCATCGTGCTGTTCGAGGATTCGGCGGCACTGGCCGGGCTGGTCATCGCCGGGCTGGGCGTCTGGCTGTCGCATCGGCTGGGCGATCCGCGGATCGACGGCATCGCCTCGATCCTGATCGGGCTGGTCCTGGGGCTGGTCGCGATCCTGCTCGCGCGCGAGGCTAAGGGGCTGCTGATCGGTGAGCGCGCCGACCCGCAGGTGGTGGAGACGATCCGCACGATCGTCGCCGACCGCCCCTGGATCGCACACGTCAACCATGTCCGCACGATCCACACCGCGCCCGACAGCATCTTCGCCGCGATCAGCGCCGATTTCGTCGACTCCGTCCCGATGGGCGAGGCGGAGACGCTGATCGAGACGCTGGAGGACGATCTGCGCCGCGCGGTGCCGATGCTGTCCTCCATCTATATCCGTCCGGAAAAGCATGAAAATGCCGCTCCGCCCGTGCCTCAATCTCCGCTATAAGGGCGTTGATGACGATGCTTTTGCGGCTTGCCCTCGCTCTGGCCTTTTCGCTCCTCGGCGCGCTTCCCGCGCAGGCGGCGGTGACCATCACCTTCTGGAGCCATGAGCTGGGGAACAGCTTTCCCCATGCCTTTTTCAGCCTGCGCGGCACGGTCGACGCCACCGGCGCGCCGGTCGACGCCAATTACGGCTTCACCGCCAAGTCGGTTTCCCCGGCATTGCTGATGGGGACGGTCAAGGGGCGGCTGGATATCTCCAAGCCCTTCTATATCGCGACCAGCGACGCGCAATTTTCCTATGTGATGACCGACGCGCAATATGGCGACATCCTGGCGCTGGTCGCCGCCTGGGACGAGAAGACGGGCGATGGCCGCTACAATCTGAACCAGCGCAACTGCGTCCATTTCGTGCAGGAAGCGGCACGGCGGCTGGGACTGGTCGGGCTGGACCATCCCGAACTGATGAAGAAGCCCCGTTCCTATCTGAAGACCGTGGCGCAGGCGAATGCCGGCCGCGTGACCGTCATCGGCCAGAGCGGCAAGGCCTATCTGGCCTCGCTGCCGCCGCTCCCGGCCGCTGCCCCGTCGAGCCTCACGCCGGTGGCTCAGGCCCCGGCGGGCACCAGCTCGACGATGTCCAGCACCGATTCATAAGCGGGATAGGGAAAGGCGATCCGCCAGCGTTTGGCGTCCACCCGCTCCAAGACGCCCGCCATGTCGCGCGCCTCGTCGCGACCATAGGCATAGGACCGCTCTTCGTCGCCCAGGATCAGCGTGCCCAGGAAGATGCTGCGCGCATCGGTGTCGCCATAGATCCGCCCGGCGAGCCGCTGCGACCCGTCCAGCTTGGCCAGTTGCGTTCCGCCCGCCGAAACGCGGCAACGGAAATAGGAATAGGCGACATAGGTCAGCACCGCGCGCCCCTGCGACCCCAGCTTGATCGTCCGGCAGCGATAGTCGCCATCGGGCAGGGTCGGCTCGGCGATCGAATGATCGGGGTCGGCCAGTTCGCTCAGGCCATCGATCTCCTTGCCTGCACCCCCTGCCCGCGCCTGCCCCAGCGCCTTCATCCAGGCGGTGCGCCAGCCGCGCAGCCGGATACGGTCCGACTCGGTCGCCGCGCGTCGCCAGTCGGTCGCATCCGCATCGCGGCGCGCCGGGGCGGGCGCCGCCGTCGCCAGGACGGCGAGCGCGGCCAACAGCCCGGCCGCCTTCACTGCGCGGTCCATCCGCCATCGACCGACAGGTTCGCGCCGGTGATCGCCCTTGCCTCGTCGCGGCACAGGAACAGCGCCAGCGCCGCGACCTGTTCGACGGTGACGAACTCCTTGGTCGGCTGCGCCTTGAGCAGCACGTCCTCGATCACCTGCTCGCGGCTCAGCCCGCGCGCCTTCATCGTGTCGGGAATCTGGTTCTCGACCAGCGACGTCCAGACATAGCCGGGCGAGATGCAATTGGCGGTGATGCCGTCGGTCGCCACCTCCAGCGCCACCGTCTTGGTGATGCCGACCACGCCATGCTTGGCCGCGACATAGGCCGATTTGTTGGGGCTGGCGACCAGGCTGTGCGCCGAGGCGGTGGTGATGATCCGGCCCCAGCCCCTTTGCCGCATGTGCGGGATCGCCGCGCGCATCATGTGCCAGGCCGAGGACAGGTTGATCGCGATGATCGCATCCCATTTCTCGACCGGGAATTCGGCGATCGGGGCGACATGCTGGATACCGGCATTGTTGATGACGATGTCCACCGATCCCGTCTCCGCCGCCGCGCGCGCGATCATCGCCTCGATCTGGTCGGGCCGGGTCATGTCGGCGGCATCGTACAGCGCCGCGGCACCGCTGAGCTCCGCCAGCGCGGCGCGGTTCGCCTCGATCGCGTCCGCCTCGCCGAAACCGTTCAGCATCACCGCCGCGCCCTCGGCGGCCAGCGCCCTGGCATAGGCAAGGCCGATGCCCGAGGTGGAACCGGAAATCACCGCCGTCTTGCCCTTCAGGAACATGCCATTCTCCCTTGGTCCGCCCATACCATGCTGGCAGACGCCCCCCGGTGCAACCGCCGGAAGGCTTTGCGGGTTCAACGCATGACAGACCCGTTATAGGGGCAGGAACGAAGGGGAATGACGCCATGCGGCTCGACGATTATGACAACGACATCAATGTCGGCGAGGCGCAATCCAGCGGGGGCTTCGGCGGCGGAGGCGGTGGCGGCTTGCTCTTCGGCCTGTTGCCGCTGATCGGCAGCCGATTCGGCTGCGGCGGGATCGTCGTCGTCCTCATCATTCTGGCGGTCGTCGGCCTGAACCCGCTGAGCCTGCTGACCGGCGGCGGTGGCGGCGGCAATGCGCCCGTCACCCGCTCCGCCGGTTCGTCGGGGGAACAGAGCGTCCGACAGGTGTGCGAGGCCTCGCCCGAGCGCCGCGAAACCTGCCGGGCGTTCAGCAATGCCGACAACACCTGGGAAAAGATCTTCGCCCAGGCCGGTCAGCGCTTCGAGGCGCCGGGCCTGCGCTTCTTCAGCGGATCGGGCCGCTCGGGCTGCGGCGCGGCGCAGTCGGCGATGGGGCCCTTCTATTGCCCGACCGACAGCGGCATCTATCTCGACACCAGCTTCTTCAACGAACTGGAGACCCGTTTCGGCGCAAAGGGCGATTTCGCGCGCTATTATGTCGTGGCGCACGAGTTCGGCCATCACATCCAGAACCTGCTCGGCACCTCGACCAAAGTGCGGCAGGCGCAGCAGGCGGCGGGTGAGGCGGAGGGCAATGCCCTGTCGGTCCGGCTGGAATTGCAGGCGGATTGCTATGCGGGCGTCTGGGCCGCGAAGAACCGCGATCGGCTGGAGCCCGGCGATGTCGAGGAAGGCATGACCGCCGCCCGTGCGATCGGCGACGACACGCTCCAACGCGAGGCGACCGGCCGGGTCGTGCCCGACAGCTTCACCCATGGCACCTCGGAACAGCGCATGCGCTGGCTGCGGCGCGGGATCGAGACGGGCGATCCGGCCCAGTGCGACACCTTCTCGGGCGCGATCTGACGCCCGGTTCGCCGCCCCGGCACATGGCCGGGGCGGCAGCGTTCCGGCTTATAGCTTGACCAGCATCTTGCCCTTGTTGCCGCCGGAGAACAGCGCCAGAAAAGCCTCCGGCGTGCGGTCGAGACTTTCGAACACCGTCTCCTCGCGCTGCAGCTTCCCCTCGCCCAGCATCGCCGCCATGTCGCGGTAAAAGCCCTGCTGATCCTTGAAGTCGCTGACGATGAAGCCCTGGATCCGCACCCGGTTGCCGATCAGGCGCGCCAGATATTTCAGGCTGGTCGGCTTGGCGTCGTTATAGACGTCGATCATCCCGCAAATCGCAAAGCGCGCGCCCGGCTTGGCATGCGCCAGCGCCGCGTCGAGATGGTCGCCGCCGACATTGTCGAAATACACGTCGATCCCGTCCGGCGCGGCCTTGCCCAGCGCCTCGACCACCGACACATCGCCCTTATAGTCGATGACCGCATCGGCGCCGAGCGAACGGACCCAGTCGGTCTTGTCCCGGCCGCCTGCCGAGCCGATCACCGTCATACCCTTGGCCTTGGCGATCTGGACCACGGTCGACCCGACCGCCCCCGCCGCCGCCGAGACGAAGACGGTGTCGCCGGGCTTGGCCTCGGCCACCTGAAGCAGGCCGTAATAGGCGGTCATGCCCGGCATGCCGAACTGCCCCAGAAACGCCTGCGGATCGACGCCCAGATCGGGGAGCGGCTGGACATGCTGCGCCGGGATCACCGCCTCGTCGCGCCAGCCCGCCATATGGCTGACCAGCGTACCGACCGGGACGGCTTCCGCGCGGCTCTCGACCACCTCGCCGATCGCCCCGCCCTGCATCGGCTCGCCCAGTTGGAAGGGCGGGACATAGCTTTTCCCGTCATTCATCCGGCCGCGCATATAGGGATCGACCGACAGCCAGCGGTTCGCCACGCGCACTTGTCCGTCGGCCAGTTCGGGAAGCGGCTGTTCGACCAGCGCGAAATCCTCGTCGCGCGGCATCCCCTTGGGACGCGCCGCCAGAGTCCAGGCCTTCATCATCTTGTCCTTTTCGTCGTGGGTTGCGGACATGGGAAAGGGCCCGGATGTTGTCCACCCGAGCCCCCGAGAAAAAGTCACCGATGCGTGACGATTTCGGCCTTAATAGCCTCGATTGCCGTCCTGGCCCGTGGTCGAGGCGGTCGTGGCACCCGTCGTCGTCGTGCTGCCGGTGCCGGTGGTCGTGCCGGTCGCCGTGCTGCCAGCCGCATTGCCGGTCGTGGCGGTCTGGCCGGTCGCGGACGTCTGGCCATAGCCGTTCGACTGACCATAGGACGAATTCTGGCCGTAACGGTTCGTGCCCTGCTCACTGGTGCGGTCGCCGAACATCGCGCGGGCATTCTCCTCCTCGCGCCACTGGGCCTTGGCTTCCTCGGCGGTCTTGGTCAGCGTGACCTTGTCCTCGACCGACTTCAGCCAGCGCGACGGGATCGAATGATGCTGGCCGCCCGCATCCTTGTCGTTCTTGGTCAGCAGGATGCGGTCGCCGCGCACCTTGTCCACCGTGCCGACATGGCTGCCGTCCGAACCGACGACTTCCTGATGCTCGGTCACCTTGCCCAGCAGGCCGCGCTGGCCCTCGCGCTCGGTGCGCCAGTTGTTGAATTCATTGTGGAACTTGGTGCGGTTCTCGCTGCGATATTCGTCATAATCGCGGTCGAGCGCGGCGATCTGGCCCGAGCGCCAGCTGTCATAGTCGCGGTCCTGCGCCGCATAGTAACGCTCGTCGTACTGCGCATCCGCCTCGCGACGGCGCTCGGCCTCCTCGTCGCCGAACCACGAGCGGACCTCGTCCCCGGCGCGGGCGAAGAAGCCGCGATCCTCATAGTCATAGCCCTGGGGCTGGCGACCATAATCGCCACCCGATTGCGGACGACGGTCCTGGCCCCGCCCTTGCTCGTAACGACCCTGATCGTAACGGCCCTGGCGGTCGTCGCGTCCATAACGGTCGCCGGTATAGCCATAACCGCGCGACGAATCGCCATAGCTCGCCGTCCGATAACCCTGATCGCGGTCGCTCGAGCGATAGGAGTCGCGGCCCTGGTCGCGCTCGTTGCGATAGCCATAATCGCCAGAGCGGCCTTCGCCGTAGCGCCCTTCGTTGTAACGGCCGCCGAAATCCTGACGCGAACCGCCGCGATATTCACCGCGCTGGTCATAGCCCTGGCGGCCATAGCCCTGATGGCCATAGTCGCGCGCGCCATAACCGCGACGGCTGTCGTTGCGGTCGTTGCCGCGATCGTCGTCGAACGCACCGGCGGCTTCGTAATCGCGCGCGCTGGAATAGGTGTAATCCCGCCCCGAGCCGTAGTCCCGGCCATAGTCGAAGTCGCGGTTTCCGCCATTGGCGCCGCGGGAATAGCGATCGTAAGCCATTCAAACCCTCCTGAAATTCGGTCCTGCGGGGGCCGACGCCACTCGATCGGCGGGTCGTGCCTTCCGGATGTTTCAATGAGGCAGATCAAGACATGGTTCCGTTGCCGCCATGCCACGCGCGACGGGATGCCCGAGGCGAAGGACCGGAGGCGCGCGAATTTTTTTGCCCATATCGCGCGAAGCGGTGTTGCGTCGCCCCCGATGACCGGCTAATGGCGTCGCTCCCGACGATAGTCGGGCACGGGGCGGGGCTGTAGCTCAGATGGGAGAGCGCTGCAATCGCACTGCAGAGGTCAGGGGTTCGATTCCCCTCAGCTCCACCACCCCGCCTTTTATTCCCACATCGCAACAGCATGGCGGTCCGCCCGGACTTTCGACGCATCGTCTTGCCGTTCGCCGTCGTGATGCGTTGATCGGGCGATGACCCTAGACGCGATCCCCCCTGCCCCTTCCGACGCCATCCCCGCCGCCACGCTGATCCTGATGCGCGAGGGCGCGGAGACGGGCGACCCGCCCGAAATCCTGATGATCGAGCGCGGGGCGGCGTTGGCCTTTCTGGGTGGCGCCATGGTATTTCCCGGCGGGCGGGTCGATCCGGGCGACCGGGCGATGGTCGTCGCCGCCGATGTCGATCCGGAGGACAGCGCCGCGCGGATCGCCGCCATTCGCGAGACGATCGAGGAGGTCGGGCTGGTAGTCGGCATCGCCCCGACGCCTGACGGCGCCCGACAGGAAAGACTGCGCGACGGGGTGCGACGGGGCGAAAGCCTCGCCACACTACTGGCCGAGACCGGATCGACGCTGACCCCGGAGGCGCTGACGCCGTTTGCCCGCTGGTGCCCCGAGCATGTCCCGGTCCGGCGGTTCGATGCGCGCTTCTATCTCGCCGCGATCGACCGGAGCCGGTCCACGCCCCGGATCGACGGCGGCGAGACCGTCCGCGCCGAATGGCTGCCTGCCGCCGAGGCGCTGTCCCGCGCCGATCGGGACGAGATACGGATCATCTATCCGACCCGCCGGACGCTGGAACGATTGGCGCTCTATCGGGATTTCCCCTCTGCCGTCGCCGATGCCCGTGCATGGCCGGTCCGGCGGATCATCCCCTTCCTGGCGGAGCGTGACGGCGTGCCCAGCATCTGCATTCCCGACGATCTGGGCTTTCCGATCACCGCCGAGCCGGTGGCACAGGCCCGACGCGGCTGATGCGTGCGCTCCGCCGCTGGACGACCCTGGTGGTCGCGCTGGCGGGAGCGGCGATGCTGGGCCTGTTGCTCTGGAGCATGGCGCGGCGCCACCCCCAGGACATGCCCTGGGCGCCGCTCGACCTGGGGCAGCCGGTCGGACTGTTTACCGGGCGAAAGCTGACGGCGCTCACCCAGGATCACGCGCAATGCCTCGCGCTGCTGGAGCGGGCGGGGATTCGGCATAATCGCCTTCCCGACCGCCGCGACGGGCCGCAATGCGGCTATGACGATGTCGTGCGGTTCACTGCCGGCGGCGCGCGGACGATCGGCTATCGCCCCGCCTCGCTAGGCATATCCTGCCCGGTCGCGGCCTCGCTCGCGCTATGGGAATGGGACAGCGTCCAGCCCGCCGCGCGCGACCTGTTGGGCGCACAGGTCGTCGCGATCGACCATCTGGGCAGCTATAATTGCCGCCGGATCAGCGGCCGTTCGTCCAGCGACTGGAGCGAGCATGCCAGCGCCAATGCGATCGACGTGGCGGGCTTTCGCCTGAACGACGGGCGGCGGATCAGCGTCGCGCGCGACTGGAAGGACGATGGCCCGGCCGGTCGCTTCCTGCACCGCGTGCGCGACGATGCCTGTCGGCTGTTCGCCACGACCCTGTCACCCGATTACAATGCCGCCCATGCCGACCATTTCCATCTGGACCAGGCCTATCGCGGCCCGATGGGCTGGCGCGCGTGTCGATAGGGTGACGGGGCCCCCCGCTCCGCCACCGCCATGGTTCAGTTGGCCAGCGACGTGCCGTTGGTGTCGACCTTCTCCACCCAATGTGGGAAGAAGGCAGGCTGGCGGCTGGACCAGCCCGAAGCGGTCGCCGCCGCCTCGCTGATCGACTGGAGCAGTTGCCGCCGCAGTTCGGGATGCAGATGTGGCAGCGCCGCCGCCGAGCAGAAGACCGCGGGCAGCCAGGGCCGGACCTCGGCCCCGACCAGCCGTTCGTACAGGAAGCGGAAGGCCGAGAAGCTGGTCAGCCGCCCCTGCCCCAGATCGAAGGCGGCGATCGTCACGAACGGCGCCATGAAGGGTTCGAGCGACTCCAGCCCGCTGTCGACGGGGATATGGTGCCGGATCTCGGGCAGGTTGCGATACAGCCGCGCCTGCGCCCGGATGCTCGCCGCCTCGACCACGTCGCGCGACCAGCGCGCCATCGCATCCTCGCGGTCCAGCCCGATGTCCAGCGAGCGGCGGATATAACGCTGGGTCGCCGCCGCGAAACCTGCAAATTCCTTCATCTCGGCCAGTGTCATCGCGCCTTCGGCCGGTCTGTTCTTCGATCCCATGTGCTCACCCCGCCCATCGAAACTAACCCGATCATCATGCGCGCATTAGGTTAACGCAACGCTGAACGACCGGGCACAGAGCATCATGAAATTCGCCGCGCCGCAACATTGATTGCGACGAAGTGCAGGATGACGTTCGGAATTCTTCCAAATAGGCATGCCGGGGATGTTTTAGGCCCGTCGCGGCGGATAGGCGTTTCGCACGCGGCCATAGGGTCGGCGGGCCTCTTGCCCGGCCGACGGGCGCGATGCCGGGGACGCGGTCGCCCCCGACATGGCTTTACCGCGGAACCGCCTCAACGTTCCTCTTCGGTGTAGCCCGACGACTCCGCCGGGCCGTCACGGCCGGGCTGGGTGTTGGAGGGCGGATCGCTGGCATCCATCGATTCGTCGAGGCTCTCGTCGAGCTGGGCGTCGACATCCTCGGGGTTCTTGGCCAGATTCCCGGTGATGTCGGGGTCCTGTCCCGCATCCTGCTCGGGCGGGCGCGGACGGTTGCCCTGCTCGGCCTGGTCGCCGCCCGGCGCGACGGAAACGCTGTCGAGCGCGCGATCGTCGATGCTGTCGTTCATGGCAATTCCCCATCTGATTGGACAGGATCAACGAGCCATGACGCACAGCGTTCCTGCCCGTGCTCAGTCCAGACGGCGCACCTTAACCTGTTGATCGCAAAGCCAGGCTTCGCCGAACACGGTCATGAAGGCGATATCGGTCGCATCGCGCCCCACACAGACCCGGACGATCTCGTCCGCGCGCGCCATGCCGGTCGCGTCGACCAGATGCCATGCATCGCCCAGCCACAATTCGGCGACCGCATGGAAATCGGGCGGATCGACGCCCGGCGCATAGGCCGAGACGCAGCGCGCCGGAATCTCCGCCGCACGGGCCAGCGCGACCAGCAGATGGGCATAATCGCGACACACGCCGGTTCGCGACGCGAAGGTGTCGAGCGCGGTCGTCACCCCCTGCGAACTGCCCGAGCGATAGGTCATCCGCGTCGCCACCCATTCGGCCAGTGCCGCCGCCATCGCGCCGCCCGACAGCCCGGCGAAGCGTTGCCGCACGAACCCCTCCAGCTTGTCGGATTCGCAATAACGGCTGGGCAGCAGATAAGGGATCAGATCACCGCCCAGCGCCCGTGCGGGCGTCGCGGGCAGGGCATCGAGCGGCACCATCAGCCGCTCGACCGCCACCACCGCTTCATAGCGCGCACGCAGAGCATGATCGACCCGGACCCAGCAACGCTGGCCGATCCCGTCATCGCCGGGCACTGCCGTCACGCCATGGTCGGACCAGATGGTCAGCGCCTGATGCTCCAGCCGCTGGTCGGGCATCGCCGCCGCCTCGATCTGCAACAGGATGTCGGCGGGGTCGGTCACGGTATAGTCGAGCGACACTTCGATCGACAGGCGCATGCCGTCATCCTTTCACGAAAAAGGCCCGGCGGACGATCCGCCGGGCCCCATGGGACTTGCCCTGTTTCCAGACGTCAGTCGCGGCTCGAACCGGTCAGACGCAGGATGAACATGAACATGTTGATGAAGTCGAGATACAGGCTCAGCGCCGACATGATGACCACGCGGTCCTGCATCGACGTGCCGCGCACCTCATAATAGAGCGACTTGGTACGCTGCGTGTCATAGGCGGTCAGGCCCGCGAACAGCAGGACGCCGACGAAGCTGATGACCAGGCCCATTGTGCCCGACTGCAGGAAGATGTTGATCACGCTCGCGACGATCAGACCGACCAGACCGATGATCAGGAAGGTGCCGAACGCCGACAGGTCGCGCTTCGTGGTGTAGCCATAGAGGCTCAGCGCCGCGAAACCCGCCGCGGTGGCGAAGAACGCACCCGCGATCGACGAACCGCTATAGACCAGGAAGATGGTCGACAGCGACAGGCCCATGACGACCGCGAACGCCCAGAAGAGCAGCTGCATCGTCGAGGTCTTCATGCGCGTCTGGCCCATGCTCAGCGCAAAGACGAAGCCCAGCGGCGCGAACATGATGACGTAGCGCAGCGCGCCGCCATTGAGGAAGACCTGCGCGGCCATGCTGTCGCGCCCGCCCCATGCGAAGAGCAGCGCGACGATACCCGTCAGCAGCACGCCCGACGACATGTAGTTGTAAACGGACAGCATGTACGAACGCAGACCCGCGTCATAGGCGGTCGAGCCCGTGGTGGCGGTGGTTCCGAACGGCGCGGCGCTCGGCCGTGGATCAGACCAGTTTGCCATGGTGAACTATTGCTCCTTTGACCGGCCATATGCCGGTTGATGGAAATATCGCTCTCTCGGGGACGCTTTTCAAGCCAAAGCGGTTCCCGTTTCATGCGTGCGTACGATAGAAACATTTTGTCATGCTCCGCCTGTTCGTCGCCCTCCGCCCGCCCCGCGCCATTCGCGACCTGCTGACCGACGCCATGGACGGCGTGCCCCATGCCCGGTGGCAGGACGACGACCAGCTCCACCTGACTTTGCGCTTCATCGGCGAGGTCGATCGTCCGGTGGCCGAGGATGTCGCGGCGATGCTGGCGCAGGTCCATGCGCCCGCGCCCGTCGTCCGGATCGCGGGCGTCGGCGCCTTCGAGAAGCGCGAGCGCGCCGACACGCTGTGGGCCGATGTGACGCCGCACGACGCGCTGGCGCATCTGCACCGCAAGGTGGACCAGGCCTGTGTCCGCGCCGGACTGCCGCCCGAGCACCGCGCCTATCGCCCGCACATCACGCTGGCCCGGATGCCACGCAGCGCCGGGGCCGCGCCCGAGGTCGGCGCATGGCGCGCCGCGCATGCCGGGCTTGCCAGCGCGCCCTTCATGATGGAGCATCTGGTCCTGTATCGAAGCGAGCTGGGGCATGGCGGCGCATCCTATGAACCCGTGATGCGTTGGCCGCTCGACATCGACCGGTAAGGACCGGCGCGCACATCCGTTTTTCGTTCGATCAGGGAGCCTCCGACATGAAATATCTCGCGCTGACGACCGCCGCCCTGCTGGGCCTGGGCCTGGCGGGTTGCGACCAGGCCAAGGTGGAAACCGGCGCCCCGACGCCCGGCGGTGCCAGCGCGACCGCCTCGCTCCAGACCGGGGCCGGTGTGGCAGCGGGCCGCGCGACCGCGACCGAGGTGGCGGGGGGCCTGCGGATCACGCTCGATGCCGAGAACGTCCCAGCCGGGATGCACGGGGTCCATATCCATACGGTCGGCCGCTGCGACGCGCCCGACTTCACCAGCGCGGGCGGCCACTGGAACCCCACCCAGCGCCAGCATGGCAGCCTGAACCCGCAGGGCCCGCATGAGGGCGACATGCCCAACATGACGGTCGGCAACGACGGACGCGGCACGCTGGGCATCGTGTTGCCGGGCGCGACCATGGCCGGGCTGCTCGACGCGGACGGCTCGGCGATCGTCATCCATGCCGCCGCCGACGATCTGAAGACCGACCCCAGCGGCAATAGCGGCGGGCGGATCGCCTGCGGCGTGTTCCAGGCGAACTGATCCGCCGACCATGACCACGCCCCTGCCGACCCGCGCCTTTGGCGGCTTCCTGTTCGACATGGACGGGACGATCCTGAGTTCGATCGCCTCGGCCGAACGCGCCTGGAGCGCCTGGGCGACGCGGCAGGGGCTGGACGTGGCGACGTTCCTGCCGACCATCCACGGCGTCCAGTCGGTCGAGACGATCCGGCGGCTCAACCTGCCCGGCGTCGATCCGGTGGCGGAGGCGCATGCGCTGACCGAGGCGGAGATGCTCGACCTGGATGACATCGTGCCGATCGCAGGCGCGGCAGCCTTTCTGGCGGTGCTGCCGCCGGATCGCTGGGCGATCGTGACCTCGGCACCCAAAAGGCTGGCCGAGGTGCGGCTGAAGGCGGCGGGGCTGCCGCTACCGGGCGTGTTCGTGACGGCCGAGGATGCCGAGCGGAGCAAACCCGCCCCCGATGGCTTCCTGCTGGGCGCGAAGAAGCTGGGGATCGCGCCGCAGGACTGTCTGGCGTTCGAGGATGCCCCGGCCGGGATCGCGGCGGCCGAGGCGGCGGGGATGACGGTGGTGGTGATTACCGAGACGCATCGGGGGGCGATGGACACCGCCCATGCGATGGTGACGGACTATCGTGACCTGGCGGTGGAATGGGACGGCGCCAGCCTGAAGCTCGAACACCGGGTCTGATCCCACCTGTTCCCCGGCGAAGGCCGGGGTCCAGTTGCGGTGCGTTGCCGGAGGCACGGAAATTTGCCTCCCACGCGGAGACATTCCACCATCTCGAACGAATAGAACTGGGCCCCGGCCTTCGCCGGGGAACGGCCTGTCGGAAGGCGCCCCCTTCCCAACCCCCGTTCAGCCTGAGCGAAGTCGAAGGCCACGGGATTCACTTGGCCAAGATCACATGTCTGGACGTGCACTTCGACGTCGCTCAGTGCGAACGGCGGTCGGGTGCCCCTCCCCTCAAACCGTGAAGCTCTCCCCGCACCCGCACGCGCCCTTGGCGTTCGGATTCTGGAACACGAACCCGGCGGTGAAGTCGTCCTCGACCCAGTCCATGGTCGATCCGATCAGATACAGGATCGATCCGCCATCGACATAGAGCGTGCCGCCCGGCGTATCGATCTTCTCGTCAAACGCCTTCGCCTCGGTGACGTAATCCACCGAATAGGCCAGGCCCGAACAGCCCCGGCGCGGCGTCGACAGCTTGACCCCGATCGCCCCATCCGGCGCACGCGCCATCAGGTCGGCGATGCGCGCCTCGGCCGAGGGCGTCAGGTTCAGCGCGGCGGGACGCGGGCGGAGTGTGGTCGCCATGGTCAGAGCATCCCCAGTTCGAGCTTGGCGTCGTCCGACATCTTCTGCGGGTCCCAGGGCGGATCCCAGATCAGGTTCACGTCGGCGGTCGCGATCCCCGGCACCGCCGAGACGCGCAGTTCGACCTCGCCCGGCATCGACTCCGCGACCGGGCAATGCGGGGTGGTCAGCGTCATGGTGACGACCGCATGGCCGCCCTCGGTCACCTCGACGCCGTAGATCAGCCCCAGGTCATAGATATTGACCGGAATTTCGGGGTCGTAGATTTCCTTCAGCGCGTCGATGATCCCGTCATACAGCGCGCCGCCCGGCTGGGTCGGATCGTCGGCGGTCGGCTTTTGCGAAAGGAAGCCCGACAGATAGTCGCGCTGCCGCTCGGCCGGTGCCTCGACCACGTCCTGCACGCGCGCCTTGGGCGGCTGCTCGACGCTTTCGACCTCTTCGATCTTGAAACTGCTCATCCGAAAATCCTCGTGACCCGCCGGACGCCATCCACCAGCGCCGCGACGTCATCGGGTCCGTTATACACGCCGAAACTCGCCCGCGCGGTGGCGGGCAGGCCTAGCGCCTCCATCAAGGGCTGGGCGCAATGATGGCCCGCGCGGATCGCCACCCGGCTCTCGTCCAATATGGTGCCGATGTCGTGGGGATGAACCCCCTCGACCGCGAAACTGACGATTCCGGCAGAGTCCTCAGGCCCCAGCAGCCGCACCGAGTTGATCGCCGAAAGCCCCTCGCGCGCCTGCGCGACCAGGGCGGCCTCATGCGCATGGATCGCGTCCAGCCCGATGGCCGACACATAGTCGATCGCGGCATGAAGCCCCAGCGCCCCGACGATATGCGGCGTCCCCGCCTCGAACCGGCCGGGCGGCGGGGCATAGGTGGTCTTCTCGAAGCTGACCCGGTCGATCATCGATCCGCCACCCTGATAAGGCGGCATTGCGTCGAGCAGTTCGGGCCGCGCCCACAGCACGCCGATGCCGGTCGGACCATAGAGCTTGTGGCCCGAGAAAACGTAGAAGTCGCAGTCGAGCGCCTTCACGTCGACCGCGATGCGCGGCACCGCCTGGCACCCATCGAGCAGGATCTTCGCGCCCACGCCATGTGCCAGGTCGGCCGCACGACGCCCGTCGAGAACCGATCCCAGTACGTTCGACACATGGCCCAGCGCCACCAGCTTATGCGCCGGGGTCAGCATCCGCTCCATCGCGTCCAGATCGATGCGGTGATCCGCCGTCAGCGGCAACACGTCGATCGCGACGCCCAGCCGCTCGGCGACCATCTGCCACGGCACGATGTTGGAGTGATGCTCCAGCATCGACAACAGGATGCGGTCACCCGCCTTCAACTGGGTCGCGGCCCAGCATTGCGCGACGAGGTTGATCCCCTCGGTCGCGCCGCGCGTGAAGACAATCTCGTTCGGCGACCCCGCGCCGATGAACCGCGCGGTCGCTTCGCGCGCGGCTTCATAGGCGAGTGTCATGTCGGCCGAACGCTGATAGACGCCGCGATGCACGGTGGCATAGCTGGTGTCATAGGCGCGGGTGATCGCGTCGATCACCACTTGCGGCTTCTGTGCGGTCGCAGCGGTGTCGAGATAGGCCCAGCCGTCCGGGATGGCAGGGAAATCCGCCACCCGGTCGAGAGGCGCGGCGCTCGTCAAAGCGCCGCCTCCAGCCAAGCATCTGCGTCCGCCGCAAAGGCCTCGCGCACCACCTCATTGCCGATACGATCGATCGCATCCGCCACGAAGGCCCGCGTCAGCAGCGCCTGTGCTCGCGGCTTGGGAATGCCGCGGCTCTGCATATAGAACAGCGCCTTGGCATCGAGTTCGCCCACGGTCGCGCCATGCGCGCACTTCACGTCGTCAGCGAAGATCTCCAGTTCGGGCTTCAGGTTCACCGTCGCGGTCCGCTGGAGCAGCAGGCCGCGAAGCGACTGTTCGCCATCGGTCTTCTGCGCATCGCGCGCCACTTCGACCCGCGCGGCAAGGCTCGCCTGGCTGCGATCGGCGGCGACCGCCCGCCACAACTGGTGGCTCTGGCCGTTCAGCGCGGCATGGCGCAGCGACACCGCGCACTCCTGCTTCAACTCGCCCCGGGTCAGCAGCGCGCCCCCGAACTCGGCATAGGCCCCGTCGCCGGTCTGGGTGATCCCGCCATCGATGCGCGCGCCCATATTGCCCGCCGCCAGGAAGGTCGCGGTCAGGCTCGCGCCCTCGCCCAGCTCGGCTTCCTCACGAAGCGACACGAAGCCGTCGTCCTGCAACAACCGCACCGCGCGCATCAGCCGCGCCGATGCGGCGAGCTTCAGCCGCGTCAGCCGGTTGGTCCAGCCGCGCCCGATATAGGTCTCATAGACCTGCGCCGCCGCATCCTCGGCCAGCACGATCTCGGCGGGCAGATGATTGGCCGCGCCGCTGGCGACATGGACGATCTGCACGGGCTCCGCGACCGCGTCGCCCTCCAGCCGCAGCGACCAGCCACGGCCCAGAGCCTGCCGCCCCAGCGGATGGTCGCTCGCGTCGATCTGGGTCAGCTGAACCGGGCCAAGGCTGCTGGCGCTTTCATCCAGCACCCCGTCGACGAACAGCAACCGCGCGCCCGGCAGATCGAGGAAGCGATCCGCCCCCGCGGCCGGCGCCGCCCGCTCGCTCTCCGCCGCGCGGCGCAGCGCGTCGATATCGGCCCAGCGCCACGCCTCTTCGCGCGTCGAGGGGAGTTCCAGCGTGGTGGTCACGCCGCCGCTCCCTCGACGCCCGCATAGCCCTCACGCTCCAGTTCGAGCGCGAGTTCGGGGCCGCCCGAGCGCACGATGCGGCCATCGGCCAGCACATGCACCCGGTCGGGCTGCACATAGTCGAGCAGCCGCTGATAATGGGTGATCAGCAGTACCGCCTTGTCGGGCGCGCGCATGATCCGGTTGATGCCGTCACCGACGATGCGCAGCGCGTCGATGTCGAGGCCGGAGTCCGTCTCATCGAGGATTGCGAACTTGGGGTTCAGGATGCCCATCTGGACCATCTCGTTGCGCTTCTTCTCACCGCCCGAGAAGCCGACATTGACCGGACGCTTGAGCATGTCCTGGTTCAACCCCAGCCCATCGGCCTGCGCGCGGGCAAGCTTCAGGAACTCGCCGCCCGACAGCGGCTTCTCGTCGCGCTGCCCGCGCTGGGCGTTCAGGCTTTCGCGCAGGAACTGGACGTTGGACACGCCGGGAATCTCGACCGGATATTGGAAGCCCAGGAACAGCCCGGCGGCGGCGCGCTCGTTCGGCTCCAGCTCGAGCAGGTCGACGCCGTCGAACGTCACCGAACCCTGGGTCACTTCGTACCCCGGACGCCCGCCCAGCACATAGCCGAGCGTCGACTTGCCCGCGCCATTGGGGCCCATGATCGCGTGGACTTCGCCCGCATTCACCTCGAGCGTCAGGCCCTTGAGGATCGGCTTGCCGTCAATCTCGGCGTGGAGGTTTTCAATTTTCAGCATAGTCATATCCCTGTCAGCCCCTCCCCTTCAGGGGAGGGGTTGGGGTGGGGCGTCCGCCGCGCGGGCATCGCTTGAAGCGTGCCGAGCAGGTGCGCCAAAACACCCTCGATATTGTGCATCACATCGGTGTTGCCGATGCGAACGACCCTAAAACCCAATTCCGCCAGCGCCGCATCGCGCCGGTTATCCCGCCGCGCATCGGCATGCGTATCGCCATCGACCTCGACGATCAGGCCGGTCGCCGGGCAGAGGAAGTCCGCAATGTAGGTGCCGACCACCGCCTGACGCCGGAACTTGAAGCCGCCCAGTTGCGACCGGGACAAATGCGCCCAGAGCCGCTTTTCGGGTTCGGTCGGTTCGCGACGCATGTGGCGCGCGTGGCTCGACAAACGGTCGATGACCCGCGCGGACACGCCCCACCCCCGGCCCCTCCCCTGAAGGGGAGGGGTGTCGAGGCGTCGGGCATCGTCGCGCGACGTCAGTCTCACCCGACCGACCCTTCCAGCGAAATCCCCAACAGCTTCTGCGCCTCGACCGCGAACTCCATCGGGAGCTGTTGCAGCACCTCGCGCGCAAAGCCGTTGACGATCAGCGCGACTGCCGCTTCCTGATCCAACCCACGGCTCATCGCGTAGAAGAGCTGGTCCTCGCTGATCTTGCTGGTCGTCGCCTCATGCTCGATCTGCGCGCTGGGGTTCTTCACCTCGATGTACGGCACGGTGTGCGCACCGCACTGGTCGCCCAGCAACAGGCTGTCGCACTGGGTGAAGTTGCGGACATTCTCGGCGGTCGCCGCCACGCGGACGAGGCCGCGATAGGTGTTGTCCGAGCGCCCGGCCGAAATCCCCTTCGACACGATGGTAGACCGCGTGTTCTTGCCCAGATGGATCATCTTGGTGCCGGTATCGGCCTGCTGGCGGTTGTTCGTCACCGCGACCGAGTAGAACTCGCCCACCGAACCGTCGCCCGCCAGCACGCAGGACGGGTATTTCCACGTCACCGCCGAACCGGTCTCGACCTGCGTCCACGACACCTTGCTGTTCTTGCCCTGGCACAGCGCACGCTTGGTGACGAAGTTGTAGATGCCGCCGACGCCATTCTCGTCGCCCGGATACCAGTTCTGGACGGTCGAATATTTGATCTCGGCATCGTCCAGTGCGACCAGCTCGACCACCGCCGCGTGAAGCTGGTTCTCGTCGCGCATCGGCGCGGTGCAGCCTTCGAGATAGGAGACATAGGCCCCCTTGTCCGCGACGATCAGCGTGCGCTCGAACTGGCCGGTATTCTCCGCGTTGATGCGGAAATAGGTCGACAGCTCCATCGGGCAACGGACGCCCTCGGGGATGTAGACGAAGGTGCCGTCGGAGAAGACCGCCGAGTTGAGCGTCGCGAAATAATTATCGCGCTGCGGCACGACCTTGCCCAGCCACTTCTTCACCAGCTCGGGATATTCGCGGATCGCCTCGGAGATCGAGCGGAAGATGACACCCGCCGCTTCCAGCTCCTTGCGGAAGGTGGTCGCGACCGAGACGCTGTCGAACACCGCGTCCACCGCGACCTTACGCGCGCCCTCGACGCCCGCCAGCACTTCCTGCTCGGCGATCGGGATGCCCAGCTTTTCGTAAGTCCGCCGAATTTCCGGATCGAGCTCATCCAGCGACGCGATCGTCTTCTTCTGCTTCGGCTCCGCGTAATAATACGCGTCCTGATAGTCGATCGGCGGGATGTTCAGCTTGGCCCAGTCGGGCGTCTCCAGCGTTTGCCACAGGCGGAACGCCTTCAGCCGCCAGTCGAGCATCCATTCGGGTTCGCCCTTCTTGGCCGAGATATAGCGGACCGTATCCTCGCTCAGCCCCTTGGGCGCGAAGTCCTGCTCGATCTCGGTGGCGAAGCCCCACTCATATTTCTTGTTGGCGGCGGCGAGCGCCTCTGCATTCTTCGTGGCCATCAGGCGAATACCCCCGGACGCGGAGAAGCGTCCATCACTTGCGATTCAACAGGATCGGCGGCGAGCGTCGCGAGCGTCACCCCGGAAAAGGCGGCGCGTACCGCCTGATTGACGACATGCCAATGTGGCCGGACGCGACATTGCATTTCCAGGCCGCATTCATGCGCGGCGCCCTCGACGCACGCGGTCAGCGCGATCGGGCCGTCCACCGCCTCGACGATATCGGCCAGGCTGATCGCATCCGCGTCGCGCGCCAGGCGGATGCCGCCGCCGGTGCCGCGCGTGCTCTCGATCAGCCCGGCGGTGGCCAGACGGCTGACCAGCTTCTGCGCGGTGGGCAGCGGCACGCCCGTCTGCCCGGCCAGCAGGGTCGCATTGCTCCGCCCGCCGGCACCCTCGCGCGCGGCGGCGGTCATCATCACGACCGCATAATCGGCTAGGCTGGAAAGGCGCATGATCTCCAATCGGATGGATTTGGTCCGATTGGCAAATGGGCGCGAGGCGACGGTTCGTCAACCGGGTTTCGCGTGTGGGAATTTCGATGGGTGTGATCAACTCTTCCTCCCCTGCAAGGGGAGGGGGACCACCGCGAAGCGGTGGTGGAGGGGTGTCGCCGCTGATGGGGACACCCCTCCGTCAGTCCTTCGGACTGCCACCTCCCCTTACAGGGGAGGAATTAAAGTCAGCGGCCGATCAGGCCCTGCGCGATCTCGTCCGCCACGTCCGAGGCGGGATGGCCCGTCTCGGCCGAGCGCTGCCACACCTGTTCCAGACGCTCGGGGATCTTGGCGATGCGCGCCATGACCTCGGCCTCGTCGCCCTGGCCCAGATATTCCAGACCGACATTGATGATGCCGCCCGCGTTGATGACGTAATCGGGGGCATAGAGGATGCCCGCTTCCGCCACGCGCGCGCCGTCCTCGCGGGTCGCCAGCTGGTTGTTGGCACCGCCCGCGACGACCTTGGCCTTCAGCCGCTGGATCGAATCGGCGGTCAGCACCGCGCCCAGCGCATTGGGGCTGACCAGATCGACATCGGCGAACAGGATCTCGTCGGCCGGGGCGACGCTGGCGCCCAGTTCCGCCGCCATCGCTTCCGCGCGCGCCTGGTCGACGTCGGCGATGGTCAGCACCGCGCCGTCCTTGGCCAACAGCTTGGCCAGACCGCCGCCGACCGAGCCGACGCCCTGGATCGCGACGCGCACGCCCTTCATGTCGGTCGCGCCCAGCCCGCGCGCGGCGGCCGCCTTGACGCCCAGATAGACGCCGTGCGCGGTGTAGGGGCCGGGATCGCCGCCCGCCGCGCCGCTCGCGACCGGCAGGCCGGAGACATAGCGGGTCTGGGTCGCGATGACCTTCATCCGCTCTTCCGACATGCCGACATCCTCGGCGGTGACGTAACGGCCGCCCAGCGATTCGACCGCGCGGCCGAATGCCTCGAGCTGTGCGGTGGTGATGACGTCGCCCGGCTTGGCCGCCAGGACCACGCCCTTGCCGCCGCCCAGCGCAAGGCCGGCCATCGCATTCTTGTAGCTCATGCCGCGCGACAGGCGCAGCGCGTCGGTGATGGCGAGCGCGGGCGTGGCATAGTGCCAGAAGCGCGCACCGCCCGCCGCCGGGCCCAGATGGGTGGAATGCACCGCGATGACCGCCTGCAACCCCGATGCGGGATCGGTGAACAGATGCACGCCTTCATGCGCGTCGAAATCGGGAAAGCCCCAGTTCGTCATGCTCGTCCTTCGGTCCGACTAAAGCGGTACCGGACCGAGGCTTCTGACCCGGCCACCCAGATCGGCGAGGATATTGGGGGGACACGGGCCTGAAAGGGGCCGGTGCCGTGGCCAGCGAGTGGCCGGAAAGAATGGGGCGACCGACGGGACTTGAACCCGCAACTTCCGGCATCACAAGCCGGCGCTCTAACCAATTGAACTACGGTCGCCGCGAAGGCTTGCGCCCCTAAACGGGATCACCCGGTCTCGTCAAGCGCCCAAAACCGTCCCCGTCAAAAATTACCTCTCCGTCAAAAACGCCCCTGCGCGGAAAGCCGGTATCCGCCGCCCGATCCGGCGACGAAGCCCAGCTGCTCCAGCCGCGCCGCCGCCGCCGGGTCGCCCGGCGTCAGGACCAGGTCGGCGGTATAGCGGCCATCGGGGCGGATGCGCAGGTTCACCGCCTCGCTTCCCCCCTGTCCCGTCATCGGCAGCAGCAGCGCCCCCGCCTCGCACCGGGCATTGCCCGTCATCACCGGCGGCAGCGGCAGGCCCCCCGCCTCGCCCGCAACGGTCGCCCGCACGCGCCCGCCCGCTTCCTCGCACACCCCGTCGCGGAACCGCACGGTCACCTCCTCCAGCGCCAGCGTCGTGACGGGCAGCGGCGCGAAAAGCGTGGCGGCAGGCAGGCTGGCGGTCACGCCGTCAATCCCCATCGCATGGCGGCTGATCGTCGCGGCGCCCAGGATCGGACGCCCATCGGCCCCCGCCCCCTCGAACGCCAGCTTCGCCCGCCCGACCAACAGCGCTAGCGGCGACAGCGACACGCGCAGGTCGCCCAGCGCCACGTCGCCGAACCGCGCCTCCAGCATGCTGCCGCCCCAGATCGTCCCGCCGACCCGCCGCGCGCTCAACCCCTGATCGGCCAGCCCCGTGGCCCCCAGCGCCAGCCGCATCGGCAGGAAGACGATCAGCGCCACGACCAGCATCGCGGCGAACAGCACCGGCGGACGGGTGGCGAGCCGCAACCGCATCACGACACCCGCGCGCGCAGGACGAGCGCGACGCCCAGCGTCCGGTCGCCATTGTCGGTCAGCGTCGCCTGCTCGACCAGCACCCCGCCGCGCTCCAGCCGCGCCAGCCAGGGGGTCAGCGCGGCGGCGCGTGCCGAGGCGATCTGCGCGCGCACCCGGCCGGGGCCGTCCTCGGTCAGGCCGGACAGGGTGAAGCCCGCCTGCTCGGCCGACAGGCGGATGGTGTCGGCCAGCGTCCCCGATAGCGCGGGGCGGCGGCGGCGCTGGCGCAGTTCGTCGGCGATGGCCTGCGCCTCGCCCAGCCGGATCACCGCATCGGCATGGCGCTCACGCGCGCCAGACAGGCCATCGCCCAGCGGACGCAGGATGCCGCCCCAAAGGAGCGTGACGACCATCAGCGCGGCCATGACCAGCAACAACCGCTTCTCGCGGGTCGAGCGGCCCTCGAACCAGAGCTTGAGCGAGGTCATCGTCCGCGCACCGTGAATTCTCCCGTGATCCGCCCGCCCGCCGCGACGAAGGTGCTCGCCTGGACGGTGAAGCCCTGCGCCTCGATCGCGCGCTTCAGGTCGGTAGCCAGCGCCTCGCGGTCGACCGCCACGCCCAGCCTTATGTCGCCGCTCGGCTGGAAATCCATCGCGGTCAGCTCGGAGCCGGGCACGCCGCGCACCGCCGAGAAGACCGCCGCCGCCGTCCGGCTGAACCCCTGGCCCGGCCCGCGCACCGCCGACAGCCGCTCGGCCAGTTGGCGATCGGCATCGACCAGCGTTTCCCCGCGCGGCAATGCGGTGCGCGCGACCTGCTCGATCCTGGCCTCGGTCGCGTCGGCGGCGAAGCTGTATTTGGTCCAGCGCACCAGATCGATCGCCAGCGTCACCGCGACGATCGCCAGCCCAAGCCAGCCGAGCCGCCGCACCAGCCGCCAGTCGATCGCGAAGGACCGGCGCCGCGCGAACGGCCCCTGCCGCAGGTCGAGCGCGGGCGTCGCCGCCGCCGCGCCCAGCATGTCTGCCAGCGTGTCGGCATCCAGATCGGCCAGCGGATCGTCGCCCGTCACGATCTCGGTAAAGCCGGGCTCGTCGGCAAAGCCCGAGGCGCGTCCGCGCACCACCCCCTGCCCGGCAAGGCTGCCCCGCACATAGCCCTGGTCGGGGCGCGGCAGCAGGAGTGGCGCGGGCACCACCGCCACCGGATCGACGCCCATCCCCGCCAGCCGATTGAGCCAGCCCGCCATCGCGCCACGATTGACGATGCCGATGGCCCGGCTGCCCGCGTCATCCTCGCCCACCGCGACATGCAGCTCGTCCATCGGCGCGGCGCTGACCTCGGCGGCCAGCAGCCGTGCGGCGGCGGCGGCCTGCGCGGTCGAGCGGGCGGGGATCTCGGCCCAGTGGAGCGACACCGCATCGGCGGGCGCGACCGCGATCACCTCGCCATCGCCCTGCGGCAGGCCCTCGCCCGCCGCCGCGACGCGCGCATCCTCGATCCGCATCCAGCGATAGTCGCCGCCCTCGCCCGGCGGCAGGAACAGGAGGTTGGTCGCACTCATCACTCTTCCCCCCATATCCGCGCCACCAGTTGCGGCGGCACCCGCCTGGCATCGACCAGCGCGCGCTCCTGCACCGCCACGCCGCCCAGCGTCACGTCGATGCGCAGGGCGAACCAGCGGGTCGTCACCGCCACGCCCCCCGCGCCCGTCGCCCCCGGCACCTGCGCCCAAAAGGCACTCGCGTCCGCATAGCCTTGCGGCGGGCGGCGCAAAAGGGCCTGGGCGATGGCACCGGGCGAAATCGTATCGACCTGCGCCATCGCCACCAGCGGCGCCTGTTCGGGGGCCAGCGTGTTGATATTGACCATGGTCGGGCTGGCATCGGGCAGCGTGCACAGCCAAGGTCGCAGCCGGGCATAGAGTTCGGGCGTGACGCCGTTGACCATCCGCATCTCGCTGACATCGGCCATCAGCGTGCCGCCGGTCCGGTAAGGCGGATCGCGGCTCAGATAGAGCGCATCCTCCGCCCCGCCGCCTTGCGGGTTCTGGTCGCTGTCGATCCAGTCGGCGGTGGCGGCCGCGACCTGTTCGGCCACCTGCCCCGGCACGCCGATCAGCCGCATCAGCTTGGCGAAATGCGCCGTCTCGACGGCATTGCCGATCAGCACGCCGGGCTGGCCGGGCGCGCGCTGTGCCAGCCCGTTGAGGTTGAAGCAGTTCCCGCCATCGGTGACGCGCGCGGTCGCAATCGCCCCGCCCGCGACATCGCCCAGCGGCAGCGCGAAGGGCCGGTCGCTCCACCCGCCGAGCAGCGACACCCGCCCCTGCGACCGCTGGAGCAGATCGCCGATGCGGATGATCGCCAGTGCCTCGGCCGCATAGGCAAAGCCGCGCGCCTGCTCGATCGCGACCGCATTGCCGCCCAGCCGGGTCGACAGACGCAGCTTTTCCAGCGCGGTCGCGGCCATGACCGCGATCACCGCGACCAGGATCAGCACGGTGAGCAACGCCGCGCCGCGCTCGCCGGAGGGGGGCGGCCGCCTAGCCATTGGGCGTCGGTGCAGGCGTCGGTGTGGGGGTAGGCGCCGGAGCCGCCGCAGCGTCGCCGATATAGCCGGTGCCGACCAGGAACAGCTGGCGAAAGATCAGGCCGTCGTCGCGCACGATCGTCACCTCGGCCGCCTGCGGCAGGGCGATGCCGGGCTGCCCCTGCCACTGGTCGAGCCATGCGCCGTTGAAGCGATAGCGCAGGTGCAGTTCGCGGACATGGTCCATCAGCGCGGCGGGCTCCATCGGGGCGGCCCCGTCGAGCAGCGGCCACGCCACCCGCTCCAGCACATCGCCGTTCAGGCGGTAAGCGACCTTTTGCAAGGACGGGCGCTGCGCACCGTCCAGGTTGCTCCACCCGGCGCGGACCAGCCGCATCGCATCGGGCCCGGCGACCATCGCGGGGGTCAGCACCGCACCCTCGTCGCGGGTCGGTCGGTCGACTGCCTGGGCCAGGTCGGCGGACAGGATCGCGGTCGTCCGACTGACCGCTGCCATCGCGTCCAGCTTCTGCCCCGTGACCGCCTGGGTCCGCACGCTCAGCGACAGGATCGCCACGGCGGCGGCGGCCAGCATCGAGAAGACGAGCAGCGCCACCATGACCTCGACCAGGGTGAAGCCGTTGGTTTCCCCTCCATTCCGGCCTTCGGCGGGGTCGGCCGAGACGACCATCACGACGTCACCACCCCGACCGGCGGCGCGGGCCATGGCGGGCGGACCATCGTCATCCGGCCCACGACGCTTCCCGCGCCATTGGTCACCGCGACATCGATCCGCACCACGCGCACATCGCCCGTACCGCTGACGATCCGCGTCCATTTCCAGCTGCGCCCGCCATTTACTTCCGCCCCCGACGTCCGGCCGAGCGCGGGCGCTTGCGGGTCCGTGACGGCGGCGATCGCGATGTTGCGCGCGACCATCTGCGCGACCAGCGTTTCGTCGAGGATCGAGGCACCCCGGATCGTCGCACTCTCCAGCCGGACGATCGCCATCGCCGCCAGGCTGAACACCGCCAGCGCGACCATGATCTCGATCAGGGTGAAGCCGCCCTCTCCTCCTCCCCTGCAAGGGGAGGTGGCAGGCCGAACGCCTGACGGAGGGGTGTAACCGCCAGCGAGGGAGTGGATCGCGAGCGGCGACACCCCATCGTCCCGGCTGCGCCGTGCCACCTCCCCTTGCAGGGGAGGAATTGGAGCCACCTCACCCATCGACCCGCACCGTGCCGTCCGCGCCGATCCGCACGATGCTGCTGGCCCGGTCGCGGGTCAGGCGCAGTTCGACCGGACGGTCGGCCAAGCCCGTCACGTCGAAGGTGATCCGCACCCGCCCGCTGCTGTCGGGGATCGCGGCCTGTGTCCCGTCCTCCCATTGCGCGACACGCAGCGGCTTGGCGGTCATCGGGCTCCACGCGCCGTCCGCGCGCCGGTCGAAGCCATAGCCGCCGCGCGTGACCCAGATGCTGACCGGCGACGCCTCGACCACCGCCACGTCATGCGCGGCGCGGACGCGCGCGGCGAAGCGCAACGCCTCGTCGGTCAGGCGGCCGCGCCGGTCGGGCAGCGACCAGACCGCGATGGCGGAGGCCAGGCCGATGACGGTGATGACGATCATCAGTTCGACCAGGGTGAAGCCGTTTGCCCCCTGCGGCGATGTTTCGGCATGGCCTTCGACTTCGCTCAGGCTGAACGGCGGCTTGGTCAGCACCGAGCCTGTCCCATCGTCCGTTCGCGCTGAGCGAAGTCGAAGCGCACGGGCCGAACGCCGCCCAGGCAGGCCCCACCCGCCGCCGTCCCCGGCATCCAGGCGGGGCCGCGTCATCACTTATCCCAGTTGCCGATATCCGCGTTGATCCCCTCGCCGCCTTCCTTGCCGTCGGCGCCGTAAGTCCAGACATCCACCTCGCCATGCTGGCCGGGCGCGGCATAGAGATAGGGGCGGCCCCAGGGATCGTCGGGCAGCTTCTTCAGATAGCCGCCCTTCTGATAGCGCGACGGATCGGCGAGACCGGCGGGCATCGACACCAGCGCCTGCAAGCCCTGCGCGGTCGTCGGGAAGGTCAGGTTCTGGAGCTTGTACATCTCCAGCCCGCCCTCGATCTGCGCGATGTCGGCCTTGGCCTTCTGCACCCGCGCGGTGTCGCCCGAGGGCAGCACGTTCAGCGCCACGATCGTCGCCAGCAGGCCGATGATGACGATGACGACCATCAGCTCGACAAGGGTGAAGCCGTCCTCGCGGCGCTTGCGGCGGGTCGGCCGTTGGGTGGGGTTACGCATCGACTTGTCCTCTCGACTCATTGTCCCGCCAGCGTGTTGAGCTGGAGGATCGGCAGCAGGATGGATAACACGATCGTCGCGACCACGCCGCCCATCACGACGATGATCGCGGGTTCGAGCAGCGAGAGCGCGGTGGCGGTGAAGCGGTCGAACTCGCGCTCCAGATAGTCGGCGGCGCGCTCCAGCATCTCGTCCAGCCGCCCCGCCGCCTCGCCGCTGGCGGCCAGATAGGTCAGCAGCGGCGGAAACACCCCGGCCCGCCGCATCGCCGCGGAGAGACTCCCGCCGCCCCGGATCGCATCGACGATCGCGTCGGAGGCGACCCGCAGCCGCCGGTTGTGGATCGTGCCCGCCGTCAGGGTCAGCCCTTCGAGCAGTGGCAGGCGGCTGGCGACCATCGTCCCCAATGTGCGCGCCATCCGCGCGGCGTGCAGGTCGCGCAGCAACCGGCCGAGCAGCGGCAGCCTGAGCAGCCAGCTGTCGAAGGACAGCCGGATCGACGGCACCTTCAACGCGCGCCAGAATGCGACGCCGCCCAGCACCGCGACGCCCGCCATCAGCCACCACCATCCGACCAGCAGGTCCGACACACCGATCACCATGCGGGTCAGGAAGGGCAGCTCCTGCCCGACCGTGTCGAACTGCTCGACCACTTGCGGCACGACGAACATCATCAGCGCGGTGACGACGCCCATCGCCACCACCGCCAGGATCGTCGGATAGGCGAGCGCGGTGATCAGCTTGCCCCGAATCTCCGCCTGCCGCTCCAGAAGGGCCGCGAGCCGTTCCAGGATCGTCGGCAAGGTGCCCGAACTCTCCCCCGCCGCGACCATCGCGCGGTAGAGCGGGGGGAAGCTCTTGGGCTCGCGCGCCATGGCATCGGCCAGGCGACGCCCCTCGGTCACGCCCTGATGCACCGTCGCGACGATGGCGCGGACCCGTTCCTGCTCGGTCTGGCGGGTGATGGTGCGCAAGGACTCCTCCAGCGGCGAGACGCGGTTGAGCGTGGCGAGCTGGCGGGTGAAGAGGGTCAGCTGCTTGACCGACATACGCGCGCGGCCGAGCTTCAGCCCGAACAGCGGGCGGCGCTCGGCGGTGTCGCCGCTGCCCGGCTTGACCGAGACGACATAGAGCCGCTGCTTCTCCAGCGCGGCACGCGCGGCGTCGGCGGTCTCGGCGGGGATGAAACCGCGCTTCTCGGCGCCCTTGGTGTCGATGGCGACATAGTCGAACCCGGCCATGTCAGCGCCTTACCCCATCCACGGGCACCACCCCGGCGAAGGCCGGGGTCCAGTCGCGATGCCGGTGCAGACGCGGGGTTTCGGATGGAAATCCTATCTCACGCGGAGACGCGGAGACGCGGAGAGAAGATTGGTTCGCGCAGAGGCGCAGAGGACGCAGAGACAAATCGTGCGCGGCAGCGCACAGCTCTTTCAAGCAGCCAAAGCTGGAGGGCCGCTGCCGCGGCGAGAACGACATCTCTGCGTCCTCTGCGCCTCTGCGCGAACACACCTTTCTTCTTCGCGGCTTCGCGCCTTCGCGTGAACACAGCTTTCCTCTCCGCGTCTCCGCGTCTCCGCGTGAACGCGAATGCACGACGCACGGCAACTGGACTCCGGCCTTCGCCGGGGCGGTACGGGAAAGGGAACGAGCCGCCACCCTCACCCCGCGTCGGAATCGCGGCGGGATACGCGGATGGCTTCCTCCGCCGTCGTCACGCCGTCCAGAACCAGCGTCCGCGCGGCGCTGGCCAGGGGCTGTTGCCGGGCGAAGGCGTGCGCGGCGATCGCCTGTTCGTCGCCGCCTTCGTTGATCAGCCGCCGGATGGTGTCGTCGACCCGCACCGCCTCATAGACGCCGGTCCGGCCCTTATAGCCGCTGCCGTTGCACTGGGGACAGCCGACCGCTTCGTACACCGTCGCCTGCGGGTCGATGCCGAGCAGCGGCGCGACCGTATCCCGGGCCGCGACCGGGCGCTTGCAGGCGGGGCAGAGTCGCCGCACCAGCCGCTGCGCGATGACGGCGCGCAGCGTCGAGGCGAGCAGGAACGGCTCGACCTTCATGTCGCGCATCCGGGTGATCGCGCCGACCGCATCGTTGGTGTGGACCGTCGACAGCACCAGATGCCCGGTCAGCGACGCCTGCACCGCGATCTCAGCGGTTTCGCGGTCGCGGATTTCGCCGACCATCACCACATCGGGGTCCTGGCGCAGGATCGCGCGCAGGCCCGCCGCGAAGGTCAGTCCGACCTTGGCGTTGACCTGGGTCTGCCCCACCCCTTCCACCGCATATTCGACCGGGTCCTCGACGGTCAGGATGTTGCGGCTGCCATCGTTCAGCAGGCGCAGCGCGGCGTACAGGCTGGTCGTCTTGCCCGAACCCGTGGGGCCGGTGACCAGGATGATGCCGTTGGGCTCGCTCAGCGCCTCGCGCAGCAGCGCATACATGGCCGGGTTCATCCCCAGCGCATCGAGGTCGATCCCGGCATTCTCCTTGTCGAGGATACGCAGCACCACCCGCTCGCCCGCACGGCTGGGCAGGGTCGAGACGCGCACGTCGAGCAGCTTGCCGCCCAGCGTCAGCGCCATGCGCCCGTCCTGCGGCACGCGGCGTTCGGCGATGTCGAGCCGCGCCATGACCTTGATGCGGCTGACCACCACGGGCGCGACATGCGGCGGCATGCGCAGCGTCTCGCGCAGCACGCCGTCGATCCGCATCCGGACGACCAGGCCGGTCTCATAGGGCTCGATATGGATGTCCGACACGCCGTTGCGCGCGGCGTCGGCGATGATGCCGTTGATCAGCCGGATGGCGGGCGCATCGTCGGCGGTGTCGAGCAGGTCCTCGGCGGTGGGAATCCCGTCGGCCAGCATGTCCAGTTCGTCGCCCATGCCGACGGCCGCGATCGCGGTCGCCTGTCCGTCCATCGCATAGGCGTCGGACAGCAGCCGGTCGAAGGCGGGCCCCTCGACGCGGGCGATGGCGAAGGGGCGGCCGATATGGCGGCGCAGCTCGATCAGCGCGCGCGGGTCCGCGCCTTCGCGTAACGCGACGGTCAGCGGGTCGGCGCTCTGGACTACCGTGCCGAACTTGCGCGCGAAGGCATAGGGGATGGTCAGCGGGGCGACCAGCTCCAGCGCTTCGTCGGGCGCGGGGAGCGGGAGAGCGGGTGGCCCTCCCCCATCCCCTCCCGCCTGTGCGAGCGGCGTACCCAGTGGCAGAGGGACCATATCACCCGTGGGGAGGGATTCCGGCGTGTCAGTCACGGCGCTTGATCGGTTCGACCGGCTTGGCGACGGGGACCGCGATGCGCGGGTCCTCGATATTGCCGGGCATCGGCGCGTGCGGGATCGGCGGTGCGGCGTTCATGTAATCGCGGACCAGCTCATCGATCGACGGCTCGACGCCGGGCTGGGCATAGCCCTGGAGCTGGCGGAGATAGCCGTAACGCTGTTCGGTGACGCGGCGGCTGTCCTCGGGCGTGCGCAGGATGGTCGGGCGGATGAAGACCATCAAATTGGTCTTGGACCGGCTGCGCGCCTTGGACCGGAACAGCGCGCCCAGGCCCGGAATGTCGCCCAGGAACGGGATCTTCTCGATCGTCCGCCGCTCATTGTCGTCGAGCAGCCCGCCAATGACCGTGATCTGGCCGTCATCGGGGGTGAAGACATTCTCGAACGCGCGCTTGTTGAGGATCAGTTCGCTGTTGTTGCTCGACACCGGACCCGCGATCGAGCTGACCTCCAGGCGGACATAGAGTTTCAGCGAGCCGCCCGCATTGACCTGCGGCTTCACGTCCAGCTGAATGCCGACATTCTGCCGCTGCACGGTGCGGAAGGTGTTGTTGAAATCATTGGACAGCGCCTGGCCGGTCGTGACCGGAATCTCCTGCCCGACCAGGCTGTGCGCCTGTTGATTGTCCAGCGTGATGATGTGCGGGACCTGCAACAGGTTGGAGGTGGTGTCGCTCTTCACCGCATTGATGATCGCGCCGAACACCGTGTTGCCGACCTTCCCGCCCCAGCCGGCAAAGCCGCCGGTGGTGCCCAGGATCGACTGCACCGCCGACTGGGTCAGCTGGCTATAGGCCTGGTTGGGAACGTTGGTCGTGGTTCGCGTGCCGTCGGGTGCGACCACCGTGGTCGTGGTGCCGCCGATCGTGTTCGCCCCGACCGCGCCTGCGATCTGGAGGATGTTGGGCGCGGTGTTGCCATAGGTCGACGCGGCGAACGCGCCGCCCGTCAGGCTGCCCAGCAGGAACTGCGCGCCCAGCCGCCGTGCGGTCTGGTCGGAGACCTCGGCGATGATCGCCTCGATCAGCACCTGTTCGCGGCGCACGTCCAGCTGGCGGATCACCTCGCCGATCTGGCGCTGGATATCGGCGGGCCCGGCGATCACGATGGCATTGGCGCCGACGAAGCGGGTGACGACCGCCGCAGTCCGCCCTCCTTGCGTGCTGATCGCCGGTTGCTGGCCGCTCTGGCCGCCCGCACCGGGGGCGCTGGCCGCCTGGGGCTGGGCGACCGGCTGGACGCGCTGCGCGATGGCGGTGCCCGCCGCCGATCCCGACTGGCTGTTGGTCTGGGTGAAGCTGCCGCGCGACAGGGTGGTTTCCTGCACCGGATCGGGCGTCTGGCCGACCAGCTGCTGGAGCACCGGCAGAAGCTGCTCGGCATCGGCATTTTGCAGGAAGACGACGCGGATCTCGGTGCCGCTCTTGGCCTTGTTGTCCAGGTCCAGCGCGATCTGGGCGAAGCGCGCGACGCTCGACGGATCGCCGCGCAGCGCGATCGAATTGGAGCTGTCGATCGCGACCACCGACACGCCGGTCGATCCTTGCGCCGGGGCGCCGCCCTGCCCGCCGCCGCCATTGCCCGCCAGCGTCTGGAGCGCGGTCGCGATCTCGCGCGCGCCCGCATTCCGCAGCGCGATGACGCGGGTCGAGGCATTGTCGGCATCGATCCGCCGGACCACCTCGCGGATGCGGCGGATATTGTCGGCGAAGTCGACCACGACCAGGCTGTTGCCCGCGCGATTGGCGGTCACCGACCCTTGCGCGCTGACCAGCGGGCGCACCGTCTCCAGCGCGCTCGGCGCGTCGATCGCGCGCAGGCGGATGATCTCGGTGACATAGGAATTGCGGTTCGCGCCCGACGATCCGATCCGGCTGGGCTGCGAGGCGGCATTGTCGATCGGCTGCACCCGGAACGCCCCGCCCGCGCTGGGCACCGCGACCAATCCGTTGGAGCGCAGCGTCGACAGGAATATCTCGAAATATTCGGACTTGGACAGCGGCCGGTCGGTCACGACCGTCACCTTGCCGTTGACCCGGCTGTCGATGATGAAGGTCCGCCCCGTCACCTTGGCCGCATCGGCGATGAAGGCGCGGATATCGGCGTCGCGGACGTTGAGCGTGGTCTGCGCCTGCACCCCCGCCGCCAGGGCGAGCGCCAGAACCGAACCGAGGACGAGCTTCTTCATGGCCGTGGTGCCGCAATCTGGAGGGAGAGCGGCAGCGTCTGATCGCCCCGCTCGACCGTGATGGAAAGAGAGCCGCCCTGTGCGAAATCGCTCGCCAGGCGGTCAAGGTCGCCGGGGCCGGTCACGGGGCGGCCGCCGAGCGCGGTGACGATATCGCCCTCGCGCAGCCCCGCCGCGCGGAACGCCGTGCCCGCGCCCATCGGCCGGACGACGAGGCCGGAGACGCGCCCGCCGTCGAGCCGGGGGATGAAGCCGATATCGCTGCGCAGTTGCGCGATGGCGATGCCGCCCTGCCCGGCGGCCGGGGGAGCGGCGATGCCGGGCACGGGCGCGCCGGGCGCGGCGGGGGGCGCTTCCGACTGGTCGAGATACAAGTCTTCGGTCGCGCCGCCGCGATCGATGGTGATGTGATCGAACGCCACCGACTTCAGCGTGACGCCCGGCTGGATCTCCTCGCCGACCGAGACCGGGCGCTGGACGCCATCGGGCCCCGCCACGATCGCCGAGCCGCGCCCCGACGCCTCGTCGATGCGCGTGCCGAACAGGGTGAGTTGCAGGCTGGTCACCGCCGAGGGCGCGGCCTGCTGTCCCTGCAGGCGGAAGAACGGGTCGAAGCCGTCGAGGATCGCGGCGGTCGATCCGACGACGCTGGGCGCGACCGGCCGCCACTCGCCCAGCGGCGAGACCGGCGTGACGAGCACCCATAGCAGCCGCGCGCCCTGAACGGCGAGGACCGCCATCAGCGCCAGTTCGGCCACCGAATAGACATTCACGACCGGCAGCCGCCGCAACCATCGGCGCCCGCGCGCGTCGAGCCTCAACCGCATGAAATCAGACCCCATCCGCTTTTCCGGGCACTAGGCATGGCATGTTACATGTTTGCGTCAAAGCCCCGAAACATGTTCGTCATATGGGTTTCACATGGACATTGCGATGAACCCTATCCCGACCGACCCGCCAGAACTGGGCAACGGCCTTGATCCGACACCGATTATCGCCCGACTGGCCACCACGCCGGGGGTGCAGCGGTTGCCCAGCCCCAAGCTGACGCTGTTCGTGAAGCGCGACGTCCTGCCGCTCGAACTCTGCCAGGCGCTGATGACGCGAATCGACGATGTGCGCCGTCCCTCGACCATTGCCGATGCCAATGGCGACGCCAGCTATCGGACCAGCGAGACGGGCGACCTGCCCGGCGACGACCCGGCGGTGATCGAGACCGAACGCCGCATCGCGGTGCTGACCGGGCTGTCGGCCGCGTTCGGCGAACCGATCCAGGGCCAACGCTATGCCGTCGGGCAGGAGTTCAAGCAGCATACCGATTATTTCGAGCCGTCCGGCCTCGACTATCACCGCTATTGCGCGCTGTCGGGCAACCGGACCTGGACGGTGATGCTGTACCTGAACACGCCCGAGGCCGGCGGCGCGACCCGGTTCAAGGCGGTGGACAAGATGATCCAGCCCGAACCCGGCAAGCTGGTCGCGTGGAGCAACCGCCGCGCGGACGGCTCACCCAATCCGGCCACGCTGCATCAGGCGATGAAGGTGCGCGCGGGGGTGAAATACGTCATCACCAAATGGTATCGGGAGCTGCCGTGGCGGGGGTAGAGACGGACGTCCGTTCGCGGAGCAGCGAATCCCTTGGCCTTCGACTACGCTCAGGCTGAACGGAGGGGGGATAATTGCATTCCCATCCGCCGTTCAGGCTGAGCGAAGTCGAAGCCCACGCCCCACCCTGTCCGCCGAACCAAGAAGGCCGCCGCCCGGATCGCTCTGGACGACGGCCACTTGCCGGGATCAGAAGGTCGTGCTGATCCCCAGCGAGAAGATCCGGCCCAGATTATATCGGTTCAGATAGACGAACCGGCCATTCCCGAAATCCTGCCGCTCGTTATAGCGCGTGCGGGTCAGGTTGCGGGCCTCGGCCTTCAGCTCGAACTTGCCGCCCGCCAGCTCGAAGCCCTGCCGCGCCACGAGGTCGAGGCGGATGCCCGGCACCTCGATGATGTCGGGCTGGAAACCGTCGCCCGACAGGTTGGACGGCCCACGATTGGTCACGCGGTTGCTGGCATAGTTGAACAGCAGCGTGACCTGCGACAGCGCGGCGGTATCCTCCATGCCGAGTTGCAGGTTGACCAGATGGTCCGACTGGCCGGTCAGCGACGCGCCGTCGCGGAACAGCAGCCGCGCCGGACCGAAGCCCGAGGCGCAGCCCGCCAGCCCCGGCGATCCTTGCGCCGCCGCCGGGTTGGGCACGCAGGTCGCGTCCGCGCGGATCTTCGACTTGGTATAGGTATAGTTGGCGATCGCGACGAGGCGGCGGGTGGCGAAGAAGTCTCCGCCCAGCCCGGCGAGCGGCACATATTTCTGCAACTCGAACTCGCCGCCATACAGGTTGGCCGAGGGCAGATAGGTGAAGCCCGTCTGCAACCGATCGTCCGCGCCGGTATAGAAGCCGACCTGCTCGATCGGGTTCTTGATCCGCTTGTAGAAGCCCGCGACCGTGAAACGCTGGTCGCGCGCATAGAACCATTCGTAGCGCGCCTCGAGATTCCACAGCTCGCTGTCGCGCAGGTTCGGGTTGCCGAAGAACAGGCGGTCCGAATCGGGATCGCGGAACTGCTGCGGCGCGAGTTCGCGGAATTGCGGGCGCGAGATGGTCTTGGCGCCGCTCGCACGCAGCTGCATGTCGGGCGCGAAGTTCCAGGTCAGCGTGCCAGCGGGGAGGAAATAATCGTTCTTCAGCCGCGTCGTCGCGCTCTGCACCGGCGTCACCGTCTCGACCGCCGTCTCGTAGCGGACACCCGCCACCGCGCGCAGCCCGTCGGCCACCTCGGCCTCGGCCTGGACGTATCCGGCATGGACGTCGAGCTTGGCATCATAGGCATAGGCGCCCAGCTGCTGCGGCGAGCCGAGCTGGAGCGTACACGCCCCCTGCCCGCGCAGCGGACAGGCATTGTTGATGACATCGGGGCTCAGCAGATAGTCGGGGCGATAGAGATTATACGGGAAACCCGGTGCGGTCCCTGCGCCGTCGCTGGTCTGGTAGTTGAACTGGATACGGCTCGAATAGCGGTCCGTGCCCTGATAGAAATAGCCGCTGCTCAGCGTGATCGGCCGCTCGCCGTCGATCCTGTAGGAAAGATCGGCCTGGCCGGTCCACAGATTCTCGTTGAGTTCCGAGAAGATGATCGAGGCGAAGGGGGTGAAGCGCTGCGTCACCTGATAGGCGCCGTTGCACTGGAACCCGCCCGCGCCATTGCCGCCGTCATAGCTGATCGGCAGGCCCGTGGTGGTGCGGTTCGAGCAGAGATAGTCGAACTGGCGTTCATAGGGCGCATTGCGCTTGGAATTGGCGAAGGCGCCGCGCGCATCGAACTTCAGCGCGTCGGTCAGCTTGAACTCGCCGACCAGCTGGCTTTCGATCAGCTGACGCTCGAACCAGTTGGTGTTCTGCTGGAAGCGAAGCCCGCTGGCATTGTTATAGACCTCCGCCGCCGAGCCGCGCCCCTGTTTCAGCGTGTCGTGGATATAGACGTTGGTCCAGCGCACCGTGTTGTCGCCGAACTCGTAACCCAGCCCGACCAGCGCATTGGCGACGATGCGGTTGTCGGTCAGCAGGGTGCGGAAATCGTTGCGGATCGTGCCGTCGGTCGACACCGAATCCTGCTGGATCGCCGAGCGGGTGCGGAAGGTGTTGGACAGGCTGAGCGACGAGATCACGCCCAGCCGGTCGCCGCCGATGTCGAACACCGACCCAGCCGAAATCTCGCCCGACAAATTGGCGGGCAGATGGTTGTTGCGTTGGAGCAGCGTGGTCGAGGCATTGGAGAGCTGCGCCACCTGCGCGGCGGGCACGATGCCCGATCCGCGCCCCGCCTGCACGTCACGCACGAACTGCGGCACGGCGCGCGTCCCGTCGTCATAGCCCAGCCAGTCGGCCTTGCCGCCGGCATAGGTATAGCCCAGCTCGCTGGTGGTCACATCGTCGGCCGCGACCGTGAACCCGCCCGAGATGAAGTTCTTCGCCGGGATCGCCTTGGTCGTCAGGTTGATGACGCCGCCGCCGAACTCGCCGGGATAGTTGACCGAATAGGTCTTCTGGACCAGCGCCGAGCCGACGATGGTGGTCGGAAAGATGTCGAGCGGGACCGAACGGCGCAGCGGCTCGGGGCTGGGCAGCGGCGATCCGTTGAGCAGCGACGAGGAGTAACGGTCGCCGAGGCCCCGGACATAGACGAAGCCGCCGCCGACGACCGACAGGCCGGTGACGCGGGTCAGCGCGCCCGCAATGTCGCCCTCGCCGGTGCGCGCGATGTCGGCGGCGGACAGGACCGAGACGATCTGCGGCGTGGCGCGGATCGTGTTGGGGATATTGCGGCCGACGACGACGATCTCGTTGCTGGCCGAGGCGTCGACGCCGGGGGCCGAGATCTCGACCGGCTCGTCCGCCGACTGGCCGTCCTGCCCGGTCGGGGTCTGGCTCTGCGGGGTCGCCTGCCCGTCGGGGCTGGTCGCGGTGGTGCTGGTCGGCGCGGGCGCGCCCGCCGTCTGCGCGAGCAGGGCGGGCGCGACGAGCTGGGACGTCAGCAGAAGGAGGGAGGCATAAGCGAGGCGTCGCTGCATGGCCGGGTCATCCGATCAGATATATGGAGGAAAGCCGGGGCGGCGATGATCCGCCACCCCGGCTTGCCGAGAGCGCCCGGTCGAGCCCTGGGCGCATGGTCAGCGGGGCCTTAGCGGCCGTTGCAGCTGAAATAGACCGAGGTGAAGACGGGCGGACCGGCTTCCTGCGGGCCGCCATTGTCGGTCGGGCCGACACCGGCGGCGCGGATCGTCGTGCGGTCCGAACCCGAACCCGCACCGGCCACGATGTTGACGCAGGCGACGCCGGAATTGGTCGACTTCACGATGCCGTTGATGAAGGTCATGTCGGCCCCGCCGCGCAGACGGATCGCGGCGGGCGCGAGCGCGGTCTGGAGGAAGGTGAAGTTGGCATAGCGGCCGAAGGTGCGCGGCAGCAGTTCCTCGGCGTTGTTCGAGTCGATCTCGGTCGAGAAGCTGTCGGCGGTCGCGCCGATCGTGCGCTGCGCCGCGATCAGGAACTGCATGAAGCCGCGATAGCCATTGTCGATGTCGAAGCCGTCATCGTCGGCGCCGGTGATCGCGATATATTTCAGGTTCGACGTGCCGCCGAAGATCTCGATGCCGTCATCGGCCGAATTGTGGCTCTGGATATGGTCCAGAACCGTGCCCGAGCCGGTGCCACCCAGCGTCAGCCCCTGAAGCTCGTTGCCGTCCGAGATGGCGATGCCCGAATAGCGGATCTGGACATAGGACATCTGGCCCGACGAGTCGGCCTGGTTCGCGCCGCCATAGAAGCGGCCGGTCACGCCCTCGATCGCCAGCTGGCAGGTGGTCGACGAACCGGAGGCGGTGTTCGGGCCGGTGCCCGACACGCAGACCGCGGTCGGCGCGCGGCCGAGCAGGATGATGCCGCCCCACTGGCCCTGGGTCGCGTCGGACACGCCGTTGCTGACCAGATTCTGCTGCGAGGTGAAGATGATCGGCGCGTCGCGGGTGCCGACCGCCGAAATCTTCGAGCCGCGATTGACCAGCAGCAGGTCGTTGGTCGCCTCGGTCGAGTCCGCCGCGATCACCACGCCGGGCGCGATGGTCAGCGTGACGCCCGAACCACCGCTGGAACCCAGGTCGCTGCCGACCTCGGTCTGGCCGCGCAGGCGATAGACGACGCCCGCGATCTTGGGCAGCGACAGGTCGGCGGAGATGGTCTGCGGCAGGCGGCAGAAGCGCAGGCTGGGCGAGGACGAACTGTTGGTGCCGTCATCGATCGTGCCGGTCGGGCAGACCGAGGTGGCGGCGGCATAGGTGCCGATCGACGGCACCGCCGTGCACCGCGCGCCCGAGCCGCCGAACTCCGCCGAGGTCGAGTTGCAGGTCCAGCCCTGGAAGGCGGTGTCGGACGGGCCGTTGAGCGCGCCGACATAGTTGGTCGAGGCGAAGAAGCCGTTGATGATCGACGGATCGGCGGCGGTGGTCAGCGAGGTGCTGCTGACAGGATAGATGCCGTTCAGCGTGGCCCCGGTGCCGTTGACGTTGTTGTTGCTGCCCGCATTGACGATCGCGAGCTGTTCGTCGGCGGTGACCGAGACGCCGTTGACCGCCGTCACGGCGGCGAATTGCGCGGCGGTGATGTTGGCGGTGGGCGTCGGGGTCGGCGAGGCGCTCGGCGTCGGGGTGGGCTGCACGATCACCACGCTGCCCGCGCCCGGCGACGCCACGCTGTCCGCGCCGCCGCACGCGGCCAGCGCGGCGCAGGCCGCGCTCGTCATGAGAAGAAGGCCGAACCGCTTGATGCTCGCCATCGCCGAAACACTCCCGATCTTGTCATTGCTCTATCGGGCGAAGAGCCGCCCGCCGACCGATCCGGGACACGTCCCCCCATCGATCATGACACGGGCGTTAGGCGCGACAGATGACGCCAAGATGCAGTTTTCGAGAATCTTTTATGACATATCCGCGTCGGTGATGTGACAGCCGGTCAGACGGCGTCCGCCCCCAACGACTCCTCGACATCGAGCGTGCTGGAGACGGGAATGGCGATCGTGCAATGGACCCCTTCGGCCCCCAGCTCATAGGTGGTCCTGGCGCCCAGCTGATAGGGCAGCGCGCGTTCGATCAGCTCGCGGCCCTGCCCCCTGCCGGGCCAGGTGCCCGCCGGCGCCATGTCGACCCCGCTTTCGCGCCAGTCGATATGCAGCCACGGCTTGCCCTCGGTCCCGCCGGGGCGCAGCGACCAGCGGATCGCCAAATGGCCGCCCGACTGACGCAGCGCGCCATATTTGACGGCATTGGTCGCCAGTTCGTGCAGCGCCATGGCCAGCGTATGGACGGTCGAGGAGCGGAGCCGCACACCCGCCGGGCCCTCCAGCGTGACGCGATCCGCGCCGCCGTCCATCGCCATCAGTTCGGTGCGGATCAGGTCGTCGAACGCGACGCGGTCATGCTCCCCCAGTCGCGACAGCATCGCCTGCACCCGCGACAGCGCCGCCAGCCGATCGTCGAAATGGGCGCGGAATTCGGGCAGGTCGCGGCTGGTGCGCGTGCTGTGGTCCGCGATCGACCGGACGATCCCCATCAGGTTGCTGGTCCGATGCTGCAACTCGGCGATCAGCACGCGTTGCAGCGCCTCGCTCTTGCGCAGTTCCTGGTCGGCCCGTCGCCGCTCGGTCAGGTCGGTGGTGACGACGAGGAAGCGATTCCCGTGCCCGCCGCTGTCGGGCAGCAGCGATATGATGCTGCTCGCCCACACTTCCGTTCCGTCGGGGCGGCAATAGCGTTTGTCGAGGCTGCTCGGCATTCCGGTTTCGGCCGCGTTGGCAATCGCCTTCAGGCTGGGCGCGAGATAGTCGGGATGGGTGACCTCGGCGACGTTCAGCGCCAGCACGTCCTCGCGCGGTCGGCCCAATATCCGGCACAATTCCTCGTTCACCCGGACGAAACACCCGTCCGAGGTGATGACCGACAGCCCGACCGGCGCGGTGGCGAAGATCGCCGCGAGCTGTCCCTCGGTCTCGGCCAGCTTGATCTGCACGACCTCCTCGCGAAGCCGCACGATCTCCGCCTGCGAGCGTTTCCATTCGGTGATGTCGCGGGTCGTGGTGGCGATGCCGTCGCCCAGTTTCACCACCGTCTGGAAGAACCAGCCGTCGAACTGCTCATGCGCGTAATAGCGTTCATCCTGTTCGGCCACGCCGGTTTCGGTGACGCGGCAGAAGGTGTCGAAGATGCCCTCCTGCACGACGCCCGGATTGCGCTCGAGCAGGCTCTCGCCCCGTACCTCGCCATATTTGCTTTCCGAGGTGTGGTTGTTGAGCACCCAGCGGAAATCGACGATCCGCCCCGCTTCGTCACGGATCGCCTCGAACACCTGGATCATGTCGGTCGAGGCGTCCATGGTCGCCTGGAGCAGTTCGGGGCTCACCTGCAATCTGGGCATGGGCTGGGGCATCGGTCCCTCGCGATCTGGCATATCCCCGCCATCATGCCCTGTCCGCGCCAAAAGGGGAAATGGCGTCCCCCGCTATGACGGCTGGCGGCGGCGGGCATCGATGCTCCACGCGCCGCCGCCGACAAAGGCCAGGTAGAAGAAGACGAAGCAATAGAGGATCGCCTCGCTGCCGCCATTGACGCCGGGCCAGATGCTGGAGGGAAGGTGCGCGGTGAAATAGGCGACCGCCATCTCGCCCGAGGCGATGAAGGCCGCGATCCGCGTGAACAGGCCGAGGGTCAGCAGGATACCGAGCCCGATCTCCAGCACCGCCGCGACGACGAGCAGGGTCGGCAGCGGATCGGGCACGCCGGGCTGGGGGATTGGGAAATGGAACAGCTTCATCACCCCATGCTCCATGAAGAGCAGCGCGGCGACGATGCGCAGGAGGCTGAGGATGCGGGGAGCCCAGACGGACATGGCGCAATCTTTCATAATGGGCCGGAGCGCCTGTGCACGACGCCCCGGCAGGGAAGGTCAGGCGATGGCGGCTTTCACCGTCTCGGCCAGCGGGGTGGTCGGGCGGCCGATCAGGCGCGACAGCTGGCGCCCGTCATCGAACAGCGCGCCTTGCGAGGCGGCGACATCCCACCCCGCGATCGCGTGCGCCAGTCCTTCGGGCAGTCCAAAGCCGGTCAGCGCGGCGGCATAATCGGCGGCGGGCATGTCCCGGTACGCGATATCCCGGCGGGTCTGGTGCGAGAGTTCCGCCGCCAGGTCCGGCAAGGTCCAGGCGGTGTCGCCCGCCAGTTCATAGGTCCGGCCCGCCTGCGCCGCATCGGTCAGCACGATGGCCGCCGCCTCGGCATAATCGGCACGCGCGGCGGAGGAGATCTTCGCGTCGCCCGCGCTGCCGATCAGCGCCCCGGCCGCCAGCGTGCCGGGGAGCGAGCCGGTGTAATTCTCGCTATACCAGCCGTTGCGCAGGATCGTCGCGGGGATGCCCGCCTCGGCCAGCGCGGCCTCGGTCGCCAGATGCTCGGCCGCCAGGTCGAGCGGCGAGCGGTCGGCGTGGAGAAGGCTGGTATAGACGATCCGCCCCACCCCGGCCTGGACCGCCGCCGCGATCACGGCGCGATGCTGCGCCACCCGCTGACCCACCTCGCTCGACGAGATCAGCAGCAGCGTGTCGACACCCGCGAGCGCCGGGGCGAGCCGGTCGGCCTGCGCATAGTCGAAGGCCCGCGCCTCCACGCCCAGATCGGCGGCCTTGTCGGGAGAGCGGGCGAGCGCGACGATCGGCTCGGCGGTGCCGATGGCCTTCAGGTGCCGGATGACGAGGCGGCCGAGCTGGCCGGTGGCGCCGGTAACGGCAATGGTCATGACATTCGCTCCTTGTGCGTGATCAATGGAATCGGAAGGCGGAGATCGCCGCACCCGCGACAGTCTCCGAATAGATGCGCTCGCCCGCGCCCTCGGCCGCCCCGGCGGCGACCATCAGCGGCAGGAGATGCTCGGCCTGGGGATGGGCCAGCCGTGCGGCCGGGGCGGTTTCCCAGCGGATCAGCGCCTCGGCCCGCGCCGCGCCGGTTTGCGTCGCCGCATGGGTCAGCCAGGCGTCGAAGGCCGCACTCGGCTCGGCGGCGCGCGGGCTGCCGAACAGGCGCAGATTGTGAAAGCTCATGCCCGACGCCAGGATCAGCACGCCCTCGTCGCGCAAGGCCGCCAGCGCCCGGCCCGCCGCGACATGCCGTTCGGGATCGAGCCCGCGATCCACCGACATCACGACGACCGGAATCTCCGCCTCGGGCCACGCCACCTTCATCGGTACGAAGACGCCGTGATCGAGGCCACGGCTCGGATCGACCGAAGCGACCAGCCCCGCCTCGCGCAGCAACGTGGCAGCCCGTGCCGCCACCGCCGGAGCACCCGGCGCGTCGTAGCGCAGCGCATAGGTGTGCGCCGGAAAACCATAATAGTCATAGATCAGCGCGGGCCGCTCGGCGCCGGTGAAGGCGAAGCCGTCGGTCTCCCAATGCCCCGACACGACCAACACCGCGCGCGGCCGCTCGGGCAACGTGCCCGGCAATGCCCGCAGGAACGCGCCCATCCCGGTCCAGATGCCGCGCGGGTCGTCCATGAAGAAGCAGGGACCGCCGCCATGGGGAATGAAGAGGCTGGGTTGACGCATGGGACATCCTTTCGCCGACCGATATGGAATGGCCCCGCATCCGTGATAATCGACGTTCTGATAGAATGACCTTCAACCAGGAGTATCAAATGGCGGACCGACTGACCGGCATGGAGGTGTTCGTCCGCGCGATCCGGCTGGGCGGACTGTCCGCCGCCGGGCGGGCGATGGGCATGTCGCCGACCATGGCGGCACGGCATCTCGACGCGCTGGAGGCGCGGCTCGGCACCCTGCTGGTCCAGCGTTCGACGCGGCGGCTGGCGCTGACCGATGCGGGGGCGGCCTATCTCGACCGCGCCGAGCGGGTGCTGGCCGAAATCGCCGAAGCCGATGCCGATGCCTCGGCCCAATCGCGCGCGGTCGAGGGGCTGCTCCGCGTCAGCGCGCCCGCGACCTTCGGCGTGATGCATGTCGCCGGGCTGGCCGCCGAATTCCATCGTCGCCATCCCGGCGTCACGATCGAGCTGGGGCTGGACGACCGCTATGTCGACCTGCTGGAGGAGCGATGGGACATGGCGATCCGCATCGGTCGGCTGAGCGACAGTGCGCTGGTCGCGCGCCGCCTGGCGCCCGTCCGCCTCGCCATCTGCGCCGCCCCCGCCTATCTGGCCGAACGGGGCCTGCCGCGCACCCTGGACGATCTGCGCGACCATGACTGCCTGGGCTATACGCTGATGTCCCAGCCGGGCGCGACGATGTGGGGCTTTGGCCGCGACGGCAGCCGCCTGGTGCCCGTCCGGGGATCGCTGCACGCCAATAACGGCGAGGCGCTGGTCCGCGCGGCGATCGCGGGACAGGGACTGGTCTATGGCCCCCGTTTCATCGCCGCCGACGCGATCCGCCGGGGCGAACTGGTCGAGGTGACGCTCGATGCCGATTACATGGCGCTGGGCGCGGTCCATTCGGTGACGCACAGCCGCCGCCGCCTGTCCGCCCGCGTCCGCGCCTGGATCGACTTCCTGGTCGAGCGCATACCCGGCATGGCGCAGGACTGGTGATCCGCGCTAGGCGGCGTGTCCGGCGGCCTCCGCCCGTCCGTCCGTGACGATCAGGCCGGGACGGCCCAGCAAATAGCCTTGCGCTTCGTTGCACCCCTCGGCCCGGAGGAAGTCGAGCTGCGAGGCGGTTTCCACGCCTTCGGCCAGGATCGGGATCGACAGGCTTTCGCCCAGCGCCAGCACCGCGCGGATGATCGCCGCCGATTGCGGGGCGAAGTCCAGTTCGCTCATGAACGAGCGGTCGAGCTTGATCTTGTCGAAGGGAAAGGACCGCAGCGTCGACAGCGACGAATAGCCGGTGCCGAAATCGTCCATCGCGATCGACACGCCGAGCGCCTTCAACTGGCGCAGGACATGCGTGGTCCGCTCGGGGTCGGCGATCATCGCGGACTCGGTGATCTCCAGTTCCAGCCGCGCGGGCGACATACCGGTTTCGATCAGGATCTGATGGACCAGCCGGGGCAGGTCGACATGGCCGAGCTGGACCGGCGACAGGTTCACCGCGATCTTCCAGGGGACCGGCCAGGCCGCCGCCTCCCGGCAGGCGCGCCGCAGGACCCATTCGCCGATCGGCAGGATCAGCCCGGTCTGCTCGGCGATCGCGATGAACTCGAACGGCGATACGCTGGTGCCGTCGGGCTTGGTCCAGCGCAGCAGCGCCTCATAGCCGGTGGTCTCGCCCGTCTCGACCGAGGCCTGGACCTGCCAGTGGATCGCGAATTGTTCCTGGTCCAGCGCGTCGCGCAGCTCGGTGGCGATGCGCCGACGGGCCCGGACCGCCTGATCCATATCCTCTTCGTAAAAGCAGAAGTCGGTCGCGATGCTCGACTTGGCGCGGTACATGGCCAGATCGGCATTGTTGATCAGCGCCGATATCTCGTCGGCGTCCTGCGGCCACAGCGCGACGCCCACGCTCATGCCGCAGCTCAGCGACGAGCGGTCATAGTCGACCGGCCGGGTGATGGCGCCGCGCAGGCGGTCGATCAGGTCGATCGCATCCTCATGATCCTCGATGGGGGTCAGCGCCACAAACTCGTCCCCGCCCAGCCGGGCCAGGAACTCACCGGGGCGCGCCATCTGCTTCATCCGCGTCCCGATGGTGGTCAGCAGATGGTCGCCCGCCGCATGGCCGTGCGTGTCGTTGACGTCCTTGAACCGGTCGAGATCGATCGACAGCAGCGCCAGGCGGCGTCCCGGTCCGTCGGCCGCGGTCTGACGATGCGACCATTCCAGGAACGAGGCGCGGTTGGGCAGGCCGGTCAGGCCGTCGTTGCGCGCCAGATGCGCGATGCGCCGCTCCTGCGCCAGCCGCTGGCGCACGTCGCGAAGCGCATAGATCATGTACGAGCTGCCATGGTCGCGGTCGACCCGCAAGGCGATCTCGATCGGTATGGCGGAGCCGTCGGCGGCCTCGATATTGCGCTGGGTCAGCACGCCCGGCTGGATCGATGCGATGTCCGAGACCCAGCGGCCGAGCGACTGGCCCGGCACCTCGCCGCCGTCGATGCCCAGCAGATCGGCGAATGCGTGGTTCGCCTCGATGATGACGCCGTCGCTCTCGACGATCATGGCATCGACGCTGCCCTCCATCACCTGTTCCAGCCGACGCTGCGAGGCGACACGGGCCGATATGTCGAGGACATAGGTGGCAAAGCCGGTGCCGAGCACCAGCATCCCCACCACCGCGACCGCCCAGGCCATGATCATCGTCGCGCCCTGGCTGTCGGGCTGGCCGAGCCCCGGTTCGACCGGGACGATCGCCAGCGCCGCCATGCCGGTGAAGTGGAGCAGGACGATGCTCGTCACCATCAGCGTGGTCGCGGGCCACAGCGTGTCCCGCTTGCCCGTCGACAGCGCGCGGCCGAACGCCAGCGCGCCGAACAGGACCGAGAACAGGACCGAGGCCGCCACATAGGCGCTCGACCATGACACCAGCCCGCGCGCGGCGAAGGCCGTCATGCCGGTATAGTGCATGGCGGTGACCGCCAGTCCGAACAGCGCACCGCCCAGCATCGGCGCGAAGGCCCCGCGCCGCACCGCCACGTCCAGCGCGATCGAGCTGCCGACGATCGCGATCAGCAGCGACACTCCGGTCAGCAACGGGTCGTAGACCACCGTCACGCCCGGCTGATAGGCGATCATGGCGATGAAATGGGTGCACCAGATCGTCGCGCCGGTGGATACGCCCCCCATGAACGTCCAGGCCAGCCGGGTGCCGGGGTCGGCGGCGCGCAGACGCTGAAGGAGCCTTATCGTGATCGCCGAGCCGGTCAGGCAGAATATCGCGGCGAGCAACACCAGTCGCAGATCATGATCATGCGTCAGACAGGTCAGAAAGCGCATCGGTCCCTCCAGGACGCACGCGCTATAATCATATGTTAAATTTGGCTACAAATTTAGAGGTTAACATGCCTGGTTAACGGCACATGCGGCCCGGCCAACCGGCTGGGTCACCACGATATTGCGTTGGATCGACGCAGGCCCCTCCCCATCAGGCGAGGCGTGCCGCGATCCCATGTCCCCATGGTCTAGGCGCGGCGGGAATGCGGGCGCGGCGCCAGCTGGTCCAGCGCGTCGGCATTGTCGCGCCCCCAGCCATAGAGGAGTTCGACCGGCTCAACGAAGCGTCGGCCGAGATCGGTCAGGCGATATTCGACCTCGGGCGGCATGGCGCTGCGCACATGGCGGCTGATGAGGCCGCTTCCCTCCATGTCGCGCACCGTCTGGGTCAGCATCTTCTTCGAGATGCCCGGCAGGCTGCGCTGGAGCACCCCGGTGCGGGCGACGCCGCCATGACGCGCGTGCAGCGTGTGGAGCACCATGCTGGTCCATTTGGTGGCGAACAGCTCCAGCACGCGGCGGGGCGCGCAATCCTCGCGCCATTCCTCGTCGGGTGTTCCGGGCTGCATATGGTTACCTTTCCGTGCCTGGGGGCCCAGATGGTGCCGTCTGGAAGCCGCGCAAGGCCATGCCTAGCTGGGGCAGCGACAAGGAGGCGTGGATGACGAAGACGGCATTGGTAGTAGGCGCAAGCGGGATCGTCGGCGGTGCGACCGCGACGCTGCTCGTGGAACGGGGCTGGACGGTCTATGGTCTCGCACGGCGTCCCGTGGCGCAACCGGGCGTGGCGCCGGTCGCGGCCGACCTGCAGGATGCGGAGGCGACCGCCGCCGCGCTGCGCGACGTGAACCCCGATGCGGTGTTCATCACGACATGGCTGCGCCAGGACAGCGAGGCGGAGAATATCCGGGTCAATGCGGCAATGGTCCGCAACCTTCTGTCCGGCCTCGCCAGACCGACCGGCCCGCGCCACGTCGCGCTGGTCACCGGGCTGAAACATTATCTCGGCCCGTTCGAGGCCTATGGGAAGGGCACACTGCCCCAGACTCCGTTTCGCGAGGAGCAGGGTCGGCTCGACGTCGAGAATTTCTATTATGCCCAGGAGGACGAGGTCTTCGCGGCGGCCGCGCGCGACGGCTTCACCTGGAGCGTCCATCGGCCGCACACCGTGATCGGGCGCGCGGTCGGCAATGCGATGAACATGGGCACGACGCTGGCTGTCTATGCGACGCTGTGCCGCGAGACGGGGCGGCCGATGGTCTTTCCCGGATCGGCGGCGCAATGGTCGGGGCTGACCGACATGACCGATGCGGGGCAGCTGGCGCGTCACCTGCTCTGGGCGACCGAGACCGAGGCGGCGCACGACCAGGCGTTCAACGTGGTGAACGGCGACGTCTTTCGCTGGCAATGGATGTGGAGCCGCATCGCCGACTGGTTCGGGGTCGAGGCCGCCCCGTTCGACGGCACCGTCCGGCCGCTGGAGCAGCAGATGGCCAACTCCGCCGAGACATGGCGCGACATCGCCGAACGCGAGAAGCTGGTCGAGGCGGACATCGCGCGGCTCGCCTCGCCCTGGCATAGCGACGCCGATCTCGGCCGCCCGATCGAGGTGGTGACGGATATGAGCAAGAGCCGACGGCTGGGCTTCACCTGTTATCAGCCGACCGACGACGCCTTCTTCGCGCTCTTCGCCCAGCTGCGCCGCGAGCGGCTGATCCCGTGAGGAGGGACGGCGGGGGCGGAGGCAGGGGCGCGGGGGCCGACTGGCCTAGTCGCCGCCGCCCCTGCTATCGTCGGCCATGGCCTCTCTGAATTTCGAGCTTCTGGACATAAGGGTGTTCGTGGCGATCGCGGACGGCAGGAGCTTCCTGCATGCCGCCCGCCAGCTGAACCTGTCGCAACCCGCGATCAGCCGCCGGGTCCAGAAGCTGGAGGCCACCATCGGCACCCCCCTGCTGGAGCGGACCACGCGGACGGTCCGCCTGACCCCGGCGGGGCAGGAGATCGTGCCGCTGCTCCGTCGGCTTCTGGGCGAGCTGGACGAATCGATGCTCGGCATGATGGCGCTGGGCGAGCGGCAGGCGGGGCGGCTGACCGTCGCCAGCATCCCCAGCGCGACGGTGCGGTTCCTGCCTGACGTGCTGGAGGCGCTGGGCCGCGACTATCGCAATGTGCGGGTGCGCGTGCTCGACCTGACCGCCACCGAATGCGCCGAGGCGGTACGGACCGGCGAGGCGGAGTTCGCCATTACCCTGCCCGTCTCGGCGGACAGCGACCTGACCTATGAGCCGCTGACCGACGACCCTTATGGGCTGGTCTGTCGCGCCGACGATCCGCTGGCCGAACTCGTCGATCCGGCGTGGAGCGACCTGGCCGGGCTGCGGCTGGTCACGGTGCATCCGGGCAGCGGCAACCGCACCGCGCTCGACGCCGGGCTGGCCCGCGCGGGGATCGAGCTGCGCTGGTTCTATGAGGTGACGCGGCTCACCTCGGCGCTGGCGCTGGTGCAGGCGGGGCTGGGCCCCTCGGTCCTGCCCCGCCTGGCGTGCGAGGGGCCGGATGCGCGCGACCTGTTGTGGCGGCCGTTGCGCGGGGCGACGGTGACGCGCACCATCGGCGTGCTGCGGCGCGGCTCCGCCACCCTGTCACCCGCCGCCGGTCGGCTGATGGGGCTGCTCACCGACGCCTGGGCCAATCGGCAGGCCCAGCCGCGCCCCGCCCCAGCGCGCGACGAGTAGCGACGCCGAGACATTGGCGGTGGCGCTGGTCAGCGCGCGGAGTTCGGACAGGAAGCGGTCGACCGCGATCAGCATGGCCGCCGCCCCGACCGGAATATCGGGCAACAGCGACAGGGTAAGGAGCAGGGCCGAAAAGCCGCTGCCCGTCACCCCCGCCGCCGCCTTCGACGTGACCAGCATGACGCCCAGATAGACCGCCACTCGCGTCGGGGTCAGCGCGATCCCCAGCGCCTCGCCCAGGAACAGCGTCGCGACGACCAGATAGACCGCCGTCCCCGCCAGGTTGAGCGAATAGCCCAGCGGCACGGTCAGGCCCGCCACGCTGCGCGGGCAGCCCAGCGCTTCCAGCTTCTGGATCAGGCGCGGCAACACCACCTCGGTCGAGGAGGTGCCGAGGACGATCAGGATCTCGTCGCGGAACACCCGCAGCAACGCGCCGCCGCCCAGGCCGGTGGTCAGCCATACCATCACCGCCAGCCCGGCGATCAACAGGGCGCAGGCCAGCGCCAGCGTCGCGACCAGCAGCCCCAGCGAGCCGATGAAGCCGACACCATACGTCCCGACCGTGTACGCGATCGCGCCGAACGCCCCCACCGGCGCGGCGCGGATCAGAAAGCCGAAGATCGCGAATTGCAGCCGGGTCAACGCCTCGACCGCGCGGACGATCGGCGCGCCCGCCTCGCCGATGCGCAGCAAGCCGAAACCGACCAGCCCGGCGACGAACAGCACGGGCAGGACGTCCCCGGCGGTAAAGGCGGAAAACAGCGTGTCGGGCACGATGCGGACCAGGAAATCTCCCGCCCCCGTGATATGGTGCCCGGCCAGCTGGCGCTCCACCTCGGCCATCGCCTCGCCATAAGGCGGCAGCGGCAGGCCGCGTCCCGGCTGCATCAGCGCCGCGACGCCCAATCCGATGGCGAGCGCGGCGACCGTGATGCCTAGAAAGACGATCAGGCTGCGCAGCACCGTAGCACCGGTGTCGCGCGCGGCGCCGTGCCGCACGATCCCCTCGACGATGGTGCAGAACAGCACCGGCGGCACCATCATCCGCATCGCCTTGACGAAGGCGATGCCCAGCGGCCCCAGATCGCGCCCGAAGGCCGGGGCCAGGACGCCGATCACGGTCCCCGCAAATATGCCGATCAGCATCTGGACATAGAGGTGCCGCAAGGCGCGCAAGGTCGACCCACTCCCGATATATGCGCAAAACGCATCAAGCGGACCGATCATTGCATTTGATCGAAGCACCGCTCCTGATGCCTAGTGCCGGGTAAGGCATGATGGCTCAAGCCTCTGCCGCGCAACAAGAACCCGCAACCGAGCGGGCCCGACCGAGAGAGGTATGATGAAAGCGCCATTTGCAAGGTTAGGAACCGTGATGCCCCGGCGCGGCGCGCTGGGCCTCGCGCTGCTGCTGGGCCTGGGCACGCTGGGCCAGCCCGCCGCCGCGCGCGAGACCAAAGCCGCCACGGTCCGCGAACTCCATGTCGTGACCTCGGGAGGCTTCACCGCCGCCTTCCAGGCGCTGGCGGCGAAATATGAGCGCGACACCGGCGTCCATATCGTCACCGAGCACGGCCCCTCGATGGGCGACACGCCCCAGGCGATCCCCAACCGGCTGGCGCGGCACGAGGATGCCGATGTCGTGATCCTCGCGCGCAGCGGGCTCGACAAGCTGGCGCAGGCCGGGACCGTGACCAGCGGGACCGTCACCGACCTGGGCCTGTCCCGGATCGCGATGGCGGTGAAGGCGGGCGCCCCCGCCCCCGACATCGCCACCCCCGACGCGCTGCGCGCGACCCTGGTCCACGCCAGATCGGTCGCCTGGTCGGACAGCGCCTCGGGCGTGTATATCCAGTCGACGCTGCTCGACCGGCTGGGCGTCGCCGATCAGGTCCGGCCGAAGGGCCGGATGATCCCCGCCACCCCGGTCGGCCGGATCGTCGCCGAGGGCCAGGCCGAGATCGGCTTTCAGCAGCTGAGCGAATTGAAGCCGGTCAAGGGCATCCGCATCGTCGGCCTGATCCCCGAATCGCTGCAAAAGGTGACGCCCTTCTCCGCCGGGGTCGTCGCCTATTCGCCGCATCAGGCGGAGGCGCGCGCGCTGATCGCCTATCTCGCCTCCCCCAAAGCCTATCCGATCATCCGCGAAAGCGGATTGGAACCCGCGTCGCAAAAGGCCAATCCATGACCTCCGCCTCCACCCACGCATCCCTCCCCTTCCCCGCCGCCGCCCCCGCTGCGGCCGAGCCGATATCGCCCGAGCGTCGCCGTTCGGCATTCAAGTCGATCTTCATCGTTGCCAGCGGCAACTTCCTGGAGATGTTCGACTTCATGGTGTTCGGCTATTACGCCACCTATATCTCCAAGGCGTTCTTCCCCACGGGCAGCGACTTCGCCTCGCTGATGCTGACGCTGATGACCTTCGGCGCGGGCTTTCTGATGCGGCCGGTCGGCGCGCTGGTGCTGGGCGCCTATATAGACCGGCATGGGCGTCGCCAGGGCCTGCTCCTGACGCTGGGCCTGATGGCGCTCGGCACGCTCGCCATCGCGATCACCCCCACCTATGCGCAGATCGGCGTGGCCGCCCCGGTCATCATCCTGATCGGCCGACTGGTCCAGGGCCTGTCGGCGGGCGTCGAGGTCGGCGGCGTGTCGGTCTATCTCAACGAGATCGCGCCGCCGAACCGCAAGGGCTTCTTCTGTTCGTGGCAGTCGGCCAGCCAGCAGGCGGCGGTGGTCTTCGCCGCGCTGATCGGCCTGATCGTGTCGACCAGCCTCGATCCCGTCACGATGCAGGCCTGGGGCTGGCGCATTCCGTTCATCATCGGCTGCGTGATGATCCCCTTCCTGTTCGTCATCCGCCGCCACATGGAGGAGACCGAGGTCTTCCTGAAGCGCAAGGAGCATCCGCCGCTGTCGCAGATCATGCGGACCATCGGCGGCAACTGGGGCGTGGTGCTGCAGGGGGCACTGATGGCGGTGATGACGACCGTCTTCTTCTACATGATCACCGCCTATACCCCGACCTTCGGCAACAAGGTGCTGTCGCTGACGCCGGGGGCCGCGCTGTTCGTCACGGCGTGCGTCGGCGTGACCAACTTCGTCCTGCTCCCCGTCATGGGCGCGCTGTCCGACCGGATCGGGCGCAAGCCCTTGCTGATCACCGCGACGCTGCTCGGCGCGCTGCTCGCCTATCCGCTGATGGGCTGGCTGGTCGCCGCGCCCAGCTTCGGGCGGCTGCTGACGGTCGAGTTGCTGCTCGCGGCCATCTATGCCACCTATAACGGCGCGTTCATCGTCTATCTGACCGAGGCGATCCCGGCGCATGTCCGCACCGTCGGCTTCAGCCTGGCCTATAGCCTGGCCACCGCGATCTTCGGCGGCTTCACCCCCGCGATCAGCACCGCGCTGATCGGCGCGACTGGCGACAAGGCGATCCCCGGCGCGTGGTGCGCCGCCGCCGCGCTGCTCTCGATGCTCGCCCTGCTGATCGGATCGCGCCTGAGCCGCCGCACCGCCCCCTGAACCCCTCGGCCGCCGCACGCCCCCCGGCGGCGCGGCGGCCCCCGTTCGCGATCATCGAGGCGGCGGCCACGGAGCCTCTCGCCCACCCCGAGAGGATGTCCGTCATGCACCGAGCCGCCATGCTCGCCATGGGCCTGTGCGCGCCCGTGCCCGTCGCCGCGCAGGCCGCCCCCGCGCAAGCCCCCGACGCCCCGGCGCAAGCCACAGACAATGTCGCCCGCCTGACCCGCCTGGTCGAGCAGCAACAGGCGCAGATCGCGCGGCTGGAGGCCCGGCTGGCCGCGATCGAGGCCCAGGAGCCCAGGGCGGTCGCCGCCGCAGCCAACCCGGCGCCGGGCCCCGCGCCTCTGGGTCAGCCCCTGCCCTCCGACGCCCATCCGGCCGCGCCGCCGCAACTCGCCTCGCCATCGCCGCCCCGACCCCAGATCCGCCAGCCCGCGCCGCTGGGCCAGTCGCTCCCCTCCGACGCGCATCCCCCCTCACTCGACGCACGGCTGGCGCGGATCGAGCAGGCGCAGAAACAGGGGGTCCAGGTCGACTGGTCGAAGGGGACGCCCGAATTCACCAGCGCCGACGGCAAATTCTCGTTCCGCCCGCGCGGCCGTATCCTGGTGGACGCGGCCACCACCGGCGGCAGCAGCCTGCCCGCGCGCAACGTCACCGGGACCACCGCCCGCTCGCTGCGCGTCGGTTTCGAGGGATCGATCGGCCGCCACTTGTCCTATCTGCTGGAGGGGGATTTCGCCGACAATGACGTGGCGATCAAATCCGCCTATCTCGCCTGGACGACGCGCTTCCTGGGCCAGCAGACCGAATTCGCGCTGGGCAACCGCCTGAACGATCGCGGGCTGGACGGGTCGAGCGGCACCATCTCCGTCCCCTTTCTGGAGCGCAACTTCGTCGGCCAGGGGATCATCCCGGTGCGCGGCTTCTTCGGGCTGGGCGCGGCGGCGCGCGTCTATGGCGATGGCTGGCATGTCGGGGTCCAGCTGTCGGGCGACGACATCAATAATCCGGGAACCGAGAGCGACGGCCTGACCATCGGCGCGCGGGCGCACTGGAACCCGGTCAAGACCGCCGACTGGCTGGTCCATCTGGGCGCCTGGGGCTTTCGCGAGCGCATCGCCGCCGATGCCAGCCGCCCGACGCGCAGCATCGCGGTCGGCGGCTTCTTCAACGACAATCTGCGGATCGCGCCGGGCACCTTCACCGGCGCGCGGTCGGGCATCGGCTATGGCCTGGAACTGGGGACGTTCCACAAATCGCTCTGGGCTTATGGCGAATATGGCCGACGGCGGATCGAAAGCCGCACGGGCACCGCGACCGACCAGTCGGCCTGGGCGGTGCAGGCGGGATGGTTCCTGACCGGCGAGACCCCGCCCTATCTGACGCGCGGCGGCGTATGGAGCCGCCCCAAGGTGCTGCGCCCCTTCACCTCGGGCGGGCGCGGCGCGATCGAGCTGGCCACCCGCTATGAGGAACTGGATTACAGCGACAACCCCACTGCCGGGCGCGGCACCGCGCTGACGCTGGGGGTCAACTGGTATCTCAACAATTTCGTCCGGCTCCAGCTGAACGCGATCGACTGGACGGTCGCCAATCCGGCGCAGAATGCCGGGGCGTCGGATCACGGACGAACCCTGATCGGGCGGGCGCAGATCGCCTTCTGACCATTCCCGGCGTTGCTCGCCCATCGGCCCGATCGGCGGGCATGCGGAGCCAAAGGACTGATCCATGTGTTGGATCGACCATGGGCGCGAAACACGAAGTCACGGCGGTCGAACAGGCCGACCGCCGGATCACGACGAAGGTCAACGGCAAGCGTGATGCGTGGCCCATGCGGGTGATCGGCACGGCCAGCGAGATCGGGGATCAGCCGCAGATGCGGACGATCTGCGCCGCGACGGTCCTGCTGGGTCTCGCCCGGCGCGACCGGCACCTCGCCGAGACCGGGCTCCGGATGCTGGCCGCCCACACCATCGCCACCTGGGGCAAGAGCGGGATCAAGGCCGTGATCGACCGGAGGCGCCCGAAGGACGGCGACGACCCTCGGCTATGTCCCGGCGACAGCGACCGTCACGAGGAAAATTCCTTTCCCTCCGGTCACAGCGCAGGCGCGGTGGCGGTCGGCGAGGCGCTGGCGCGGGCCTATCCCGACCATGCGGTCGGCGCGCGTGGCACGGCCTTGTCGGTGGCCGTCGTGCAGGTGCCGCGCGGCACGCATTATGCCGGGGATGTCGTCGCCGGGATCGCCATCGGCCTGATCGCCGAGCGGGCGAGCGACGCCGCAATCGGTCTGGCGCGACGATGGCTTGCGGCCGATCCGGACCGGCCACCTATCCGGGAATGACGGCGGGACCCGTCCGATCGCAGGAGCGAACCCGCGATCGGACGGGCCGGTATCGCCGTTACGCGTCGGCCAGCGGCTTGTTCAGTTTCGGGGTCTGCTGGTGCTGAACGACGCGCCAGACCTCATGTTCGAGCCGCCGGATGACCGAGGTGCAATAGGCCTCATAGGCTTCGTCGCCCCGGCTGGCCGCGACGTGATAGCCGATGACGATCAATCCCTCCTGCGGACGCGACACCTGCCGCTCGGTCAGCTCGGCGCTGTCCCAGACGGGCGTGTCCGCCACCGCCGACACCGCCGCCTCGCCAGCCAGCACGAAGGGCGGCCGGGGCAGCACCATCACGACCTCGGCATCGACCTTTTCCCGGTAATTGTCCGGGCCCTGGGTCCACAGGCTTTCCTCGAAGCTCCAGAGGCGTTCATCATCCATGTTGGGGACTCCCGATTGTAAAGCAAAGGGCACGTGCGCCGGACAGCTTCGGTCAGGCGAAGTCACCGAGCGCGGCGGCCTCGTCATCCGTGCGGTCCGGCAACGGTTTCTCGTCCGGTGGAGTCCGGTCCGGACGAACGGGCGATCCGTCCTCCCCCGCCTTCTCGACGGGCGGGACGGCATGCGGCGCAGGCGAGGATTGGGGGTGATCGGACATGACGGCTCCACGGACGCGGCCGACATGATCCCGTCGGCCCCGTCACAGAACGCCCCCGCACGCTATCGGAGCCGTCCGCCAATCAGGAAAATCGCCGGGGAGCCGCCGCCCCGGGCCGGGCCGTCAGCTTTTCGCCGTCACCGGCACCGAAACCCGCGCGGTCGCGGCCGGACCATGCTCCACCGGCGACGGGTCCGACCCGATATGCCGCATGGCGTAGAGACGCCGCAGGATGAGCGCCAGATCGTCTTCGGTCAGTTCGGACGCCGGATCGATCAGCACGCCTGCGGGCAAGCCCTCCACCCATGCCGCCAGGCGGTTGCACGCTGCGCCGAGATCGGCATCGGAGCTGTCGTCGAAAGCGGCCATGCGATCAGCCTAATCCTTTCACCGCCGCCCGCAAGCATCATCGCCCCGGACCGTCCGGAACGACCCTTGCCGGTGTTCGTCTGTATCCTGTCCCTTTTAGTCGAGGCAGCGAGCGTGACCAGCACCAGACCGGCCCGGCGCGTCGTCGTCGCCGACGCCGACGCCTCCAGCGGCGACGGAGGCCGGGGACGCGATGTCGTGACCACGCCGGACGGCCGCTACATCGTCGTACGAGGCCGGTTGTGGCGAAAGGCCAACCCCGCTCTGGCCCCCGACGAGCGGCAGGCGCTGGTCGACGCGCTGATGCACGCCCGGCGCGCGATACGGGCGGCGATGGCGCAGGAGGACGAGGCCGGGCTCCGCCACGCACGGGCGCAGGTCCAGGCCGCCAAGGTCGCGCTGGGCGAGCGCGGGCCGGTATGGTGGGACGATGGGACGCCCGATCTCAACCGCCACCTGATCCGCAACACCGGCTATGCCGAATGGTATGCCGAAGGGGCGCCGCAGCGATGAACGTCTTCCTGGATTTCGAGGCATCCTCGCTCTCGGACAAGAGCCACCCGATCGAAGTGGCCTGGGTGTTCGAGGACGGCCGTTCGCAAAGCCATCTGATCGCGCCCGCGCCGGGCTGGACCGACTGGAACGCCGCCGCCGAGCGGATCCATGGCTTGTCGCGCGAGACGCTGGTCCGCGACGGCGCGGCGCATGATTTCGTCGCGCGGCAGATGGTCGAGCAGTTGTCCGGCCATGCGCTGTTCGCCAGCGCACCGTCCTGAGACGGCAAATGGCTGAGCGCGCTGCTGCGCGCGGCGGGCTTCCCCCGCCACACGCTGCGCCTGCAGGACACCGACATCGCCCTGCGCGATGCGGCGATCCGGATCCTGCGCGACAGCGTGCCCCCCGATCGACTCGAGGCGCAGGTCAAGCACCTCGTCGCATGGGCCAACGCGACCAAGGACACCACACCCGCCCACCGCGCCCTTGCCGACGCGGTCGAGGAACGGGCGATCTGGCAAAGGGTGCAGGAGCGAGCGCAGGCGATTGTGGCGGCATCGCCCCGCGCGCCAATTCTTCCCCTTGCGGGAGAGGAATGAAGACACCGCCCTTCCCTCGCCCCTCGCAGAGGGGAGAGGGTTGCGCAGACTTGGCCTTTGCGAGAGCAAAGGCTTAGTCGGAGCTGGGTGAGGGGTGGCGCTCGCTCTGCGAGCGCGCGAGCCTTTGGGCTCGCTCCACCCCTCACCCAAGCTGCGCTAGCCAGCAGGCTGGCAAGCTTCGCTAACCCTCTCCCCTTTCCAGGGGAGAGGGAAGAAGCAGTGCCGAACGGCAATCCGCCTTAATTCAGCCCGCCGCCCAGCGAGCGATACAGTTCTACCATGTTGCTCGCCCGGTTGAGGCGCGTGGTGACGAGCAGCTGCTGCGCCGAATAGGCGGTACGCTGGGAATCGAGCGTCGTCAGGAAGGATTCGACCCCCGTCCGGTAACGCGCGTCCGAAATCCTCAGCGCGACATTGGCCGCCTCCACGCGGGCGGTCTGCGCCGCGATCTGTTCGTCGATGGTGCCGCGCTGCGCCAGGGCATCCGCCACCTCGCGAAAGGCGGTCTGGACGGTTTTCTCATAGGTCGAGACGGCGGCCTGTTGCTGCGCCCGCGCGACGTCCAGATTGCCGCGGAGCCGTCCCCCGTCGAACAGCGGCAGCGAGACCGACGGTGCGCCCGTATAGGTGAAGCTGCCCCCCGCGAAGAGACCGCTGAGCGCGGTGCTGATCGTGCCCAACGTCGCGGTCAGCGAGATGCGGGGGAACATCGCCGCGCGCGCCGCGCCGATATTGGCGTTTTGCGCGATCAACTGATGCTCGGCCTGCAACACGTCGGGGCGGCGCAGCAATATGTCCGACGACAGGCCGGTGGGCAGCACCTGCAACGCCGCGTTCGCATCGCCCAGCCCCTGCGGCAGCAGCTCACCGGCCACGGGCGCGCCGACCAGCAGGTCGAGCGCGTTCTTGTCCTGCGCCACCCGCGTCTTGAGCACCGCGATGTCATTGCGCGCGCCCTGATAGGTCGTCTCGGCCTGCCGCGCCTCCAGCTCCGAGGCGACGCCGATACGGAATTGCGCCCGCGTCAGTTCCAGCGACTGCTCGAAGGATTTCAGCGACTCCTGCGAGATGCGCAGCTGATCCTGATCCGACGCATAGGTCAGCCAAGCCGTCGCGATCTCGGCGATCAGGCTGATGCGTGTCGAGCGCTGGGCTTCCTCGGTCGCGAAATACTGTTCCAGCGCCGCCCGGTTGAGGTTGCGGACACGACCGAACAGATCGAGTTCGAAGGCGGAGAAACCGGCATTGACCGAATAGAATTCCAGGTTGGACGAGGATGTCCCCACCCCGGCGCCCAGTCCGGTGCCGCCGGAACCCGCGCCGGTTCCGGTACCCGTGCCCGTGCCTGACCCTGTGCCCGTGCCGGTTCCACCACCGGCCGCCCCGCCCAGCGCGCCCGAGGCGCCCTGGATGTTGTTGGTATAGGTCCCCGAGGCGGACAGGGTCGTCGACGGCACCAGATCGGCACGCTGGACGCGATATTGCGCCCTGGCCTGGAGCACGTTGGCGGCGGCGATCCGCAGGTCGCGATTATTCTCCAGCCCCAGCGCGATGGTCCGGCGCAGCCGGTCGTCGGTGAAGAAGTCCCGCCACCCGATCCGGGTGACGTCGGGCGCGTCGGATGCCGCCGCCGGATAGATGCCGTCCTGGGGGAGCGTCGCCGGGACGGCTCCCACGGGGCGCACATATTTGGGGGCGAGATTGCACCCGGCCAGCGTCGTGGCCGCCAGCAGGGCCAGCGCGAATTTGGAATGGATCACGATTCAAACTCCCTGCGGCACGGTCGGCGGGTTCTGCTCGCCATCATGGGGCCTGCCGCCTTCGTGCGGCTGCGCATCGCCCGGCGGCATTTCGCCCTTCTTGCGATCGAACAGCCGCATGACGACGACGAAGAACATCGGCACGAAGAAGATCGCCAGGACCGTCGCCGACAGCATGCCGCCGACCACCGCGCGACCGATGGCGTTCTGACCACCCGCGCCCGCGCCGTCGGCGATCGCCAGCGGGAACACGCCGAAGATGAAGGCCAGGCTGGTCATCAGGATCGGACGCAGGCGCAGCTTAGCGGCTTCGATCGCCGCGTCGAACGCATTCAGCCCCTCCCGCATCTTCTCCTCGGCGAACTCCACGATCAGGATCGCGTTCTTCGCCGACACGCCGATCGTGGTGATCAGGCCGACCTGCAGATAGATGTCGTTGTTCAGGCCGGTGATCAGCGCGGCCAGCAGCGCACCGACCACGCCCAGCGGCACGACCAGCATGACCGAGATCGGCACCGACCAGCTTTCATACAGCGCGGCAAGGCACAGGAAGACGATCAACAGCGACAGCCCGTAGAGCGCAGGCGCCTGGCCGCCGGACAACTGCTCCTCATAGCTGAGGCCCGTCCAGTCGAGCCGGGTGCCCGGCGGCAGCTTGGCCTGCATCTCCTCCATCGCCTTGATCGCGGCGCCCGACGACACGCCCGGCGCGGCCTGGCCCAGGATTTCCATCGAGGGCTGGCCGTTATAGCGGGTGAGCTGCATCGGCCCCTGATGCCATGCGACGGTGGAGAAGGCGGTGAACGGCGCCATCGTACCCGTGGCCCCGCGCACATAGAGGTCGCCGATATCCTCGGGCGCCATGCGATAGGCGGAATCGGCCTGGATATAGACGCGCTTCACGCGGCCCCGGTCGATGAAGTCGTTCACATAGGCACCACCCCAGGCCGTGGCGATCGTGTTGTTGACGGTCGACAGGTCGAGACCCAGCGCGCCCGCCTTGTCCTGGTCGACATTGACCTTGAGCTGCGGCGCATCGTCGAGCGCGTTGGGGCGCACGCCGACCAGCAGCTTGTTCTGCGACGCCATGCCCAGCAGCTGGTTGCGCGCCGCCAGCAGTCGCTCATGGCCGATCCCCCCTTCGTCAACGAGCTGCATGTCGAAGCCGGTGGCATTGCCCAGTTCCTGGACCGCAGGCGGGATGACCGCGAAGATCAGGCCGTCGCTGTAACGCGAGAAGGCCCCCATCGCACGGCCAATGATCGCCTGCGCCTTGTTCTCGGCGCCGGGGCGGTCCTTCCATTCCTTCATCGGGATGAAGGCGATGCCGCTATTCTGGCCCTGTCCCGCAAAGCTGAACCCGTTGATCGTGTAGACACCGCGAATAGCGCTGCCCGCATCGCTCAGGAAATGGTCGCGAACAAGGTCGAGCCCCTTCTGGGTCCGGGCGCTGGTCGCCCCCGGAGGCCCCTGGACCAACGCGATCATCACGCCCTGATCCTCGTCGGGAAGGAAGCCGCTCGGCAACCGCATGAAGAGGAAAGCCATGCCCGCGACGATCAGTGCATAGGCGATCAGCGAACGTCCCCAGCGCCGCGCGGTCGAGCGTGCGCCCTTTTCATAGCGATCGCGACCCCGGTCGAACCGGTCGTTGAACCAGCGGAAGAACCGCGCCAGCGGGCCGTTCCCCTGCCCCTTGTTCGGGTCGTGCGGCTTCAGGATCGTGGCGCACAGCGCGGGCGTCAGGATCAGCGCGACCGCGACCGACAGCGCCATCGCCGACACGATCGTGATCGAGAACTGGCGATAGATCACGCCCGTCGATCCGCCGAAGAACGCCATCGGCAGGAACACGGCGGACAGCACCGCCGCGATGCCGATCAGCGCGCCGGTGATCTCGTCCATCGACTTTCGCGCCGCCTCCTTGGGCGACAGATGCTCGGTGGTGATCAGGCGTTCGACATTCTCGACGACGACGATCGCGTCGTCGACCAGCAGGCCGATGGCCAGCACCATGCCGAACAGGGTCAGCGTGTTGATCGAATAGCCGAACGCCGCCAGCACCCCGAACGTGCCCATCAGCACGACCGGCACCGCGATCGTCGGGATCAGCGTGGCGCGGAAATTCTGGAGGAAGAGGAACATCACGAGGAAGACGAGCACGACCGCCTCGACCAGCGTCTCGATCACCTGCTCGATCGACAGCCGCACGAAGGGCGACGTGTCATAGGGGTAGATGACCTTGACGTCGGGCGGGAACTGCTTGGCCAGTTCGTTCACCCGCTCCTTGACCGCCGCGACGGTGTCGAGCGCATTGGCGCCGGGCGCCAGCTTGATGCCGATGCCCGACGCGGGCTTGCCGTTCCACTGCGACGAGAAGGCGTAGTTTTCCGCGCCGATCTCGACACGCGCGACGTCGCCCAGCCGGACGATCGAACCGTCGGTGTTGCTCTTCAGGCGGATCTTCGCAAACTGCTCAGGGGTGGTCAGCCGCGACGAGACCGACACGGTCGCGTTGAGCATCTGTTCCTTGGGCGCGGGCTGCGCACCGATCTGGCCCGCCGAGACCTGCGCGTTCTGCGCCGTAACCGCATTGGTCACGTCCGCCATGGTCAGCGCATAATTGTTCAGCTTGATCGGATCGACCCAGATGCGCATCGCATATTGCGATCCCAGGATCATCGTATCGCCGACGCCCGTGACGCGCGACAGCGGATCGGCGATCCGCGAGGCGACGATATCGGACAGGTCGTCCGCGTTGTGCTTGCCGTTTTCCGAATAGAGGCTGACAAACAGCAGGAAGTTCTGCGTCGCCTTGGCGACGATGATGCCCTGGCGCTGGACCTCCTGCGGCAGAAGCGGGGTCGCCGCCTGCAGCTTGTTCTGGACCTGCACCTGCGCGATGTCGGGATCGGTCCCCTGCTCGAAGGTCAGCGTGATCGTCACGCTGCCCGCCGAGGACGAGGAGGACGAGAAGTAGCGAAGGTGATCGATCCCCTTCATCTGCTGCTCGATGATCTGGGTGGTCGTGTTCTCCAGCGTCTGGGCGTCGGCGCCCGGATAATTGGCCGTGATCGACACCGCGGGCGGCGCGATCGCCGGGAACTGGGAGATGGGCAGCGTGCGCAGCGACAGGAAGCCGGCGATGACGACCATCACCGCCAGCACATAGGCGAAGATCGGGCGATCGATGAAATAGCGTGCCATGGCCGTTTACTTCGCCTGTGCCTGTGCCTGGCCCGCTGGCGACGGCGCGCCGGCGGGCTTGGCATTGGGATTCCATGGCTTGCCCTGGACGGGCATGCCCGGCCGCAGCAGCATGCCGCCTTCGACGATGATCTTGTCCCCGGCCTTCAGCCCGCTGTTGACCAGCCAGTTGTCGCCGATCGAGCGGCCGGTCTGGAGCGTCCGCACCTCGACCTTGTTGCCCGCGCCGATCACCATCACCGTCGCCTGCCCCTTTTCGTCGCGGCTGACGGCACGCTGCGGCACCAGGAAGGCGTTCGACCGCGTTCCCTCGACCAGCGACGCGCGCACGAACATGCCGGGCAGCAACAGGCCGTTGGGGTTGGGGAACAGCGCGCGGATCACCTGCGAGCCCGTCGTCGGGTCGACGGTGACGTCGGCGAAGCGCAGCGTGCCCTGGGGACCATATTCGCTGCCGTCCTCCAGCGTCAGCTTGACGCGGGCATTGCCGTCGCGGGTCAGCTGGCCGCTCATGATCTGCTGCCGCAGCTTCAGCAGTTCGGCGCTCGGCTCCTGGATATCGACATAGATCGGGTCGAGCCGCTGGATGGTGGCCAGCGCATTGGCCTGCGATGCGGACACCAGCGCGCCGGTGGTGAACACCGAACGGCCGATCCGCCCGGTGATCGGCGCCCGGATGGTGGTGCGGGCCAGGTCGATCTCCGCGGTGCGCAGCGCGGCCTGTTGCGCGGCGACATCGGCCTGCGCCTGCGCCGCGCTCGTCTGGGCGTTCTCGAACTCCTGGCGCGCGATCGCGTTGATCTTGACCAGCTCGCCATAGCGGCGGGCCAGCGCGGCGCTGGACGCGATCCCTGCGCGTGCACGGGTCAGCGCGGCGCGCGCGCTGGCCACCTGAGCCTGATAGGGCGCCGGATCGATACGGTAGAGCGGCTGGCCCTGACGGACCATGTCGCCCTCGACGAACAGCCTCTGGGTGATCAGGCCGTTGACCTGGGGACGGACATCCGAGGTTTCGAATGCGGTGGTTCGACCGGGCAATTCGGTCGTCAGGGTGACAGGCTGCTCGCTCGCCACCACATAACCGACCGGTGCCGGTCCCTGGGCAGCCTGCTGCTGCTGTTGCTTGCTACCGGCACCGCAAGCGGCCAGTGCGAGCAAGGCTCCGGATGCCAACACACGACCCATCAGCCGATTGGAGGACATATCATTTCCCGCTTGCTAAATTGTATGAGAGCGATCACTCACAAACGGTGTCGTTAGACCCGCCGGTCGAGTGCGTCAACATCCTTAAGAGAGGTCCCAACGTGTTGAATACCCAGTGCCCACCTCCCACCCGTGCCGAATTGCGCCGGCACAATATCAAGGAGGTGGCGCGTCGCCTGTTCGTCGAAAATGGCTTTCACGCCACGGGAATCGCCGCGATCGCCAAGGAATCGGGCGTCGCAGTTCAACAGCTGTACCGCGACTTTCCGTCGAAGGAGGACATCATCGCGGCCATCGTGGCAGCCGACTGCGAACGGTTCGCCGACCAGAAGACGCTGAACAGGGCGCTGGCGACGAAGGACCGCGACGGGATCATCGCGTGGCTGGTGGGGACACCGTCCCGCAAGGACGAAGCCGGAGACCGGCTGTTCCTCGAGATCGCGGCGGAAGCGGCGCGGAACGATCGGATCAAGGCCATCTTCCTCGATGTTCGCGAGCGCGCGTCGGAGAATATCAGCCGCGCCTTTGCGGGCCTGATGGGTAGCGACTCGGTCAAGAGCGAGCATTACACGCTGGCCCAGGCCTTCATGGTCATTTCGCTGGGCTCCGTCTGCGCCAGGACGCTCCATCAGGAGAATGTAAAGCCCGCCAGTGACAAGCTCATTGCGTGCCTGATCGATGGCGCGCGCCCCTGACATCGGCGCAGCACGGGCCACGGCCTTTGCCCGCGCCGCTCAAAAGAGGATCGCGCCGCCGGTTACGAGGCGCAAGCCCGGCGCGGCTTGGTTCAGGCCAGCCGATGCCAGAATGTCGAGCTGCACGACCTTGGTCGGGCGCCACGCGGCCGACAGGGCGGCCAGCGCCAGCGTCTCGTGCCCATCGGGTTCGTCGTCGCGCTCCAGCGACAGTTCCGCGGTCGCGGTGACCCGCTCGGTGAACTTGTAGCGCAGGCCCGCAATCTCGCTATAGGCCAAATGTCGTCCCATGCCGGACTGGTTCGCCGCGGCATCGGCCTCGGCCGTCACGGCGATCGCGACCTTCTTGGTCAGCTCATATTGGACGGGGACGATGATACCCGTCGACCAGCTGCCCGCACCGACCGGATAACGCCCCGTCGCGGCCGTCACGAACGCCTGCACGCCCGCCGAGAAGGGCTTTTGCTTGTCCCCCGCCAGATGCTGGCGGATCGCGAAGGTCACGTCGCCGGTGCCCGTGACGGTATCCACCGTGCCCGCCGCCTTGTCGCGTGTCCGATTCCGGCCATAGCCGACCCAGTCGAGCTGCACCTCGCTATTCTTCCCGATGCCCAGACGGGCCAGAAAGTCCGCCGTGACGATACGATCCTCGCGCTGATCCGCTTGGTCGTCACGCTGCCAGTCCAGCGCCGACAGCTCGACATGGATGCGCCCCGGCTCGGTCGTGCAGCTCGATCCGCCGAGGTTCGGCCTGGTGGGGCAGAAGCGCGGTTCGTCTTCGGCAAGGGCGGGAGCCCCCATCGTCAGGACCGCCGCACTCAGCGCCCAGCCTATCACCCTCACCATCGACGCCCCCGCTAACTATCTGATCGGAAAGCATTGCACCGGCTTAGCTATAGGTTGCAACGCCAAAGCCCTTCCGGGCGAGCGGCCGCGTCGCGCCCCACGGGATTTCCCGGCGGCTCGATGGCGGTCAGCCTCTGTCGCGCTGGCAAGGGTATCGTCGGCCAGTTGGCGAAAGCGTTCACGATCGGCCGATGAGAACCGGATCCGGAATGGCTATCGATGTGAGCGGTGATCCCCGGTTTCAACGCCTTGGTTGAAATCAGCGAGATATGGCGGAGAGGGAGGGACACTGAACATTTTCCTAAATTCGTTCATTGTCAATATATTGGGCGGTCGCACAGGAGGCCGATTGTAGGACTTTTTGTAGCAACACACCGCACCGACATTTGCGTATTCGGGCACTTCGCATGACAGCTGGCCTTCTGTCTTATCTACGATCCTCACACCGCCAGATCGAAAGCTGACAGGGGCAAAAGGTCGGGTTGCCGCCTTAACCTTATACGATGTTCACGGTGAGAATCGTTGATAGATCGGTCTACAGGCAGCCTCTAACGCGAGGAACGATGCCGCCCTTGCTTCCACCCCCGCCCCATAGCGTGACGTCAGTACCGCCTCCATTTCGGGGCGACAGTCTTGCAAGCGTGAACTGCGTTTTGACGTAGACTGAACCGCCAGCCGGGAAGGCCCCGGCGTTCATGTCATGATGCCAAAGCGCGCTGACGACACAGAGGGTCAGTTCATCCGGGGTTTTCGTCGAGGTGCCTGCCCAAAACGGCTGCTCCCGCATGATCGCGAGAAGCCCCTCTTTGTTCGGATCAATCGGCGGCGCGTCGTACTTCGAGGCAGACTGCGATGCCAACGCGGCGGCTAAGAGGATGGCAATCATGTTAGAGGCCCGCCCCCGCCCGTGAGACCAGCGGCGCGTACTGCAACTCGCAGAAGCTGTCGCCGTCCAAGATGATGACGATCCGATTGTTGGACGGCTTATCGGCCCACATCAGTCGTTCGACCGAACCGGGATCGCGCTCCACCGGCTCTCCGTATTTCGCCAAGAGATCGCGCCGCAGATCGAGGCACCGTCGCTCACCCGTAGGTGATAGCGTGACCTTTTGGAGGCCGCTGGCGTCGAACCAGAAGCTCGCGCGAAATGCGCGATCACCCGCGCTGTAATCCGCTTCTACATCGCGGGTGGTGTCACCCTGCACGGACTTGTCGCCCGCCGCCGCCTTCGCTTTGCCATTACCAGCCGCGATCACCTGTGCAGGTGTCATTCCCCACTTGGCATACTGCCAATGGGCCTGTGCAGGCGTCGCAGCCAGCAGCGCCACACCGGCGATAATCAGGTTTCGCATAGTTCCTCCCAACAAAGCAGTTGTATCCTATGGTCTACAGAGCATTCGGTTGCTAGCAACAACTATGTAGACTATCGGCTGTCGTTCTATCGGAGACATTGTGGTCCATCATCGTCGATGGACATCAGGGAGCGATTTGGCCGGAACGTGAGGTCGCTGCGCGAGGCAGCGGCTATCTCACAGGACGAGTTTGCGGATACGGTCGGCGTTCACCGGACCTATATGAGCGGGATAGAGCGCGGAAAGCGTGCGCCTACGATCATCGTCGTCGAGAAGCTGGCACTCGCGTTGAAGGTCGATCCGGGCGTTCTGTTTAAATAGCGCGGGTCATGTCTGCACCGGATTGACCCGATATGCCCTTTAGCATCCGTTCACGCAGGGACCGATAAACGCCGACCAGCCTATACCGAGCGATCTGGGATGGGCTGTATCTGTGACGTATCCGCCCTTTCTCGATCACGCCTGCCCGCTCCAGATAACGGATGGCAGCTATACTGATCTGAGGGTTGATCCCTATCGCCAATCCACCATCGACCAACAGCCTTTCCGTCAGCAAGTCGAACAGCTCTGCCGACCCATTCGCTGCGCGACAGATAGCCCGCATGACGTAGGCGAGATCGCCGATGCTAGGCAGGTCCGGTTCATCGAAAAACTCGAAGAGGTCGGTCCATCGGATTAGCCGGGCAGCATCTTGGCGCTCGACGCTCAGCAAAATGTTGACCAAACGCGCCATGTGCGGGGGGCAGCTTGCACCGCTATTTCCAATCGCATCCGACCCGTAGCGACCTCGCCGCTGACGGCGCACCTCAAAACGGATGCGGGAAGGCGTCTTGGCATAGACTGATAGAGTATGCCGACCATCAACCGTTGATGAGATCGTGGCGGTCAACGCCAGTCGATCACCATCTCGTTCCAGACTGGGCTGCTCCTGATATGCCGGGTACAGCGTAACACGCGAAGCGGTGTCCGCGTCGAGTATGGACACAGCGGCTCCCCTGACAGCGGGTATAGCGTTCCGGTGGAACCTCTCGAAATAGGTTTCGATCTGCGGAACTGCGATTTGCCCCCAACTCAGTCGGATTTCGCCGTCCGGCGATGCGATAACTTGATCGCTTCCGTCGAACCCGAACCCACCGTCGTATTCCGACAGCGTTCGGCTTAGCAGGATTTGCAACTGCGCGATGTAAGTGGGAATGAACGTGGCAAACGGATCATCACCAAGGAGGCTGTGGACAGGAGGACGATCCGGCAAATAGTTGTCTGAGCCATCGAGGCTGCGCGGGATGCCGGATGGTTCGACCGCGACGCCGAAGAGAGTCAGGACATCCATTGAGAATATCCGCGCCCGAAAATCCTCCTGATCGCCAAACCTCGCGATCAACGACGCGAGGGTGCGCGTGGGGTTCGCTGACAGCTCAGCGATGATTGCTCCCTCCGTCTCGCTGCAACGCGTTGCCGAAATCTTCAAGGACAACTTCAGCAAGGAGGGTTGGACAGTCTCGACAGTGACACCGCTCCTATTCGCATCGTGATTGCGTAGCCACGGCAGTGCAGGGTCGGACAACCGGGTAGCGAAAAAGGCGCGTCCATCGGCCAGCGTCGTGCGCCACTGTCCTGTCAGTTTCAGTTGCAGCTTGTCGATGCCCCATTCGCGCGTCTGTGGCGGGAAGTTCCGGTCGAAGCCGGGCAGTGAAGATGCGCGATCACGTTGCCTTGCCCTTACGATCTTCACCGCTGGTGGTCGCAATCGGATATCCTTCCTGCCGTTAAGTGCTCGCGCCCCACAATAGTAAGGGCATCGTCGCCGACGCCACCCGCGAAATCACGGGCGCTCACGCATGGGCGTGACAGCGAGATCATGCACCCACGTTTTTGCGCCAAGCTCACGCAGAAAGCGTTGCCAATAGTCCGGGCGGCGGAAGCGGATGTGTACCGCGTAATGGCACCGTCGACAGATTGGGTATGCGGATAGGGGAGCCGTGTAGTCCTCAAGGTGCCATTGGTGAGACAGCCCCAGGCCAGCAAGGCACACCGAACAGGACGAGGCAGGACGCAACCCGCCCTCGGCCAACGCATGACGGATCGCGCCGCCACCAGCGCGACGTTCGGCAGCGGTGAAGCCATTATAGCTGTTCCCGCTCATCGGTTTAGTGGGGCGACGGCGGGGACGATGTGACGCGCCAGACTGTGGGTATCCGTTCGCAAGCGTGCGATCAACGGCACCACCTCATCCGGCGACAGCTCGGGAACCTGTCCCTCAGTTGCAACCGCGTGCATGTCCTCCAGCGCGGCGGTGATAGTCGAGAAGGCAACGGCAACCCGGTTCACGCTGCCGCCCCCGACTGACTGGCAAGGATGCGGTAGACCGATGCTCGGGAAATGGAGAGCTTGGCCGCAATGGCGCTCGCGCCTACTCCTGTCTGTGCGAGAGCGCGGACGTCTTGGGCCTTGGCCCGCGCGGTCGGTGCTCGACCTCGATAGCGCCCCTCGCCCTTGGCTTTGGCGATGCCCTCGCGCTGCCGGGCCAACATTATACTCCTCTCGAACTCTGCGACGGCGGCGAACATCGTCAGCAGCATCCTGCCGCTCGGCGATTTCGTGTCCATTTCCGAACCGCCAAAATCGAGAACGCGAAGCGCGACCCCTTTACGCTCTAACGTTGAGACGATGGACAGCAGATCGGTCGTCGAACGCGCCAACCGGTCCAGCCGGGCGACGACTAGCGCGTCGCCTTCGCGCACGAACTCCAGCGCCAAATCGAGTTGGTCGCGGACAGCGACCGACGACACCTGTTCAGAGAACACCTTCGTGCAACCCGTTGCAACAAGCTGGCGCTGCTGCGCCTCCAGTCCAGCGAGCTGTTCCGCCGTACTGGTCCGGGCATATCCAATCAACATGGTCGATCCCCTTTGTTTACAAGAGGATAGCCGCCTGCCGAGCGCAGTCCAGACCTACGTTATTGTTTTATATGGATTTTCACTGACTTCTAAAACCCATGAGACAGCGTTTCATTGGCGAGGATCGGACCTGTGTGAGACAGCGATAACCGTTCGCCATGCTGTCTCACTGGAGCAAGGCCTTGTGACACCATACAACCACCGTTACCGATCACCACAAAGGCAAGTCCGATTTGCCTAAGGGAGAACATCATTGGAAACGCTGGATCATCGCCGCGCAGAGTTCGCTGCAAATGTATGGAACCATGCGGACGATCCATTCCAAATGTCTTTTGACGAGCGCCCTCCTTTGTCGGCAGCCGAAGTCGAGGCATTACGAGAGGTTATATCGACGGTCCTAGACGAAAGCCCTGAGCGTTCCGCGCAAATCATAGGGCGCGCGCTTGCGCGCGATCCCGTACTGATGGGGCATTGCCTGCAACTTGTCGGTCTAACCCGAAATAAAATAATCCAGGATTTGAAGGCTGCAACACGCACGGGAGCAGTCAAAGTTCAGGTGCCAAGCTCGTACAAGGGACTTCCGGGCAGCAACGCATGGAAGTATGCGGGGCCATACCTCACCAAAAAACTACAAACAGTTTTTTTGCCGTTCGCGAGCGACAGAACCGTACTAGACGCTGCAATTGAAGCGCTTAATCAGGCAACTTGGCCGGGGTACATCAGGCAAGAGCGCGCGAAACGCAGCGGTCACGAGGCAGAGTTCCGCATTGCAGCCTTGCACTTGGCGTGCGGCATACCGTTTGAGCCAGAGGAGAAGGCGCAAAACCCGCTATGCCGAGATTTGATTATCGGGAACGTATCATTTGATCTTGTCATACCGGGAGCAGCCCGCCCCGCTGTCTGCATCAAATCTACGGTCCATACTTCTAATATCGGTCAGTATGGCGAAAGCAAAGACCACTTAGAAGTCGACGAAGCAAAGCGCATGTTGGACAATGCGTATGGTAGCAATAACCGGCCAGTGCTGCTCGCCTTCATTGATGGCGTGGGCTTTGAAAGCAATCGAGCTGGTCTTCATGGTGTATTGGAAAAGGCGGATGAGTTTTGTCAGTTTAATACGATATGGAAGGCTATAATGATTTCCTCGACTAAGATATCGACGCCTATGACGTTCGTCATACCAAAAAACTCTCAGGCTAATCACAAGGCCTTTCTATCTCGCCACCAGGGCAACTCTCGCATAGTAGATCGAGAGAGCTACAATCTTACTGGGGACGAGATAGAGGCGGGCGAGGCCCTAATCCTTATTTGACTAGGCCGTCCAGCAAATCAGCGTCTTTAACGCGCTTTTGATATTGTGACTTCCTAGGTGCGCTACCAGTCGTCATTGTCGCGGAGTGGAGGATGTCGACCGACTTCCAGTCAGGCACCTCCCACTCCTCGCTGACCCGATCTTTGATGAGATTTGCGAAAGAACTGTTTATCTCGAAACCTATGCCCCTCCGCTCCATCACGCGGCAGACTTTTAAAGTTGTGCCAGACCCAACGAATGGATCGACAATGACATCGCCGGGGTCAGTGTATGAGGCCAAAAAAAAGGCAACCAGCTCCTCGGGGAAAGCTGCGACGTGGTAGTTGCCCTTTTTAACGTTTGGGGGACGATAGGCCGGTATTCTTAGAACGTTGCCCACACAACGACCCGCAGCATTTCGCTTCTCGCTACGGGGATCAGCGAGTAGATACTTCTGCGGAACGCGGGGTTTATGAAACTTGTAGGGCTTGCCGTCTTCCTCTTTTACAAACACTAGAAGATATTCAAACTTGTTATCAAAAAGCCTCTCGATATAATAGTTTGGCTGCGGCAAGGCATTCGGAATATACCAGATATTTACGTCATGGATTTTCCAATCACGCATCTTTGCCACTATATCGAACGCGATAGGGTAAAATACCTTCTGGTGCCGACGGGAGTTGACGTTAACAACCAGGATTGCTCCAGGCTTGGCTACTCGATAACACTCACGCCAAACCTCGTTCATCTCCTCAATATATTCGTCATATGCCACATGACCAATGGAACCGTCTCCACCTCCGTAATCCTTTAGGTTCCAATACGGCGGACTAGTAATCAGAAAGTCGACAGATGCGTCCTCCACGTTTTTCATGTTCCTCGCATCCGTGCAATAAAGGGTCTGACCACCGCTTATCTTCATCACTTACTCCAGAAGTATCTTAAAAATAAAAACACAACATCACAGTGCATACACATAACGACGACGTTCATCAGTTGCAGCCCAACTGAGAATACTCGTCTCTATCGGCCTCTGTGATGGCATATCGCGGGAGGCGTCTGATCTCTCTGAGCGTCGCACCGACCGATACGTCGCCGTACGCCTCTCCCTCTGTGCGAGGGGTGTGGCCTTGCATGCGATCCCTGATCTCCGGGTCCATGCGAACGTTTCGACTTTCTGTTTTGAATCGATGCCGCCAGCCGTGATTAGGCTGTACCGCAGGATCGTTGACGCCGATCTCGCGGACCCATCTCGCTAAAAACTCGCCCACCTTTTTTGACTGAGGGTTTTCATCCGCCCCTCCTCTGCGTCGCAACGGGTCGAAAAACAAATACCCCTTGGCCATTTTCGCAACAGCCGGAAATCCCTGTTCAACGAGATGGGGATGCAAGGCAACCGTTCGCGCTACGGACGTTTTGATAGGCCCGGCTTCCGGCGTGATGTGTATTGTCCAGATGCCATCAACTTGGGTGACGTCCTGGGAGCGGAGTTGGGTAATCTCGTTCACACGCGCGCCCGTATAAGCGCAAATCCAAGGCACCCATCGCCGCGCCAAAGCCCGTTCTGGTGAAAGGCGAGACGGTGGCGGCGTGAGCGTTGCCTTCAAAATCTGGTTGGCTTCCTCGTCGGTCAAACCCGGTCCACGCTTGCGAACCTTTTTCGCTCCTCGCACGCGGGTGGTCTCGGCAGGATTGTTAGGTATCTTGCGGTTCTCGACGGCCCAACGGAGCGTGGTTTTCAAAGCCGAGAGATACGTTTCCCCAACAGTCTTGGCGCTCAACCCGGAACCGTCTTTGCCAGCCTTGTGGAGCAGGTGGTCCTTCCATGCCACGACGTCTTCCGGCGTTATCTTGGCGGCGTCATCATGCCCGACGAACGCCACGAAGGCTGATAGCTGACGCCGCCACGCCTTGATCGTGGCCGCAGCGGGCTTCCGCTCTTTGGAGTAGCCATCGAACAGCCCCATCATAGACACCGGGGTCCGAGCCACTCGTTCGCGTTGGCGCTCAGCATCCAACCGATATTGCTCGGGCGAGAAAGTGTCATCCAACACGCGGACGGGATCGCCATTGGCCTCCTGCGCGAACCGACGCGCAGCCTCCATCTGACCGCGACCAACGAGCTTCGTCAGTCGACGGTGCAACAGGGTGCTAGGCGCGATCTGCCACCCGAAACGTTCTATCAGCGCCTCGACAATCCAATCGGTCATCATGGCGCTTTCGCTGCCTATCCTCATTCCGGCGGCGGCGTCTCCCAATAGGGCATCATAATCCCGCATAAGGTCGACCGCCCGATCTACATCGGTGATCGTATTCACCTCATCGACCATACGACCGACACGCTCCGCGAACCACAGACGCACGCCTTCTTCGGCTTCTTCCGCTGTCGGCTCTCGCTTGATGGTGTCAAGAACCACGGCTGGCGATCTGGTGCCGGTCGCCTCGGCCAGCAGACGGTCAAACTTTTCCAGTTCGCGGGCGAGCAAGTGCCGAGCCTCGGAAATGCTGCCGGAACCCAAGGACACCAGCACCTCGATTTTCCCGAAAGCGGCACGAGCGCGCTTGGGCACACCCCGCCGAAAGACGAGATGCTCGCCGCGTCGATACAGGTAACGATGCCCCTTCACCCGCTTCAAGGATTTCTCCCCTTTTTGTAGCAGATTTTGTAGCAAGCATCGTCGCAGAAAGCCCCGTTTACAAGGCTTTTTAGGCTTATCAGCAGCTTGACAGGTAAGTGGCGGAGAGGGAGGGATTCGAACCCTCGGTACCGTTGCCGGCACGCCGCATTTCGAGTGCGGTGCATTCGACCACTCTGCCACCTCTCCGCGAGGACGATCCGAAAAAGGCCGGTTGGCCTTCGGGGCTGATCGATTGGAGGCGCGCTGTTAGATCAGCTTTTTGCGCATTGCAAGCGCCTAAACTTGTGCGGCGCGATAAAGACATTAAATCGGGCGATATGGACGCCACCGACATGATGCCCCTGACCTCGCGCCTGGATGTGGACGCGCCGATGATCGCGACCGCGCGCTTCGCGATCGGGGATGTCGTGCGCCACCGCATGTTCGACATTCGCGGCGTCATCTTCGACGTCGACCCCGTCTTCGCCAACAGCGACGAATGGTATGACGCCATTCCCGAGCAGATCCGGCCCGCCAAGGACCAGCCCTTCTATCACCTGCTCGCGGAGAATGCCGAATCGAGCTATGTCGCCTATGTCAGCCAGCAGAATCTGTTGCACGACGACAGCGACGAACCGATCGAGCATCCCGCGATTCCCGGCCTGTTCACCGGCTATGCCGATGGGCGTTATCTGCTGCGGCGCGAACATCGCCACTGAGTCGGCTGCGGCAGCGGGGATTTGGGGTGCGCGGAACCCCTGACCCGGCATCAAAAGCTGCAATCCTTGGTTGACAATCGGGCCACCTTTGCCTAGCTGACCCTTCTTTCCCGACGGGCATTCCCGCGCGGGAGCCATGCATTTGGGAAGTGATAAGAGCCATGTTCGCAGTCGTGCGCACGGGCGGCAAGCAGTATCGCGTCGCCGCCGGAGATAAGATCGTCGTCGAGAAGATCGAGGGCGAAGCCGGCGCGTCGGTGACGCTGGGTGACGTTCTGCTGGCGGGCGAAGGCTCGGAGCTGAAGGCCGTCGACGGCATCACCGTTGCCGCCGAAATCATCGCACAGGCGAAGGCCGACAAGGTCATCGTCTTCAAGAAGCGTCGTCGCCACAACTATCGTCGTCGCAACGGCCACCGTCAGCAGCACACGATCCTGAAGATCGTGTCGGTCGGCGCCTGAATCTCAGCCGCGCCACCCAACGAAATCCAGGAGTAGTTCGCAATGGCACATAAGAAAGCAGGCGGTTCGTCGCGTAACGGTCGTGATTCGGCCGGCCGTCGCCTTGGCGTGAAGAAGTTCGGCGGCCAGGAAGCCATCGCCGGCAACATCCTCGTGCGTCAGCGCGGGACCAAGTTCTATCCGGGTCGCAACGTGGGCATGGGCAAGGACCATACCCTGTTTGCGCTCGTCGATGGCCGCGTCTCGTTCCACGAGGGCAAGCTGGGCCGTAAATTCTGCTCGGTCGAACTGGCCGCAGCGGCCGAATAATCGGGCAACCGCGCCGGGTTGCCCACCAGGGTGACCCGGGTTCCGCGCAGGAACCAGCAAAAAAGGGAGACGGGTCACCCCGGCTCCCTTTTTTTCATGCTCCCTCCACCGCCCCCGCGCCTGTCTCCGTCCCGTCATCGGGACGTGCCACAGGCGCCTGGCGTGACGAGGAGTTGTCGAGTGATGTTCGCGCGGACCCCAAGATTGTTGCTGCGGCCAGCCTGGCCGGAAGATGCCAGCGCCCTGACCCGGGCGATCGGCCATGAAGCCGTCGCCCGGATGGCGGCGCGTGTTCCCTACCCCTATGCGCAGGCCGATGCCGAGCGCTGGCTGGCCCTGCCCTGCGGCGCGACCGAGCCGCGCTTCCTGATCACCGCGCTGGATCGCGGCGGCGCGCCCGAACTGATCGGCGGCATCGCGATCATCACGGGCGATACCGGGCATGAGCTCGGCTATTGGCTGACCCCGGCGGCCTGGGGGCGCGGCTATGCGACCGAGGCGGGCCGCGCGGTCGTCGACATGGCGCGCCATGCCCTGCCGATCCGGCGGCTGGGCGCCTGGCACTTCGCCGACAACCCCGCCTCGGGGCAGGTGCTGACGAAGCTGGGCTTCCGCCCGAGCGGACAGCGCATGGCCCGCGCCTCCGCCGCGCGCGCGACATTGTCGCCCAGCATCCACTACGCGCTCGACCTGGATGACGACCGACGGGCGTCCATGCCCCTCGCCGCCTGAACCTCTTCGCCTTTCCATCACCGGAAAGGCGAAGCCGGGCCCCGTCCGAATCGCCGCGACTCGGGGGATGGGTCACGTCCTCCACGCGAGCGGCCGCGCGCGTTAACCATTCCCGCTTTGAGCACGTTATTTGCGCGCAACGACGCGATTCCTGTCCGTTCTGGTCGCATCTGCGAGCGCGTCCAAAAATTCACGGGGTCAGTGGGATAGATTTAGGCGATTGATAAGGATCAACGCCCCTGATGTGATATATCCATCAGCCGTCAGGGGGAAATCGATGGTCCATATTGCCCGTTCGCAGCCCTCACCCTGGGCGCTTAGATTTAGGCTCTCTCTCCCGTCCTCTTCGCTCGGCCGCGATCGTCGGGGCGTGGCGGTCGTGGAACTGGCGCTGGTGCTGCCCATCCTGTTGGGGCTGTTGATGGGGATCGTCAGCTTCGCCGACTATTTCCTGACCGCGCATATGGTGCAGCAGGCCGCCAACGATGCCGCCCGCGCCGCGCTGGCCGGGATCGATGCGGGCGAGCGCCGGACGATCGCGGTCGATACCGCCCGGCGGCTGCTCGGCGCGGCAGGCACGCTTCGGCCCGAACGGGGCGAGATCATCGCGGTCGAGCAGAATAATATCCTGACCGTCTCGATCCGCTATGATGCGCATGACGATCCTCTGCTGAACCTTCCCTTCGTGCCGACGCCCGGGCGCATACTGTCGGCCCGGGGCGTGGCGATGATCGGCGGCCTGTGAGGGCACGGCTCCGCGACGACCGGCGGGGCGGCGTCAGTATCCTGACCGCGATTTCCGCCATGGCGCTGATCGGCTGTGCGGCGCTGGGCGTCGATATCGGCATGCTCACCCTGTCGCAGCGCAAATTGCAGGGGGTGGCGGACCAGGCCGCGCTCGCCGCCGTCGCCTCCAGCCCCGAGCGGCGCGCCGAGGCGGTGCAGCGCCTGCTCGCGACGAACGGCCTGGTCCATGTATCGAGCACGCTGGCGATCGGCACCTACCGCGCCGACCGCTCGATCGCGCCGGAAAACCGCTTCGCGACGGGCGCGGATGGCGGGGCGATTCGGGTCGTGCTGCGCCAGCCGGTGCGGCTGTTTTTCGGGCGGGTGCTGACCGGCGATGCCCAGCGCCCCGTCGCGGCCAGCGCGGTGGCGCGGCGAGTCGATCTTGCCGCCTTCTCGCTCGGCACCCGGCTGGCGCAGGTTCAGGACGGGCTGCCCGGCGCGCTGCTCAGCGGCCTGGCGGGCAGCAACCTGTCGCTGTCGCTGCTCGATTACCGGGCGCTGGTCGACACGCGAATCGAGCTGCTGCCCATGATCAAGGCGCTCGGCACGCGGCTGAACCTGACCGGCGCCAGCTATAACGAGATACTGGCCGCCGACGTCACCCTGCCCACCTTGTTGAACGCCATGGCCGACACGACGGGCCAGGCGGGCACGGCCACGCTGCTGCGCCGTCTGGCCTTGCGGGTGCCGGGATCGCCGGTGCCGCTGACCCGGCTGATCGACCTGGGGCCGCTGGGCGATGCGACATCGGCGACATCGCGCGACCTGATCGGGGTCGATGCCTATTCGATGCTGCGCGAATCGCTGGCCATCGCCAATGGGCGGCGGCAGGTGGCGCTGGACCTGGGCGCGTCGGTGCCTGGACTGGTGTCGACCAGGGTGCTGCTGGCGATCGGCGAGCGGCCCGCCGCCTCGCCGTGGCTGGCGGTGACGCGCGACGGGTCGACGACCGTCCGCACCGCGCAACAGCGGTTGCTGGTCGATACCCAGATCGGGGTGCCGTTTCTCGCCAATATCCAGTTGCCGCTGTTCGTCGAGACCGCCTCGGCCCAGGCGCGGCTGAACGCGGTGCGCTGCACAGGCACGACCCCGACGGTGACGGTCGACAGCCTCCCCTCGCCCGGCACGCTGGCGGTCGCGCAGGTCGACCGGACGCTGTTCGACGACATGAACCGCGCGCCGATCACCGGCGCGGCGACGCTGCTCCAGATTCCGCTCGCCAAGGTCATGGGCCATGCGCGGATCGACCTGGCGAGCGACACCGCGTGGCAGCATATCCATTTCGACCAGACCGATATCGCCAATGCAATGACCAGGACGGTCACCGCCAATTCGGCGGTCCGCGGCATCGCCCAGTCGCTGATCCGGCAGGTCGACCTGCAACTGGTGCCGCTGGGCATCCCGATCGGGCTGGGCGGACTGACGGGCGCGGTTGGCGCGGCGCTGTTGCCGGTCGCCCCGGCGCTGGACCTGCTGATCGGCAACCTGACCGACCTGATGGGCCTGCATGTCGGCCAGGCCGATGTGACGATCAACGGCGTGCGGTGCGGCGGGGCCGTGCTGGTCGCCTGAATGGCGGGCAGGATGACGGGCGGGCTGGCCTCTTGGCGCGGCCCGGACTAAGAGCGCAGCCATGCATTTTCTCGATCAGGCCAAAATCTTCGTCCGCTCCGGCGCGGGCGGCCCCGGCGCCGTTTCCTTCCGGCGCGAGAAGTTCATGGAATATGGCGGCCCCGATGGCGGCAATGGCGGCAAGGGCGGCGACATCATCTTCGAGGCGGTCGCCGGACTGAACACGCTGATCGACTTCCGCTATACCCAGCATTTCCGCGCGCCGCGCGGCCATGGCGGGTCGGGGTCGAACCGCACCGGCGGCGGCGGCGACGATCTGGTCATCAAGGTGCCCGTCGGCACCCAGGTCCTGTCCGAGGACAAGGACGAAGTGCTGCTCGACTTCACCAAGGTCGGCCAGCGCGAGGTGTTCCTGCGCGGCGGCGACGGCGGACGCGGCAATGCCAGCTACAAGACCTCGACCAACCGCGCCCCGCGCCAGCACGGCACCGGCTGGCCGTCCGAGGAGGCATGGGTCTGGCTGCGGCTGAAGCTGCTGGCCGATGCGGGTCTGGTGGGCATGCCCAATGCGGGCAAGTCGACCTTCATCAACGCGGTGACGAACGCGCAGGCCAAGGTCGGCGCCTATGCCTTCACCACCACCCGGCCGCAGCTGGGCGTGGTGCGGCATCACCAGCGCGAATTCGTCGTCGCCGATATTCCCGGCCTGATCGAAGGCGCGGCGGACGGCGCCGGGATCGGCGACCGCTTCCTGGGTCATATCGAGCGGTGCCGCGTGCTGCTGCATCTGGTCGACGCCAATGATGCGGATGTCGCGCAAAGCTATCGCATCGTCCGCGACGAGCTGGAAGCCTATGGCGGCGGGCTTGCGGAAAAGCCGCACATCATCGCGCTCAACAAGATCGACACGCTGGACGACGAACTGATCGAGGCGCTGTCGGCCGAACTGGCCGAGGCGAGCGGCGCGGACGTGATCCCCTTGTCGGGCGCGGCCGGTATCGGCGTCGACTGGGTGCTCGACAAGCTGCTCGAGGCGATCGGGCCGGGGCCCGATTCGGTGCCGGAGGGTGACGAAGGCGAGGACGAAATCACGTGGTCGCCGCTGGCCTGACGGTGCGGGCGGCTGGCGCGGTGAGACACCCTGCCCTCCCCCATCCCCTCCCGCTTGCGGGAGGGAGAGCCAAGGTGGAACGCTTGCCCCACAACCTCTTCCCTCCCGCAAGCGGGAGGGGTTGGGGGGAGGGAAACGTGCCTCGCAGAGACCATCGCTCACGACATTCCTATCCTATGACCATTTCGCCATGATCTTCCCCCCCACCACCTGCCAGCGGCTGATCGTCAAGGTCGGCTCCGCCCTCCTCGTCACCCCGGAAGGCGAAGTCCGTCGCGACTGGCTGACCGGGCTGGTCGCCGACATCGCCGCGCGCGTCCGTGCAGGCCAGCAGATCGCGATCGTCTCCTCCGGCGCGATCGCGCTCGGCGCACGCCGCCTCGGTCTGCCCAAGGGCGGCCGCGCCAGCCTGGAGGATGCGCAGGCCGCCGCCGCGACCGGCCAGATCGCGCTCAGCCAGGCCTGGGCCGAGCTGCTCCAGGCGCAGGGTCTGACCGCCGCCCAGATGCTGGTGACGCTGGACGATCTGGAGGATCGCCGCCGCTATCTGAACGCGGCGGCGACGCTGGGGCGGTTGCTGGGGCTGGGCGTGGTGCCGGTCATCAACGAGAATGACAGCGTCGCGACCGAGGAAATCCGGTTCGGCGACAATGACCGGCTCGCCGCGCGGGTGGGCCAGGCGGCGGGCGCCAACGGGGTGCTGCTGCTCTCCGACGTGGACGGGCTGTACGACAGCAACCCGCATACCAATCCGGAGGCACGCCATATCGAACGGGTCGATCGGATCGACGCGGTCAGCGGCATGGCCGATGGCGGCTCGGCCTCGGGCATGGGCTCGGGCGGCATGGTGTCCAAGATCGCCGCCGCGCGCATCGCGGTCAGCGCGGGCGCCCACCTCGCCATCGCGTCGGGGCGGATCGAGCATCCGCTGTCGACCCCTGCGCGCCACACTATCTTCGTCGCCGAAAAGAGCGCACCCGCGCGCAAGGCATGGCTGGCGGGCGGGCTGACCGCGCGCGGAGCGATCACCGTGGATGCGGGCGCGGCCAAGGCGCTGGCCGAGGGCAACAGCCTGCTCGCCGCTGGAGCGACCGCCGTGCAGGGCCATTTCGCACGCGGTGACCTCGTCACGGTCGAGGGGCCGGGCGGCACCATCGCGCGCGGCCTCAGCGAATATGATTCGACCGAGGCGCGCGCACTGATCGGCACGCGGTCGGACCAGCAGGCGCGGATATTGGGCCATGCCCCGCGCGCCGCGCTGATCCATCGCAACCACCTCGCGCTGCTATGATCGTCGCGGTGACGGGAGCGACCGGTTTCGTCGGTCGCGCGGTGGTGGACCGCGCCGCCGGTTCGGGGCTGTCGCTGCGCGCGCTGACCCGGCGGGCCCAGCCGTCGCGCGCCGGCATCACCTGGATCGCGGGCGCGCTCGACAAGCCGGAGAGCCTCGCGACGCTGGTCGAGGGCGCGGATGCCGTGCTGCACATCGCGGGCGTGGTCAACGCACCCGATCGCGCGGGCTTCGTCGCGGGCAATATCGACGGCACCCGCGCCATGGTCGAGGCGGCCAAGGCGGCGGGCATCCGGCGCTTCGTCCATGTCTCCTCGCTGTCGGCGCGCGAGCCCGACCTCTCCACCTATGGCTGGTCCAAGCGGCAGGCCGAGGATGTGGTGACGGATAGCGGCCTCGACTGGACCATCGTCCGGCCCAGCGGCATCTATGGCCCCGGCGACATGGAGATGCGCGACATGTTCCGCGCCGCCAAACTAGGCCTCGCGCTGATGCCGCCGCCGGGCAAGCTGTCGCTGATCGCAGTCGAGGATTTCGCGCGGCTGCTGACCACGCTCGTCGCCGCCGACGGTCCGCGTGCGATGCTGGAGGTCGATGACGGCCAGGTCCTGACCCATACCGATCTCGCGACCGCGATCGGCGCGGCGGTGGGGCGGCGGGTGATGACGCTGCATCTGCCCAAGGCGCTGCTGAGCCTGGGCGCGAAGATCGACCGCAAGCTGCGCGGGAATGGCGCCAAGCTGACCCCCGACCGGGTCGGCTATCTCTGCCATCCCGACTGGACCGCCGACCCCGCGCGCCGCCCCGACCCCGCGCTTTGGGAACCGGCCATCGCGCTTTCCAAGGGGCTGGCGGATACGGCACGGTGGTATCGCGCCAACGGCTTGCTATAGCGAACGCCATCACGCGGTCGAAAAGCCGCCGCATTTGGGTGCCACTGGCCCCCTCGAAAGGATCATCATGAGCGACCGCCAAGCCATTTTCGACACCGTCGCGGCCCAGATCGCGCCCTTCAACAAAAAGGGTGTCGAACTGACCGAGGCGACGACCTTCCAGGGCGACCTGGAGTGGGACAGCCTGACCGTGATGGATTTCGTCGCCGCGATCGAGGACGAATTCGACATCATCATCACGATGAACATGCAGGCCGAGATCGAGAATGTCGGCCAGCTGGTCGACGCGGTCGAAAAGCTGAAGCAAGCCTGATCGCCTCCAAACGGACACCGACATGACCGAAGCCGCCGCCCAGCCCCACGCCCTGCCCGCCGACCCCGAGACGGTCGCCCCCGAGCATGACCTGCTGTCCAAGTTCGACGGCCTGATCGCCGAGCGGCAGAAGCTGCTCGACTCGGGCGTCACCGATCCCTTTGCGATCGTGATGGAACAGGTGAAGTCGCCCACCGAGGCGGTGATCCGGGGCAAGGACACGATCCTGCTCGGCACGTACAATTACATGGGCATGACCTTCGACGCGGACGTGATCGCGGCGGGCAAGACCGCGCTGGAACAGTTCGGCTCGGGCACCAATGGCAGCCGGATGCTCAACGGCACCTTTCACGACCATATGGAAGTCGAACAGGCGCTGCGCGATTTCTACGGCACGACCGGCGCGATCGTCTTCTCGACCGGCTATATGGCGAACCTCGGCATCATCTCGACGCTGGCGGGCAAGGGGGAATATGTCATCCTCGACGCCGACAGCCATGCCTCGATCTATGACGGCTGCCAGCAGGGCAATGCCGAGATCGTCCGCTTCCGCCACAATTCGGTCGAGGATCTCGACAAGCGGCTGGGCCGTCTGCCCAAGGAGCCCGCCAAGCTGGTGGTGCTGGAGGGCGTCTATTCGATGCTGGGCGACATCGCCCCGCTGAAGGAAATGGTCGCGGTCGCCAAGAAGCACGGGTGCATGGTGCTGGTCGACGAGGCGCATTCGATGGGCTTTTTCGGCCCCAACGGGCGCGGCGTGTACGAGGCGCAGGGGCTGGAAGGCCAGGTCGATTTCGTCGTCGGCACCTTCTCCAAGTCGGTCGGCACGGTCGGCGGCTTCGTCGTGTCCAACCATCCGAAGTTCGAGGCGGTGCGCCTGGCCTGCCGCCCGTATATCTTCACCGCCTCGCTGCCCCCCTCGGTGGTGGCGACCGCGACGACTTCGATCCGCAAGCTGATGACCGCGCACGAAAAGCGCGAGCGGCTGTGGTCGAACGCACGCGCGCTGCATGGTGGACTGAAGGCGATAGGGTTCAGGCTGGGCACCGAAAACTGCGACAGCGCGATCGTCGCGGTGATCCTGGACGACCAGGAACAGGCGGTCATCATGTGGCAGGCGCTGCTCGACGGCGGGCTCTACGTCAACATGGCGCGCCCGCCCGCGACCCCGGCGGGGACCTTCCTGCTGCGCTGCTCGATCTGCGCCGAGCATACGCCCGAACAGATCGAGACGGTGCTGGGCATGTTCCGGGCGGCGGGCCAGGCGGTCGGCGTTCTCGCCTGATCGGCCTATGCCCCTGGCGGCTTTGCAATATCCCATGCTTGCGATAGCGTGGCGACCGTGATCGAACAGGAGGACCAGGGAAGGGTCGGCCGGTGGCGGACCTTTGCGCTGATCGCCATGGCGCTGACCGGCGCGGCGACGCTGGTCCTGCTCATCGTCACGCTGGGCCATGCCAATCGCGAGCGGGACCGCGCGCTCGACCTGCAAAGCCGCAGCTATGACGTGATGATCCTGGCCCGCACCGTGGAGGGCACGATCGCCCGGTCGGAGGCGTCGCTGGGGCGGTACGTCATCTCGGGCGACAACAAGATCGGGCAAATCTATTCGGAAGAATGGTCGCTGGCGGCGGCGCAGCTCGACCGGCTGGACATGCTGGTCGAGGATTCCCGGCAGCAGCGGCTGGTCGACCAGTTGCGCGCCGCCTATGAGGCACGCGGGCGCGAGCTGTCGGCCATCGCCCTGTCGACCACCTATCACCGCGATCGCCAGGCCTATGCGCTCTACCATCAGGCGCGGCGGGCCGAGGCGCTGTTGCAGATCAACCGGACGCTCAACGTCCTGATCGCGGGCGAGCGCCGCCTGCTCGAACAACGCACCGCCGCAGCGCGCGACACGGTGCTGCATTCCAACAGGATCGCCAGCGGGCTGGGCCTGTTCGGGCTGGCGCTGGCGCTCGGCGCGATCCTGCTGGCTTGGATGATCGTCCATGCCGTCGGCGAGCGGGCGGAGGCGCGCGCCGAGGCGCATGCCGAACGCGCCCGTGCCGAGGAACTGGCGGACGCGGTCGATGCCGCGACCGAAGAACTCAAGCTCCAGGAAGCCAAGCTGCGCCAGGTGCAGAAGATGGATGCGCTGGGCCAGCTGACCGGCGGGATCGCGCATGATTTCAACAATATGCTGGCCGTCGTTCTGGGCGGGCTGGAACTGGCGCGCCGGGCGGACGGGGTGGAGGATGTCCGCCGCCATCTCGACAGCGCGACCGAGGGTGCGCACCGCGCCGCCGCGCTGACCCGGCGATTGCTGATGTTCAGCCGCGAGGAGGCGCTGACCCCCGAGCCGCTCGTGCCCCGGCAACTGGTGGCCGGGATGCGCGACCTGCTCGACCGGACGCTGGGCGACGGGGTGAAGGTAACGGTCGAGGACCGGACGACCGGCTGGATGCTGTTCGGCGACCGGACGCAGATGGAGAATGCGATCCTGAACCTCGCGGTGAATGCCCGCGACGCGATGGACGGGCGCGGCGAGCTGACCATCCGCACCGCCGAGGCGCATGTGATGGCGAACGAGCTGCCGCGCGCGGCGGCGGGTGACTATATCCTGTTGTCGGTGACCGACACCGGCGCGGGCATGTCCCCCGAGGTCGCCGAGCGGGTGTTCGAGCCCTTCTTCACCACCAAGCCCGCAGGCAAGGGCACCGGTCTGGGGCTCAGCCAGATTTTCGGGCTGGTCGGCCAGATGGACGGCGACGTCACCATCCGCACCGCGCCCGGCGCGGGCACCACGGTCCATCTCTATTTCCCGCGCCACCACGCCGCGACCGCCCCCGCCCCCGTGGCCGAGCCGGTCGCCCCCGCGCCGGACGCCGAGGATACCGGCGGCATGCGCATCCTGGTGGTCGAGGACGATCCGCGCGTGCTGTCGGCGACGATGGCCGCGCTGACCGAACTGGGGCATGATCCCCTGCCCTGCGGCGATCCGCGCGAGGCCGAGGGGATGCTGGCGCGCCAGGCCGACATCAGGCTGATCGTGTCGGACGTGCTGATGCCGCACCAGACCGGACCGGAGATGATCGCCACGCTCCGTCCCCGCTACCCCGAGGTCGCGGTATTGTTCGTCACCGGCTTCGCGGGCGATGCGCAGGCGACCGGGTTCGAGGGCTATGAGGTGCTGCGCAAGCCCTTTACCCTGGTGGGGCTGGAGCGGGCGGTGGCGGCGGCGCTGGCGCGCAATGTCGGGGATGGGTCGGTCAGCGCGGCGGCTTGAGCTGGGGTCGAGGCATGGCCCTCGATGTCACTCGCGCTGAACAGCCTTTTGCTGCCCCATACCGCACGCGACCTGGGTTCGGGCCCGGCGAAGTCGAGGCCCACGCCAATCCATCGCAAACAAGGGGTGACGCGCCCTTCCCCCGATCGTATAGCCATGGCCGTTTTATCGCGCGAGTGATGTCCCCCGCATGAAGTCCATCGATCGCTACATGGCCCGGCTGATCGCGTTGCCGCTGTTCGCGACGCTGATCATCTCGGCGATGCTGCTGGTGCTCGATCGCATCCGCCGCCTGTTCGAATTCGTCGCGACCGAAGGCGGGCCGATCAGCGTGGTATGGCGGATGCTCGCCAACCTGCTGCCCGAATATCTGGGGCTGGGCATTCCGATCGGGCTGATGCTGGGCATCCTGCTGGCCTTTCGACGCCTCGCCACCTCGTCCGAGCTGGACGTGATGCGCGGCGTCGGCATGAGCTATACGCGGCTGCTGCGCGTCCCCTATATGTACGCGATCGTGCTGGCCGCGCTGAACCTGGCGATCGTCGGCTATATCCAGCCGATCGCGCGCTATTATTATGAGGGGCTGCGCTACGAGCTGCGCACCGGCGCGCTGGGCGCCTCGATCAAGGTCGGCGAATTCACCCATCTGGGCGACCGCATGACGCTGCGCATCGAGGAGAGCCGCGAAAATGGCCGCGACCTGTCGGGCATCTTCGTCCACGCCAACACCTCCAAGGGCGACTGGATCGGCGTGACGGCGCAGCGCGGGCGGTTTCTGGCGACCGACGATCCCAATGTCATCATCTTCCGGCTGACCAACGGCACGCTGATCCACAACCGGCCCGAGTTCAAGGCGCCGCGCGTGCTGAGCTTCTCCAGCCACGACCTGCCGATCGACCTGCCCAAGTTCGACAATTTCCGCCAGCGCGGCGGCCGCGACCTGGAGTTCACCCTCCCCGAACTGGCCCGGCACGGCCAGGATGCCCAAAGCGCCGAGGCACGCGCGGGCAGCCGGGCGGAATTCCATTTCCGCGTGGTCGAGGTGGTGACGATGTTCCTGTTGCCGCTGCTCGCGGTGTCGCTGGGCATTCCACCCAAGCGATCGACCTCGGCGCTGGGCGTCTTCCTGTCGATCGTCATGCTCGTCACCTATTTCAAGGTGAACCAATATGCCGCCGATATCGGCGCGCTGGGCAAGGTCGATCCGCTGCTGGCGCTATGGGGGCCGTTCGCGGTCTTTGCGGGGCTGGTCCTCTGGATGTATTATGTGACCGCCTATGTCCCAGGCGGCCAGCCGATCGGGGCGCTGGAGCGCGGCGTGGCCAAGATCGCCAAGGCGATCGGCCGCTGGCTGCCCGGCCGCCGCCGGAAAAAGGCCTATACGGCATGAGCCTGTCCAACATTTTCCCGTCCAAGACGATCGCCATCTACATGGCGAAGATGTTCCTGATCCGCACCTTCGCCATCCTGTTCGCGGTGGCGCTGGTGCTCCAGACGCTGGACGTGTTGAGCGAGTCCGGCGCGGTGCTGGCCGCGCCCGGCAACGGCCAGGCGCAGGTGTGGCGTTACGTGTCGCTGCGCGCGCCGCAGATCATCTCGTTCCTGCTGCCCTTCTCGGTGCTGCTGGGCACCATCCTGACCTTCTTCACGATGAACCAGAATTCGGAAGTCATCGCGCTAAAGGCGGCGGGCATGTCCGCGCATCAGGTCCTCGCCCCGCTGCTGATCGCCAGTGCGGGCGTGGCGGTGGTCAGCTTCGTCTTCAACGACCGGATCGTACCGCGCGCCAGCGCGACGCTCAGCGCGTGGCAGAAGGTCCAGTATGGCCCGCTGCCCATCGACAGCGGCGACCGGTCCAATGTCTGGGTGCGCGACGGCGACGACCTGATCTCGGTCGATCTGATCCAGGGGCGCGGCGCCAGGACCCAGCTCGGCGGCGTGACGCTCTATGACCGGACGGGCGGCAGCCTGGTGGCGATCGTGCGTGCGCCGCGCGGGCAGCGCGACGGCGATGGCTGGCGGATCGGCCCTGCCACTCGGTTCCAGGTGGCGTCGGGCAAGGTCACCACCTTCCCCTCGCTGATCGTCGGCCGGGGCGTGACGCCCGAACAGCTGACCCTGGCCAGCGTCAGCGCCGACAACATGTCCTTCGACGCCTTGTCGAGCGCGATCGACGACCTGCGCGAGGCGGGCCGGCCGACCACCTCGCTGGAGGGATCGCTGTGGCACAAGCTGTCCGCGCCTATGTCGGCGATGCTGATGCCGCTGCTGGGCGCGGTCGCCGCCTTCGGCATCGCGCGTTCGGGCAAACTGTTCGTCCGCGCGGTGATCGGCATGGCGCTGGGCTTCGCCTATTTCGTGGCGGACAATTTCTCGATGGCGATGGGCGACCTGGGGGCGTACCCGCCCTTCCTCGCGGCATGGGCGCCGATCCTGCTGTTCCTGCTGATCGGCGAAGCGGTCCTGTTCCGGACCGAGGAATAGGGGCCAGATAGGATCGACATTCGGCCATGCCTTTCCTTCCCTCGCCCCTCGCAGAGGGGAGAGGGAAGAAGACGCAATACTGAATGTTGATCCAACCCAGCTTCGTCAGAAGCGCGGGCTAGGGATAGCAGCTGGACAGGGATTTCCCTTGGCCTTCGACTGCGCTCAGGCTGAACGGATGATGGGATTATCGGGAAGGCCGTTCGCGCCGAGCCAGGTCGAAGCGCACGCCCCCGTCCCTCGCCCGGCACCTTTCGCTCACTTCCCCCGGTGGAAGGTGCTCAGTCCGATCTTCGCGACCAGCCCCGGCAGACCCTTATAACTCGCCTTGTGATAGGGCGAGTTCGGCTCCAGCGCCGCGCTGATCCGGCGATGCGCCTCGCCCAGCGCATGATAGGGCAGCGACGGCAGCAGGTGGTGCAGCGCATGATAGCGCAGTCCCACCGGCGCCCACAGGCCGGGCAGCAAGGCGGGCGGCGGCACGTTGACCGAGTCGAGATATTGCGCGGTCACGGTCATCGGCTCGCCCTCATTCTCCCAGAGATGGGCAACGAGCGTCCGGACCTGGTTCAGCACCGCCACCGCCGAGCCGATCGCGAACCCGATCGCAAAGCCGCGCACCGGGATCACCCCCGTCGCGACCAGCGCCACCAACGCGATCGCCCAGATCGAGGCCGCCGCATCGGTCCGGTTGAAGCGGACCAGCGCCTCGCCCTCGGGCATGCGGCGGCGGAACTGCGGGTTGATCGCCAGCGCCGAATAGCGCTCGACCACGATCTTGCGCAGCCCCGGCACGACCCAGGACAAGGGCGACAGGATCGCGAAACGGATCAGCAACCCCAGCGGCGCCAGCGCGGACACCAGGACGAACATCGGCAAGGTCCACGGCTTCATCAGCGCCAGCGGCAGATATTCGGGATCGTCGGCCGTGCCATAGCGGGTCTTGGCATGGTGCAGATTGTGCACGCCCTCATACATGAAGGCGGGGGTCAGCAGCGGCACGCCGACCAGCGCGTTCCACCCCTCGCGGAAACGCGGCAGCGCCGAATGCTTCATATGGCTGACTTCGTGGATGAACAGCAGCGCGCGGTACAGCGCCAGCACCGACACGACCGACGCCGCGACGATCACCCCGGTCGACGAGGCTGTGACCGCCACCGCCAATGCGGCATAACCGACCAGCGCGCTGCCCACCATGTCGGCCCAATAGAGCCGGGGACGCGGCGCGATCAGGTCGCGGGTCAGTTCGGCGGCGGCGCGCAGCATCGCCTTGTCGTCCGCGATCGGGACACGCGCGGCGGGCGTCGCCGCAGCGGCGGGGACAGCCCGTTCGAAAGAAAGCGTCGATTCCATAGCTCTATCCTTTGCCCCCACATAGTGGCGACACGGTGGCATTCCCACGTCCGGCAATGACGGAATCCTCACTCGCCATGATCGAACCAGACGGTTAGGACATGGTTTTCCCGTTTCCGCTGGACCCGATCAGACATGGCCCTTTCGATCCGCCCCGTCGCCACCAAGCGCGACCGCAAGACCTTCGTGGACTTTCCCTTCGGTCTGTACGCGAACGATCCGCATTGGGTGCCGCCGCTGAAGGGCGAGGCGTTGGGGCTCATCACCCCGGAGAAGAACGGGTGGTACAGCCATGCCAAGGCACAGCTGTTCCTGGCGGAGGAGAATGGCCGCGTCGTCGGACGCATCTCCGCGCATCTCGACACGCTGGCGCTCGAGATGGATCCGTCCAAGGGCTTCGGGCCGGGCACCGGCTTCTGGGGCCTGATGGATGCCGAGCGGCAGGAGGTGTTCACCGCGCTGCTGGCCACGGCCGAGGGCTGGCTGCGCGAACAGGGCATGACCCGCGCGATCGGCCCCGTGTCGCAGTCGGTCTGGGAAGAGCCGGGCCTGCTGGTCCAGGGTTTCGACCAGGACCCGACGATCATGATGGGCCATGCGCGCCCCGAATATCAGGGCTGGATCGAGGCGGCGGGTTACACGACGATCAAGCAGCTCTTCACCTATGAGCTGGACATCACGCAGGAATTTCCGCCGATCGTCCAGCGGATCATCAAGTCGGGCGAGAAGAACGAGCGCATTCGCGTCCGCGAGGTTAACAAAGCCAAGTTCGAGGAAGAGGCCGCGATCATCCTGAGCATCCTGAACGATGCATGGTCGGACAATTGGGGCTTCATCCCGCTGACCCCGCCCGAGATCAAGGATGTCGGCGTCAAGCTGAAGCCGATCGTGTTCAACGACCTGATCCGCATCGCCGAACTGGACGGCAAGCCGGTCGCCTTCATGATCACCCTTCCCGACCTGAACGAGGCGATCAAGCCGCTCAAGGGCAGCCTGCTGCCCTTCGGCTGGGCCAAGCTGCTGCTGTGGCTCCGCGCGCCCAGGGTGCGGACGATGCGCGTGCCGTTGATGGGGGTGGTCAAGGAGCTTCAGTCGTCGCGCATGGCGAGCCAGCTGGCCTTCATGATGATCGAATATATCCGCCGCGCCTCGGTGACGAAATATGGCGCGTCGCGAGGCGAGATCGGCTGGATCCTCGACGACAATCAGGGGATGCGCTCGATCGCCGAGACGATCAACAGCCGGGTGAACAAGACCTACAATGTCTATGCCCGCGATCTGGGCTGATCGCGGCGGGCGGGGCCGCCCGGTCGCGGCGGCCCCTGCCCTTCACGGTCACTTGCGGCGGCCGATATAGTCGAGCGGGTCGACGCCATGCCACATCCACTGGGCACGGGTGCGGCAGAGCTTGCCGACGACGATATGGTCTTCCTGCACGTTGCGGAAGCAATAGCGGACCGTCTTGGCCGGGGCCAGGCCGGGCGTCTGGGCAGGCGGGACGGCCGCCGCGACGGACACGGGCTTGACCTCGGCCTCGTGCGCGGGGACTGCGGTCAGGCTGGCGGCGGCAGCGACGATCAGGGCGAACAGCATCGTTTCTCTCCGTTCCTCGGGGCGGCGATCAGCGGGTCTTGACCGGGACGCCGGGGACCTCGCCCTCGACCGCGATCCAGTCGGCCGCAGTGCGGCAGATCTTACGAGGAATGCGCGAGCCGGTGATGTTCGCGATGATGCAATAGCGGGTGGTGTCCGACACCGCCGTCCGGGCCGAGGAGGGCGAAGGCGTCGCGGCCGGTGCGGGGGCGGCGGAGAGGGCGGAGGCGATCAGCAGCGAAGCGAACATGGTGGTAACTCCCTTTGACGTCGGATCGGCTCCGACAGGTGAGTTACTGCATTATGCGTGCCATACAGTTGAAACGTTGAAAAACCGGGATTTTTCATTTTCGCATATGGCATAAACCGCCAAATGCCGGGGACTTATACCAATAGATTTGGCGAAATTCACCGACGCGACCCGACCTATCGCTTCTTATTCCCTCTCCCCTGGACAGGGGAGAGGGTTAGCGAAGCTTGCCAGCTCGCTGGCTAGCGCAGCTTGGGTGAGGGGTTGAGCGAGCCAAAAGGCTCGCGCGCTCGCTTCGCGAGCGCCCACCCCTCACCCAGCTCCGACTAAGCCTTTGCGAGAGCAAAGGCCAAGTCTGCGCAACCCTCTCCCCTCTGCGAGGGGCGAGAGAGGAAAGGCATCGCCGAATGGCGATTGGTCCCAGATCCAATGGCCCCGACGAATGCCGGGACCTAGGAAACAGGGATGGAGCGAAGGGGCCTGCTTGCCGGTATCGCCGGGCCCGGCGTCAGTCGCCGCGCAGCCGCACCCAGGTCGGGGCGTGGTCGCTGGCCTTTTCCCGGCCGCGATAGCTTTTGTCGACCCCGGCATCGACCAGCCGGTCCGCCGCCTGCGGGCTGAGCAGCAGATGGTCGATGCGGAAACCCGCATCGCGCTGCCACGACCCGGCCTGATAGTCCCAGAAGGTCCACACCCCGCCCTTGGGCGCGCGGGTGCGCAGCGAGTCGGTCCAGCCCTGCGCCAGCAACCGGCGATAGGCCGCGCGACTCTCCGGCTGCATCAGCGCGTCGCTGGCCATGGCGGGCACCGAGAAGGTGTCGTCGTCATTCGGGATGACGTTGTAATCCCCCGCCAGCACCGCAGGCACTTCCTCAGCCAGCAAGGCCCGTGCGCGCGCGGCCAGCCGCTCCATCCAGCGCAGCTTGTAATCGAATTTGGGCCCCGGCTGCGGATTGCCGTTGGGCAGATAGAGCGAGGCGACGACCAGATCGCCGACCTGACATTCCAGATAGCGGCTATGCTCGTCCTCGGGCTCGCCCGCCAGCCCGCGCTGCCGCTCGACCGGCTGGGTGCCGCGTGCCAGCACCGCGACGCCGTTCCAGCTCTTCTGCCCGTGCCACACCGCGCCGTACCCCGCCGCCTCGATCTCCGCGGCGGGAAAGGTCTCGTTGCTGGTCTTCAGTTCCTGGAGACAGACGATATCGGCGTCCGCCTCGGCCAGATATTCGAGCAGGCGGGGCAAACGGGCCTTGATCCCGTTGATATTGTAGGTGGTGATCTTCACGTCAGACCGCGAAGCTGGTGCCGCAGCCGCAGCCCGAGGCCGCGTTGGGATTGGTCACGCGAAACGCCGCGCCGCCCAGCGATTCGACATAATCGACCTCCGCCCCGCGCACGAGGTCCAGGCTGATGCTGTCGACGACCAGCCGGACGCCGTCGGTCTCGGCGACCGTGTCGTCCTCGGCGGGGCTGTCGGCCAGCCCGAACTTATACTGGAAGCCCGAACAGCCGCCCCCTTCGACCGAGAGGCGCAGGATGGCGGGCTTGTTCTGCCGCTCGGCGATCGCCGCGACGCGGGCGGCGGCGGACGGAGTCAGCGCGATGTCGGAAATCTGGGTGGCCATGGGGATCAGATAGGCGCAGGGGGCCGGGTGAACAATCCCGATCGCACTATTCCTCCCCTGCAAGGGAAGGTGGCCGTCCGGAGAATTGACGAAGGGGTGTCCCGGCCAGCGACACCCCTCCACCATGCTGCGCATGGTCCCCCTCCCCTTGCAGGGGAGGAATATCGATCAGTCCTGCGCGGCCGGACCGTCGGTCGACACCGGAATCTGGTGGATTGCATGATCCTGCGACGCCATCAGATAGTCGCCGGTGGTCAGGAAGGGCACCGGGTTGACCGCATGGCCGTCCATGCGGACTTCATAATGGAGGTGCGGGCCGGTCGAGCGGCCGGTCGAGCCCATCAGCGCGATCAGCTGGCCGCGCGTCACGCGCGCGCCGTCGGCGACCAGGATCTTGGACAAATGGCCATAGCGGGTGGCGATACCCTTGCCATGGTTGATCTCGACCAGATTGCCATAGCCGCCCTGCCAACCGGCATGATCGACGATGCCGTCGGCGGTGGCATAGATGGGGGTGCCGACCGGGCCGGGAATGTCGACCCCGGCATGCATCGCGGCGGTGCCACGGAACGGGTCGGAACGGATGCCGAAATTGCTGGTGAACTTGAGCTGCTCGACCGGCTGGACCGACGGAATGGCGATCACGCCCTTCTGGACCGAGTCCATCTTCTTCCAGGTCTGGAACAGGGTGCGGAACTGCTGGTCGGTGCGCAGGTCGGCGGAGGCTTCGGCGCTGTTGGCGGGGATATACTCGCCGCCGACCGCCTTGGCGGGAGCGGCATGGCCGGCGGGGCTGTGGGTGGCGGCGGCACGGCCGGTGGCGGCGATGGCGCCCTGGCCGGAAAGGGTGACAGTCAGGATTCCGACGAGTGCCGCAATCGATTTACCCCACGTATGACGCTGCTTCATCGAACCCCGGCAATTTTCCGGCCGAGCGCACCCATTGTCGGGATCGCCCGGCTTTCGTCCATCCAATGCTGTTTCGCAGCCCCACCGCGTTACAGACGGTCAGCTTGTGCCGTCGAAGGTTCCTCGTCCGCAAGGGGCGCATAGAAGTCGCGCGTCAGACCGGCAGCGGCGCGCGCCGAGTCGTTGAACGGTGGCTTAACGACCCCGCGAAAGTGGCGGCGGACCAGCATCCGCCAATGCTCGGCGGGCGCGATGTCATGGTTCGCGGCGAGATAGCCGAACCATTTGGCGCCGAATCCGACATGGCGGATCTCGTCGGTATAGATGCGCTGCAGGATGCGCGCGGACACCTCGTCGCCACCGGCGCGGACCCGCGCGACCGTCTCGGGCGTGACGTCGAGCCCGCGCGCCTCCAGCACCAGCGGCACCACCGCCAGCCGCGCCATCGCGTCATGCGCGGTCTCCTCGGCCGCCTCCCACAATCCGGCATGGGCGGGCAGCTCGCCATAACCCGACCCCAGCACCCGCAGCCGTCGATACAGCACCGCGAAGTGCATCGCCTCGTCCGCGCCGACCGAGATCCAGTCGTCGGCGAAGCTGCGCGGAAACTGCGCGCCGAACCGGCCCGCCGCATCGAAGGCCAGGTCGATCGCCGCGAACTCGATATGCGCCAGCGCATGGAGCAGCGCGATCCGCCCCTTTTCCGATCCGCCGCGCCCGCGCTTGGGCATCCGGTTGGGCGGCAGCAATTCGGGACGCGCGGGCCGCCCCGGCGCGTCGGGCATCGCCGCGTCGAACCGATGCGCCAGATCGCCGCGCCGCCACGCGCGCGCCGCCGCGCGGGCCAGCCGCACCTTGGTCAGCGGGTCGCTCTCGCGCAGCACCGCCGCGCACGCCTCGGCCAGGCTGGTCATGGTCAAAGCGCGCGCGCCGCCTCCAGCACGGCCTCGGCATGTCCCGGCACCTTCACCTTGCGCCAGCTGGTCGCCAGCCGCCCCTCGCGATCGAACAGGAAGGTCGCGCGCTCGATCCCCATATAGGTCTTGCCGTACAGCTTCTTCTCGCCCCACACGCCGAACGCCTCGCACGCGGTGCCGTCCTCGTCGCTGGCGAGTTCGACGGTCAGCGCGTATTTCGCCGCGAATTTCTGATGCTTGGCGGGGCTGTCCTTGGAGATGCCGATCACCCGCACGCCCGCCGCCTGGAATGCCTCGGCCAGCGCGGTGAAGTCCTGCGCCTCGCGGGTGCAGCCGCTCGTGTCGTCCTTGGGGTAGAAATAGACGACCAGCGGTCCCGCCACCTCGCCCAGCGCCAGCGGCTGTCCCTCGGCCGTGGTCACCGTGACCGCCGGAATCGGATCGCCCTTGTCCATCGCCTCATTCTCCTTGCCAGACGTGGAGCACCTCCTGCCGCGTCGCCTCCAGCGTGGCAACCACCGCCGCCCAATCGGCCAGCCCCATGGCGCGCGCGATCAGCGGGCGGGTGGCGACGGGCGGCTCCTGCCCATCGGGCACCAGCAGGCGGAAGGCGACCAGCGCGCGGGTCAGCACGTCATGCGCCTGCGCCATGGCGGGCGGCATCAGCCCCTGCCCGACCAGCGCCGCGATCGCCTGCGCAAGATCGGGGGCAAAGCCGGTCCGCTCGGCCAGCTGGGTCCGATGCACCGCAAACTCCAGATCGACCAGGCCGCCGGGCAGCAGCTTCACGTCGAAGGGGCCCTGCGGCAGCTTGTGCCGCGCCATCTCGCGGCGCATTTCGCCCGCCTCGGCCTGAACATCGCGCGGCGGGCGGCGGCCGTCCAGCACATCGGCGACGATCGCCGCGACATGCGCGCGCGCCGCCGCCGATCCGAAGATCGGCCGCGCACGGGTCAGCGCCATATGCTCCCAGGTCCAGGCATCCTCGCTCTGGTAGCGCGCAAAACTGTCGACCGAGACGACCAGCGGCCCCTGCGTTCCCGAGGGGCGCAGCCGGGTGTCGACCGGATAGAGCGGCCCCGCCTGGGTCGGCACCGACAGGGCCGCCGTCACCCGCTGCGCCAGCCGGTTATAATAGAGCGTCGCGCCCAGCGGCTTGGGACCGTCGGACTCGGCCGCGAAATCGCCGGTGAACAGATAGACGAGGTCGAGGTCCGAGGCATGGGTCAGCGCCGCCCCGCCCATCCGGCCCAGCGCCAATATCACCAGCTCGCTGTCCGGCACCCGGCCATGCGCCGCGACGAATGCGTCCACCGTCGCCTGCGCCAGCACCCCCACCGCCGCCTCGGCGACGCGGGCATAGCCGCCCGCCACCTCCAGCGGATCGGCGCGCCCCGCCACGATCTGCGCCCCCAGCGCGAACCGCAGCTCGCCGACGACACGGCGGACATGGTCCAGCCGGTCCTGATAATCCTGCCCCGCCTCGCCGCCGCGCATCGCGCGTTCGAGGACCGCGATCGCGGGCAGCGGCTCGAAGGCCGAAGCGTCGATCAGCCCGTCAAGCAAGGCCGGTCGCCGCGCCAGTTCGGTCGCCAGCGGCGCGGCATGGCTGAGGATCGCGACGGTCAGGCTGGCGAGCCCCGGCCGCGCCTCCAGCAGGCGGAAGATGTTGATCGCGCTCGTCATCCGCTCGAACAGCGAATCGAGCTTGAGCAGCGCGGCATCCGGGTCGGGCGCCTCGCCCAGCGCCTCGACCAGGGTGGGCAGCACCGCGTCGAGCGCCTCGCGCGCCGCCGGGCTGCGCAGCGCGGGATAGTCGCCGCCACGCCATGCCGCGATCCGCCGCGCCGCCGCCTCGATATCGCGCAGGCCCGCCGCGACCAGCCGTTCGCCCAGCAGCACCGGGTCGTGCGGCAGCCGCGGCCGCTCGTCGGCGTCCAGCGCATCATAGCATTGCCCCACCCGCGCGGTGACCGGGGCCAGCGTCGCGACCAGCGCCGCGCCGTCCGCCAGCCCGTGCAGATGCGCCACCCGGTCGAGCGCCTCGCTTTTGGGCAGTTGGTGCGTCTGGCGATCGTCGATCATCTGCACCCGGTGCTCGATCGTGCGCAGCAGGACATAGGCGTCGGACAGCGCCGCCGCCTCGCCCGGATCGATCCGCCCCGCCTCGGCCAGCCGCGCCAGCGCGTCGCGGGTGGCGGGCGCGCGCAGCGACGGGTCGCGGCCGCCATGGATCAGCTGGTGAATCTGCGCGAAGAATTCGATCTCGCGAATCCCGCCGCGCCCGCGCTTCAGATCATAGCCGGGGCCCAGCGCCTGCCCCTGCGCATGATGATCGCGGATTCGCCGGGTCAGGTCGCGGATTTCGCCCACCGCGCCAAAATCCAGCGCGCGGCGCCAGACGAAGGGCCGGATCGCGTCGAGGAAACGCTGCCCCAGCGCCATGTCCCCCGCCGCCGCGCGCGCACGGATGAACGCCGCGCGCTCCCAGGTCAGCGCCTGGCTTTCATAATAGGCGATCGCCCCCTCGACGGGAATCGCGATCGGCGTCGCCTCGGGCGAGGGCCGCAGCCGCAGATCGACGCGCAGGACATAGCCATCGCCGTCGCGCGCCTGGAGCAGTTCGACCACCCGCTTGCCGATCCGCACCGCCGCCTCTTCGGGTTCCTCGCGCGGGCGGTGGGGCAATGTCTCGGGATCGAAGATCAGGATGGGGTCGATATCGGAGGAATAGTTGAGCTCGCGGCTGCCCTGTTTCCCCAGCGCGATGGCGGCGAAGCCGACCGGCTCGGCATCCGGCGTTCGCTCCAGGATCGCGGCGCGGATCGCGTGAGACAATGCCTCGTCGGCAAAGTCGGTCAGCCGGCGGGTCACTTCGGTCAGGTCATAGATGCCCGCCAGATCACCCAGCGCGACGGTCAGCGCGAGCGCGCGTCGTCGCCGCCGCAGCGCGGTGCCGACCGGCAGCGTGGAGTCGAGCATCGGCAGATCGGCCAGCCGCCCTTCGCTTGCCATCGCCGCGATTTCCGGCTCGCGGTCGAGCAGCATCGCCAGAAAGGGGGAATGACGCCGCGCCCGGTCGAGGGCATCGGGCAATTGCGGACAGGCGGGGACATTCATGCCCCGCTTCTACCCTCTTGCGCGCGCACCGCAAAAGGCTTTCCCCGAGGTGAACGAAACAGCTTCACAATTTTTGCAACCTGTCAAGCCCTCACCCGTTATGATGGTATGACGAGCACAGAAGCATGGACCGGATCTATCCATATCGTCCCCGCGCCCCGGCGGGTGGACGATATCGGCTGCGCGCTGCGCGCCGCCTTTTCCGATCCGCTGCGCCTGCCCGACCATTGGGTCCGCCTACTCGCGCGACTGGACGAGCCCGCGCAGCGCCACTGATCCGGCCGCGATGCTCGGGCTGGTATGCCATGTCGGCCCGGCCCCAAGTCATGAAAACGGCCGCCCTAGCCCACCGGGCAGAGCGGCCGAGAAAAATTCGTCGGGTTGGCTTAGCGGCCGCCGCTCAACTGGTCCACATCGCCCATGATGCTGTCGAGCGCGGTCTTGCTGCTGTCGGTCTCGTGCAAGCGACGCGAGGGCAATGCGCCTTCGCTCAGGATCGCCTCCAGCGCGACGCGGCCTCGTGCGACCCGGCTCTTGATCGTGCCGACCGCGACGTTGCAGATTTCCGCCGCTTCCTCATAGGCGAAGCCACCCGCGCCGACGAGGATCAGCGCCTCGCGCTGCGGCTGCGGCAGGTGCATCAGCGCGCGCTGCATATCGCCCAGCTCGACATGGCGGTCCTGGCTGGCGGGCGCCGCAAGGATGCGGTCGGCAACCAGATCGTCCCACTCGCCCTTGAAGCGCGCGCGGCGCATCTGCGAGAGATAGAGGTTGCGCAGGATGATGAAGGTCCAGGCCCGCATATTGGTGCCCGCCTGGAACCGCTTGCGCGCCGCCCAGGCCTTGAGCAGCGTTTCCTGCACCAGATCGTCGGCCAGATCGCGACTGCCCGACAGCGAGCGCCCGAATGCGCGAAGATGGGGAATCACGCGCGCCAGCTCGGTCTTGAACTCGGAATCGGGCAGGGCGACGTGCTCGACGGGGGCGTCGACCTCGATATCGTCCTGCATCAGTGGCTGCGTCATGAAAATCCGATCGTCGGAAGCGGCCGCATGCGCGACCGCTTCGAAATATAGGGTTGCGGGCCCAAAATTGCCAGCCGGTCCAAAGCCATAATGGACCCGCCCGAAGGCCGTATCGCGATCAGCGGAGCACCAGCCAGGCAAAGATCGCGATGACCAGCACCAGCGATATGGGCAGGATGTACCGCGTCACATGCGGGGTCGATCCTGCCCGTGCGTCTTCCTTGGAGACATGGATGGGATGTTCGGGATCAACCATGTCCACCTCAACGCCTGTCGACCGTTTTGGGTCCGTAACCGATGATCTTTCGTCCCGACGGCCTTATTCGGCCGGAACGGTGCTCTGGTCGAAGAACAGCGCCTGGCTGATCGCCGCCTTCACCGTCGACCGCTGGAACGGCTTGGTGATGAGGAAGGTCGGCTCGGGCCGCTCGCCGGTCAGCAGACGCTCGGGGAAGGCGGTGATGAAGATCACCGGCACCTCGAACTCGGCCAGGATGTCCTTGACCGCGTCGATGCCCGAACTGTCGTCGGCCAGCTGGATGTCCGCCAGCACCAGGCCGGGCCGGTCTTCCATCGCCAGCGCCACCGCCTCGTCGCGGGTCACGGCGACGCCAGTCACCTCATGCCCCAAGTCGCGGACGATCGTCTCGATATCCATCGCGATGATCGGCTCGTCCTCGATGATGAGGACGCGGGCGCGGGTCTGCTTCTCGATCTCGGCCAGCGCCTCGGACACGAGATTCTCGACCTCGCTCGGCTCGACATCGATCAGATAGGCCGCATCCTCGGGCGTGAAGCCTTCCATCGCGGTCAGCAGCAGCGCCTGACGCGACAGCGGGGTCATCCGCGCCAGCCGGGCGCGCGCCACGCCCTCATTGCCGTCGGCATCGACGCCGTCATTGTCCAGTTCGTCGTAATTGGCCGACGACCAGATGCCCTGGAACATGCGGTAGAGGCCCAGGCGCGGATCGACGTCGCGCGGAAACTGGTCGGGGGCCGCGACGATCGCCTCCAGCGTGGCGCGGACATATTTGTCGCCGTGCATCTGGCTGCCGGTCAGGGCCCGGCCATAGCGCCGCAGGAAGGGAAGATGGGGCGCAAGCTGCTGTCCAAGCGACATGGGTAATGATCACTCCCTGAGGTATTCGCGAAAGCCTGATGTGCTGGCCAGCGCGCGTGTTTTCAATGCCGTTTTCTCCGAAATCCCCGATCGACGCGCCGCATGGACGTCCGTCCGGTTTTTTCGTATCGCATCGGGAACCAACAAGATCGAATTTGGTTTCATCGCCACATCAACTATGGCTCTGGCGTAACGCCGACCGGCGGCGCGATTGGGTCGCCATTGCGTCGGTTGCCCCGCTAGTGGGTCGTGCAGGGGGATATTTTGAGTTTGGGCAACAAGACCAAGAAGACGCCTTCCTCGACGCCCGAAAACGGTGGCGAGAAGGATGCCGGCTCGGCCCTGCGCCAGGCATATCAGAAGACCGTCGACGAAAAGATTCCTGACGAGATGCTTGACCTTCTCAGCAAGCTGGACTGACGATCCGGCCGCATGGCCAACGCCCCCATCATTCCCGCCCCGGCTGACCCCGTCGAACGCCCCCCGATCCCGGCACCGCGCCTGACCACGGGCGCGAAGCTCGTTCTGGTGTTGGGCAGCACGCTGCTGATCCTGGCGGCCATCGCGGTCTTCGCCACGTTGCAGACGACCCGGCTGGCCGACAGCGAGGCGAGCGGTCGCCTGCGCATCGCCGCGAACGAGGATGCGCGCGCCATCGCCACCGAACTGGTCGGCGACATGACCGCGCTGCGCGTCGCGGTCCGTGCGCTGGGCCAGGACCCGCTCGACATGCCCAGCTGCGCCCGCGCCCAGGGCGTGTTCGCGCAACAGTCGATGACCGGCGCCCGCTTCCTCATCACGGACCGGACGGGCAAGACGCTGTGCGGTGACCCGCTGCCCGCCGCATTGCCCGTGCTGGCCGACGGATCGCCGATCGGCGCCGATATCCTGGCCGGACAGGGCCTGGTCCTGTCGGTCGTGCATCAGGACGGCCGCACCCAGGCGCGCGCCTTCTTCCCCCTGCCCTTCCTGCGCACGCTGATCGACCAGAGCAATCACACCAGCGCGGTCGCATCGGTGATCGAGCTCGATGGCGAATCCCTGCCGCTGGCCAGCCTGCCCGGCCGGGGCGCGCTCGCGCGGATGAAGTCGATCCGGACCGAGCTGGGCATTGGCGGCCTGGTGCTGCGGACCTCGGCCCCCAGCGCGCCGATCACCTCCTCGCTGATCGTGGCGCTCGCGCTGCCGCTGCTGATGTGGCTGGCCGCCGTCGTGCTGGGCTGGTTCATCGTCGACCGCCTGCTCATCCGCCCCCTGCGCCAGCTGCGCGGGATCGTCGCCGCCTATCAGCCGGGCGAGACGCTCGACATCTCGCAGGTGGAGGCCGCGCCCGCGCAGGAAATCCGCGACCTGGCCGATACGTTCGAGGCGATCACCCAGACGGTCGCCACCCACGAGGCCGGACTCGCCGAAGGGCTGGTCCGCCAGACCAAGCTGACCCGCGAAGTCCATCACCGGGTGAAGAACAATCTCCAGGTCATCTCCAGCCTGATCAACTTCCACGCGCGCGGTGCGACGGGGCCGGAGGCGATGGCCGCCTATTCCTCGATCCAGCGGCGCGTCGATGCCTTGGCGGTGGTGCATCGCCATCACTTTGCCGAGCTGGAGGAAAATCGCGGGCTGAACCTGCGGACGATGATCGGCGAGCTGGCGGCGAACATCCGCGCCACTGCGCCGGAAAACGCCGCCGGGATCGGCATCTCGCTCGACGTCGCGCCGCTTCTGGTCAACCAGGACGTGGCGGTCGCGGTCGCCTTCCTCGTCACCGAGACGATCGAGCTGGCGATGAATTGCGACCCCGCCGCGCAGATCCGTGTCGCGGTCAAGCCCGCCGAGCAGGAGGGCCGCGCGGTCGTCCGCGTCGTATCGCGCGCGCTGGTCGAGACCGACGAGCTGCGCCACCTGATCGGCAAGCGCTATGGCCGGGTCATGGAGGGGCTGGCGCGGCAGCTTCGTGCGCCGTTGCACCATGATCCGCTGACCGGCGCCTATGAGATTTCGATCGCGATCGTCGGGCGCGACTGAAAAATCGGCGAAAAAGATTCGCAACTGCGAAAAAGCCGGGAACCCTTGCCCCGGCAGAGGGTTCTGCTCTTCGGATAGCGAACTTATGCCCCCCCGCTCTCGCTATCCAAGCCATAGGCCTGGAAGCGTCCACCCTCCCCCCCCCGGTGACGCTTCCAGGCCTTAATCTTTTCCGCAGTCCGAGATTCCGCCGCTTCGCCGCTCGTGTCGCTACCCGTGACAGGGCCGGAACGAATGCCGTGTTGACGCATTGGACGCGCAAGGATTTCACAAAGGAGACTGAGAATGCGTAAGCTCATGGGTCTGGCAATCGTCGCCGGTGCGTTGCTGGTCAGCGCATGCAACACCGTCGAGGGCGTGGGTCGCGACGTGAGCTCGGCAGGCAACACCGTCGCCAAGACGGCGGACGACGCCAAGTAAGCCCTTCACCCGGCTGAAAACAGGAAAGGCCCTGGCGGTTTCGCCGGGGCCTTTTTTGTTGGGGTTCGGTCCGTGGCCTTCGACTTCGCTCAGGCTGAACGGCGTTTGGGGCCTTGGAGCCCTTCCCTCGCTCCGTTCAGCCTGAGCGAAGTCGAAGGCCAAGCGATCACCAAAGAAAAAGGCCCCGGTTCTCACCGAGGCCTTTCCAGAACCATCCACACCGACATCACGCCGCCGCGTCGGCTTCCTCTTCGGGCGCCTGTCTGGCCCGGCTCCGTTCGGTGAACCAGATGCCGATGATCGCCAGTTCGTAGAGGATGATGAGCGGCACCGCGAGCAGAACCTGCGACATCAGGTCGGGCGGGGTCAGCACCGCCGCGATCGCGGTCGCCGCGACGATCGCATAGCGCCGAGCCCCAATCAGTTGCTTGCGCGTCACGATCCCCGCCCGCTCCAGCAGCATCAGCAGCACCGGCAACAGGAACGCCAGGCCGAAGGCGAACAGGAACTGCATGATGAAGGACAGGTAATTACCGATGGCGGGCAAGGCCTCGCGCCGCACGCCGCCGACGACCCCGTCAAAGCCCAGCAGGAAGTGCAGCGCCATCGGGATGGCGATATAATAGGCCATCGCCGCGCCCATCAGGAACAGCACCGGCGTCGCCAGCAGGAAGGGCAGCAGCGCGCGCTTTTCCTTGCGGTACAGCCCCGGCGCGACGAACTGCCACAGCTGGTTGGCGATCACCGGAAAGGCGATCATCATCGCAGCGAAGAAGGCGACCTTCACCTGGACGAAAAACGCCTCGAAGATCTCGGTATAGACCAGCTTGCCCTGCCCGGCCGCCAGCAGCGGCTTGGCGAGGAAGCCGAAGATCGACTCCGAGAAATACATCGACACGCCGAAACCCAGCGCGATCGCGACGATGCAATAGAGCAGCCGACGACGAAGCTCGATCAGATGGTCGAGCAGGGGCGCGCGGCTGGCGTCAATCTCGTCATGGTCGGTCACGACGCCGCCCCTTCATTGGGGCGCGCGGCCGGATGCGCGGCGGGATCGGCGGGCGCGGGGGCGACGACGGGCTTCTCGACCATCACCGGCCGGTCGCTGTGATCCTCGTGCGCGGGCGCATGAGGGTCGGACAAGGCGGGGTCGGCCAGGGCGGGGACGGACGCGGCGTGATCCGGCGCCGTGTGATCGGGCGCGGGATCGACGACCGGCGGCACCTCGGCGGCATGCTCGCGCATGATCCGCTCATTCTCCGCCGCCCAGCGCTTTTCCATTTCCTCCAGCTCGGCCTCGCGGACCATATTGTCAAAGCCCTGCCGGAACTGGCGCGAGACGCCGCGCGCCTTGCCGACCCAATAGCCGACGACGCGCATCGCCTTGGGCAGATCCTTGGGACCGATCACGACCAGCGCGACGATGGCGACGAGCAGGAACTCGCTGGAGTCGATATTGAACATGGACGTCCGGTATCAGCTGGCGGACGCGATCAGCGATCGTCGCGCACGCGCTCGCCATCACGGTCGAAGGCGGGCTCGGCCGACTTCTGCGCCTCGATCCGGGCGGACGGCTTGGCGGGCTTTTCGTCCTCTTCAGCCATGCCCTTCTTGAAGTTCTTCACACCCTTGGCGACATCGCCCATCAGGTTGGAGAAGCGGCCGCCGCCGAGCAGAAGGATGGCGACGATCGCGAGGACGAGAAGGTGAATCGGGCTAAAGCTGCCCATGGCACGTCTCCTGGGAATTCATGGTCTATCTAGGCCTTGGCATCGCCAGCGGCAATGGTTCAGCGATGCGTGCAAAGCCCCGAACGGGGAGCAAGGAGCCGTGCCGCCTCATTGTGACGTGGGCGTGACGCAAAGAAAAGCTCAATCGCCCTCCGGCGACGCATCGGATGCGGCCTCCTCCTCATCCTCCAGCCGCTCCAGCGCCAGATCGACGGGATCGAGCAGCCCGGCCGCGCGCAGATCCTCCAGGCCGGGCAGATCGCGCCGGCTGGTCAGCCCGAAATGCTGGAGAAAGGCGGGCGTCGTCGCATAGATCAGCGGCCGTCCGGGCACCTCGCGCCGCCCCGCGGGCCGCACCCAGCCCGCCTCCATCAGCACGTCCAGCGTCCCCTTGGAAATGGCGACGCCGCGGATCGCCTCGATCTCGGCGCGGCTGACGGGTTCGTGATAGGCGATGATCGCCAGCGTCTCGATACCCGCGCGCGACAGGCGGCGCATCTCCTCGCGGTCGCGGCGCAGCAAATGGGCGAGATCGGGCGCGGTCTGGAAATGCCAGCGGTCGCCGCGCCGGACCAGCGCGATCCCGCGCCCGGCATAATGCGCCTCCAGCGCGTCCAGCGCGGCGCGGATGTCGGCCGCCCCCTTCGTCACGCCGACATGGGCGCGGATCGAATCCACGCTCATCGGCTCGGGCGAGGCGAACAGCACCGCTTCCACCGCGCGGACGGTCGGGTCGATGGCGCTCATCGCGGCTGGCGTACCAGAAGCGGCGCGAAGGGCGCGGCCTGGCGCAGCTCGACCTTGCCCTGCCGCGCGAGTTCGAGGACGGCGAGAAAGCTGGACGCCAGCGCCGAACGCCGCAGCCGCTCGCTGCCGTCGGGCAGGAACGTCTCGATCGCCGACCAGTCGATCCGGCTTCCGACCAGCATCGACACGCGGTCCAGCGCCGCCTCCAGCGTCATCACCTGCCGGTCCGCGACGACATGCATGACCGGGCGGGTGCGCGCGTTGATCCGGCCATAGGCGGCGATCAGGTCATAGAGCCCGGCCTGCCACTGCGCCTTGCGCTGCACCGCCAGCCCCTCGGGCGCGCCGCGCGCGAAGACGTCGCGGCCCAGCCGGTCGCGCGCCATCAGCCGCGCCCCCACCTCACGCATCGCCGCCAACCGCTCCAGCCGGAGTTGCAGCCGCAGCGCCAGATCCTCGGGGTCCGGCTCCTCCTCGGGCTGGCGGGGCAGCAGCAGCGAGGATTTGAGATAGGCGAGCCACGCCGCCATCACGAGATAATCGGCGGCCAGCTCCAGCTGCATCCGCCCCGCCCGGTCGATGAAACGCAGATATTGCTCGACCAGCGCCAGGATCGAAATCTGCCGCAGATCGACCTTTTGCGAACGCGCCAGCGACAGCAACAGGTCGAGCGGCCCTTCCCACCCGTCCAGATCAAGCGTCAGCTGTTCCCCCGTCATCATGCGCCAGCTTAGCGGCGATGCGAAGCCATGGCGAGACGGGCGGGGTTTATCTTTCCGAAGCGGAAGGGGGGACGAGCATCCCTCCCATGTGAAGTGCGCGCCCGTGCCCCTCCACCACCGCTTCGCGGCGGTCCCCCTCCCCAAGCATAGCTTGGGGAGGAATGAGGAAACCTGCTAAATGCCATTTCAGTCCTCCCCAAGCTTGCTTGGGGAGGGGGACCATCGCGTAGCGATGGTGGAGGGGCGCCGTCGCAGACGGCGGCTGACGCCGCCACCCCTCCACCACGCCCTGCGGCGCGGTCCCCCTCCCCATCCTCGATGGGGAGGAATTGGGGGGCTCTTATTCCGCCAGCGCCAACAGCGCGTCGCGGCGGGCGATCAGTTCGGCGAAGTCGCCCTCCCCCGGACCGACACTCGCCATCGCGCGGTCGAGCCGGGCACGGGCCGCGTCGGTGATGGTCGGCACCCGGCCCGCAATCTCGACCATCTCGTCCATCCGCGCCCAGCAATCGAGCACCAGATCGCATCCCGCCGCCAGCGCGCCTGCCGCCTTCTCGCCCGCCGTACCGCTCAGCGCCTTCATGTCGATATCGTCGGTCATCAGCAGCCCGTCGAACCCGATCCGCCCCCGGATGATCCGCTCGATCACGGTCGGCGACAGCGTCGCGGGGCGTTCGGCGTCCCAGGCCTCGAACACGATATGGCTGGTCATGCCCATCGGCGCGGCGGGCAGCGTCCGGAAGGGTTCGAGATCGACCGCCAGCTCGGCCTCGCTCGCGGTGACGGTCGGCAGGAGGTGATGCGAGTCGACCAGCGCGCGGCCATGGCCGGGCATATGCTTGACCACGCCGACGACGCCCGCCGCCGCCAGCCCCTCCAGCATCGCACGGCCGAGCGCCGCGACCTGCATCGGCTCGGCACCGTAAGCGCGGCAGGCGATCGCCTCGGTCGTATCCGGCTGCACCACGTCGAGCAGCGGCGCACAGTCGACGCTGATCCCGACCTCGCGCAGCATCAGGCCCAGCGCCTGGCCATTGGCGCGCATCGCCTGGATCGCCGACATCGGCGCGGTCTGGTACAGTCGGGCAAAGACCGGCCCGGCGGGGAAAGCGGGCCATTCGGGCGGCCCCATGCGCGAAACCCGGCCGCCTTCCTGATCGATCAGGATCGCCAGATCGTCGCGCCCCGCCAGCGCGCGCAGCGAGTCGGTCAGCGCACGGACCTGTGCCCGGTCGACGATGTTGCGCTTGAACAGGATATAACCCGCCGGTTCGACCGAGGCGAAGAATGCCCGCTCGTCGGGGGTCAGCACCGGGCCCGACAGGCCGAAAATGACGGGGATCATGAACGCACACTCCGGCCCCTTCCCCGCATGGGCGGGAAAGGGGCGTGATGGATCAGCTGGCGACGAAGCAGCTCTCGCCCGCCACGCGCAGGCGACCGCAGATATCGGCGGCCTGGTTGGCCGACCCGGCATTCACCCGCAGGCGATAGAGCGTCTTGCCGTTCGACGCGACCGGCTGGACCACCTTGCCCAGCGCGCCGACATAGGAGAAGCGCTTGGAGAAGCGGTCCCATGCGGCATTGGCCGAGGATTCGCTGGGATAGGCGCCCAGCTGGACCATCGACCCGCTGCCGGTCGCGGCAGCCGGGGCGGGTCGCGCCGCCGCCACGGGTGCGGGCGCGACCAGCTTGCCGCCCGATTCGGGCACCTGCGCCACGGCGTTGCGGCCGCCATTGGGCTCGGCAGGCTTCTGGACGACGCGGGTGCCGTTCATCGGCGCCTCGGGCACGGCGCGCAGGTCGATCGCGCCGGTGCCGCCGGGCTTGCCCGCGCTGGTCGCGATCGCGGTATTGCCCTCGCCCTTGACCTTCAGCCCGCCCGGATCGGCCGGACGCACCTTATAGTCGCCCTCGGGCGCGGCAATGATCGCGCCGTCGCCATCGGCGGCGGCGGTGTGCGCCTGCCACTTGTACAACGCGAAGCCGATGAAGGCGAGAATGGCGAGGCCCAGGATGACCAGCGCCACGACCTTGCCGATGCCGACGCCCTCGGGCTCGTCCGCCTCGACGGTTTCCAGCCAGGGAAGACGATCGTCCTCCTGTTGGTCATAGCCGCGCAGGTCCATCTCGTTCGCCATCACTTCATCTCCGACACGGCCTCGACGCCCATCAGCGCCAGGCCGTTGCGGATAATCTGCCCGATCCCTTCGCTCAGGAAAAGCCGCGCGCGCGTGACATCGGGATTCTCCGCGATCAGGAAGCGGCGATCGACCCGGTCGTTGCCGACATTCCACGCGGCATGGAAGGCCGCCGCCAGGTCATAGAGATAGAAGGCGATGCGATGCGGCTCGCGCGCCGCCGCCGCCGTCTCGACGATGCGCGGGAATTGCGCGGCCAGCTTCACCAGCGCCAGATCCTCGGTATCGAGCAGCGACAGGTCGGCGGTGCCGCCCTCGATCCCCGCCTCGGCCGCGCGGCGCTTCAGCGAGGCGATGCGGGCATGGGCGTACTGGACGTAGAAGACGGGATTGTCCTTCGACGCCTCGACCACCTTGGCGAAGTCGAAGTCCATCTGCGCATCGGCGCGGCGGGTCAGCATGGTGAAGCGGACCACGTCCTTGCCGACCTCGCGCACGACATCGGCCAGCGTGACGAAATTGCCCGCGCGCTTCGACATCTTCACCGGCTCGCCACCGCGCAGCAGGCGGACCATCTGGACCAGCTTCACGTCGAACTTGGTCTTGCCGCCGGTCAGCGCCTCGACCGCCGCGACGATCCGCTTGACGGTGCCCGCATGGTCGGCGCCCCAGATGTCGATCAGCTGATCGGCGGACTGCGCCTTCTGATAGTGATAGGCCAGGTCGGCGCCGAAATAGGTCCAGCTGCCGTTCGACTTCTTGATCGGGCGATCCTGATCGTCGCCGAACTGGCTGGAGCGGAACAGCGGCAGCTCGACCGGCTCCCAATCCTCGGGCGTCTCGCCCTTGGGCGCTTCCAGCACGCCGTCATAGACCAGGCCGCGCGCGCGCAACTCGGCCTCGGCCGCCTCGGGCTTGCCCGCCGCCTGCAGCTCAGCCTCGGAGGAGAACAGGTCGTGATGGATGCCGAGCAGCGCCAGATCCTCGCGGATCATCGCCATCATCGCCGCCACCGCGCGGGTGCGGAACAGGATCAGCCATTCGCCCTCGGGCGCGTCGACATAGGCGTCGCCGAACTCGGCGGCCAGCGCCTCGCCCACCGGCTTCAGATATTCGCCCGGATAGAGCCCCTCGGGAATCTCGATCGTCGCGCCCAGCGCCTCGCGGTAGCGCAGATGCGCCGAGCGGGCGAGCACGTCGACCTGGCCGCCCGCATCGTTGACATAATATTCGCGGATGACCTTATGGCCCGCAAACTCCAGCAGCGTGGCGAGCGCGTCGCCCACCACCGCGCCCCGGCAATGGCCCATATGCATCGGGCCGGTCGGGTTGGCCGAAACATATTCGATGTTGACCGTCACACCGTTCCCGCGCGCCGAGCGACCATAATCGCCCCCCGCCTGCGGGATCGCCGCCAGCTCGTCACGCCAGGCGGCGTCGGTCAGCCGCATGTTGAGGAAGCCCGGCCCGGCGACCGCGACGCTGTCCACCTCGTCCAGCTTGCCCAGCTCGGCGGCCAGCGCCTCGGCCAGCGCGCGCGGGTTGGTCCCGGCGGGCTTGGCCAGCACCATCGCGGCGTTGGTGGCGAGGTCGCCATGCGACGCGTCGCGCGGCGGCTCGACCGTGACGTTGCGGCGATCCAGCCCGCCGGGCAACGTGCCGGCGGCAACCAGCGTGTCCAGCGCCGCATCGATATGCGCGGCAAAGCGGGTGTAGAGGGTCATCGCATCGTCCGATCGGGGGTAGGAAAGCGTTGCGCTCTAGCGAAATCGGGCGCGCGCTTCAAATCATGCTTGGCGGGCGGGCCGGGCGAGCGATTGCGCGCAGTGCATCCATGCCCCAGCCCTTTGCAGTTGCCGTCCATGCTGCGCCGCAATAACTCCGTATACGAAAGTTACAGCGCGAGAGGACCTGATCCGGCTCAACGCAAAAAGCGGGAGTTTCGATCATGCGCAAGACCATTCTAATCCTGGCCGCGGCCGTCGCCGCCATCCCCACCGTCGGTGCGATCGCCGCCGAGGGCGAGCAGCGCTTCGTTCACGAAGGCCAGACCTATGTCTACACCCGGTCGACCGAAAACGGCAATCCGGTGATCCAGGGCCGTCGCTATCCGGGCGGCGAGCCGTTCCGCTTCGTGGTGAAGGGCCACCGCGTGACCGGCACGACCGGCACCACCCAGGTCGCCTTCACGACCGAAGAAGCCCGTGGCGCACTGGGCGCAGGCGTCGAGACCAGCGCTCGCTGATCTCCGCCTTACGGCTTGAGAGAAACGGCCCGTTCTTCCGGTGGGAGGAGCGGGCCGTTTCCTATTCGGGGCGACCGACAGGCGTGTTCACGCACCGCTGATCTTCTGTTCCGAATGCCCGCCCTCCTTGTCCGATTTTCCGGAGGCGGTCTTCTTCGCGCCGGTGCCTGTGCCACCGCCTCGCCCGGTCCCCAAGTTGCCACGCGCGCCATCTCCGCCTTTGGCCGTAACCGCTCCGGGATTACCGCCTGCGCCCTTCTGTGCCATGATCGATCTCCTGTGCAACCGATCAAGAACAGGACCGAACCCCGGCACGTTCCATTAAATTTCAGTTACTTAGATCACATCGGACTGGTGCGACCCTCATCGGGGGAAGTCGCGTACGTCATAGTGGCTGAAGTGTCGCCCCGCCCGGCGATCACGCCATGCGTGCAGCTTCATCATGAGGTAGACGAGGACCGCCGGGACCACGGCCAATGGAGCATAGACCAGGGGCAGTCCCAAATCGCCCAGTCCCCCATAGCTGAGAAGGGTCAAGGGGAAGGCCATGCGAATCCATATTCGCCACCGATAGAGATCGTGATCGGACCGGAATGGCGGCGGTTCTGGACTGCTCGCTTCGGCTACCGGACCATGTGCAGCTCTTCGAGATCGCAACCAACTGGTCGAGCGCTGTCGCATGACGGCACGATAGCGCTTGTCGGGCCTCGATTGCCACCAATCCGAACACCGCCTTCCGGTCAGAAGCCGTCCGGCAGGTCGATCGCGCCGATCACCTCGCGATAGCAGCGCACCGCATAACGGTCCGTCATCCCCGCGATGAAGTCGGCGATATGCCGACTCCGTGCCGGTTCGTCCTCGGGCAAGCGCTCACGCCATTCCTCGGGCAGTTGCGCGGGGTCGGCGCGATAGGCGGCGAACAGGCCCTGGACGATGCCGTGCGCCGCATCCGCCGCCGCCAGCTGACGCGGGTGGTGGTAGAGATTGGCGTACATGAAACGCTTCAGGTCGCGCTCCTCGGCCCGCATCGCGTCCGAAAAGCCGACCAGCGCCCGGCCCGCCGCGCGGACATCGGCGACGTCCCCCACCCCGCTATCGGCGATGCGCGTCCGCGTCTCGGCGACGAGGTCGTTGACCATCACCCCGATCTGCGAGCGGATCAGCTCGCTCGCCAGCCTCTTGGGTGCGACATCGGGGAATTGCGCCCGCGCCACGTCCCACCCGCGCGCGACCAGCGGCACGCTCAGCAACTGGTCGAGGGTCAACAGCCCCGCGCGTAGGCCGTCGTCGATATCGTGATTGTCATAGGCGATATCGTCCGCCAGCGCCGCGACCTGCGCCTCCAGCGAGGCATGGCTGTCCAGGTCGAGCGGAAAGCCCGCATCCGCCTCGCGCAGCGCCCAGCCGGGGTGGCGGACCGGGCCGTTATGCTTGGCCAGCCCCTCCAGCGTCTCCCAGCTGAGGTTCAGCCCGTCCCAGCGGGGATAGGGCCGCTCGATCGCGGTCAGGGTGCGCAGCGTGTGGCCGTTGTGATCGAACCCGCCATGATCGGTCAGCGCCGCCTTCAGCGCATCCTCGCCCGCATGGCCGAAGGGCGGGTGGCCGATGTCATGCGCCAGGCACAGCGCCTCGGTCAGATCCTCGTTCAGCCCCAACGTTCGCGCGATCGTCCGCCCGATCTGCGCCACTTCCAGGCTGTGGGTCAGGCGGACGCGGAAATGGTCGCCATCGGGCGCCATGAACACCTGCGTCTTGTGCCGCAGCCGCCGGAAGCTGATCGAATGGATGATCCGGTCGCGGTCGCGCTGGAACGCGTCGCGCGGGCCGCGCTCCAGCCCCTTGGCCTCGTCATGGCGGCGGCCCCGGCTCCGGTCGGGATAAGAGGCCCAGGGGGCGAAGCGGCTCACTTCGCGTCGAGCCGCGTCACCGCCTGCCCTGCGTCGCTGGTCACGGGGAAGGCCGAAACCCCCTTCTTGGCGAGCTGGTTGACGAAGGCGCGCGCCTCCGCCTCTGTCTTGAACGGGCCGGTCAGCACCCGGTGGGTCGCGCGCAGCGGGGTCTTGTAGCCCTTGCGCGCAGCGAACAGCTCAGGGGCCTTCGCCTTGGTCGCGGCCCAGGCCTTGGGCAGATCGTCCTCGTTCGCGCCGCCCGCGACCTGGACCCAGATCCGCTCGGGATTGGCCCTGGCGCGCTTCTTTTCCTCGGCGGCTTCCTTGGCTTCGGCCGCCTTCTTCTCCGCCTCGGCCTTCTTAGCGGCAAGCGCCTTCTTCTCGGCGGCCGCCTTGGCTGCGGCGGCCTTGCGCTCGGCGGCGGTCGGCGTCTTGCTTTCCTTCGCGGCGGGCTCGGCGGCCTCGCTCGCCTTTTCGCGCGCCTGGTGATCGCGATCGGCCTTGGCGCGGGCTTCGGCCAGGACGCGCTGCGCCCCGCCCGATACCGGCGTGTTGGCGGCAACCACCGCCGGACGCTCCGGCCCTTCGACCCCCAGTTCGGAGGCGGGGATGGAGAGATTGGCGACGATCCGTGCCAGCACCGAATCCTCGCGCAAGGCGTGCGAGGCGGCGAGCGAGGGGCGACGCGACGCCGCGCGGGCCGGGCGCGACGGAGGCGTCGGTTCGCTGGTTTCGACCGGGACCGGCTGAACCATCGGGGTGGTCTCGGCCTTGGCGAGCTGGACCGGCGGGGCTGCGGGCGTCGGCTCGGGCGTGGTTGGAACCGCCTGGACCATCTGGACAGGCGGCGTGGTGACCGGTGCTGTGGCGACCGGCGCCGTGGCGGGCGCGGGCAGGGGCTGGATCATCGGCCGTGCGGGCTCGGCGGCGGCCAGCGCGACGGGGGCCGTGGGCGCGGCGGCCGGTTCCGCCGGGCGCGCGGCGGGCGCGGTCGGCAGCGTGGAGGTGAAGCCCGGCTGCGGCTGGACCGGGCGCATCGGCGAGGCGGCGGCCACGACGCGGTTCGTGTCGGGCAAGGGCTGGATCATCGCGGTCGACGCGGTCCGGACCGGAGCGGGAAGCGCCGCCGTCGCGACACCGGGATCGCGGCGCGACGAACCGCGACCGCCACGGCGCCGCTCGTCGCGGGCCGTCGCCTGCTGCACCGGCGCGGGCGTCGCCACCGTCGCGGAGGCCAGCGCGACGGGCGCATCCGGGGTCAGCACCGGCAGGCTGGGGGCCAGCCGGGCATCCGCCAGCCGCTCGGGCGTGGCGCGCGTCTCGCCGAAATGGACGGCGAAGGCGCGGTCGGTGGCGGGCAGCGTCGGCAGGCGCTGGAAAAAGGGTTGCAGCCCCTGCGCCAGCTGCGCGGGCATCATCGTGCCCGCGATGCGCGTCGCTTCGGGCAGGTCGCCCGCCATCGCCAGGATGAAGGCGCGGGCGCGCCACGCCGCGCGGTCGGTCTTGCGGAGCAGCGGATCGAGTTCTTGCAACGCCCGTTCGCGCTGGCCCGAAATGCCCAACGACAGCGCATAGCGGCGGACGATCTCGTCATTCGGCTCGCTCGCCAGCGCCAGCCGATAATCGCGCTGCGCCCGCACCTGATCGCCGACCAGATCATAGGCCAGACCGCGATCGGCGGCGAACTTCGCCGGGGCCAGTCCCGCCGCCTCGGCCTGCGCGAAATAGCGCAGCGCCTCGCCCGGTCGCTCGGATCGGACCAGGATCGATCCCATCCCCGCCTTGATCCGGGGATCGCGCGCATCGACCTTTTCGGCACGGGCGAACAGCGACGCCGCGCCCGACAGATCGTCGAGGCGGATCGACAACTCACCCGCCTCGATCAGCGCGTCGATGTCGCGCGGGTTCTGCGCGACGCGGCGCATCACATCGCCCAGCCGGTCGGCATCGGTCGTGCCGGGAAGCGGCTGGACCATGGCCTGTGCCAGAAGCGGAACGGGGGCCGATGCGAGCATCAGGGCGAGCGCCAGCGAAGCGCGGGAAAGATAGGGGAACGTCATGGGACCGATCCGCATAAAGCGCGTTTTGCCGTGCACGGCAATGCCCTTCCCGCCCCCGACGCGCCCGATCGCTCCACGCCGTCGACCAACAGGCGCGGCGACCGACCGCCGCCCCGGCCAAGGCTGGGGCCTTTTGCGGCACCGGGCCGAGGCGTGACATCGGACGCCCGGCAAGGGACAGCCCAGCGCCATCACCCCGGCAAAGGCCCGGCCTTTCGCGGCGGGGTCAGGGTTCGGGAAAGATTCTCGCCTCACCGGGATGACGGATGGAAACGGCGTCGCGGGGCCGCCGCCCAACGAAAAAGGCCCGCGCGAACGGATCGCGCGGGCCTCTCGTCCATCCCTTGCGGGACGGGATTACTGGTTGTTCTGCCGATGCAGGAAACGCGGAATGTCGAGCGACGAGTCGCCGCCCTGCGCATTCTCATCACGCTGCGCACCCCGTGCGGCGTTGGACATGCGCTCGAACAGCGTACCACCCAGCTTCACGCGCGGCGCGGGCTGGGCCGGAGCCTCGCCCGCTTCGCTGCCCGGGGCCAGCCAGCGGCGACGGGCATCGTCGCCACCCGCCGGAGCGGCCGGGGTCGCGGGCGTGGCGGGCGCTGCGGACGGCGCCGGGACCATCGTGTCCGCGCCCAGCACCAGTTCGTCTTCCTCGGTCGACTTGGCAGCGGCAGGCGCAGCGGCGGCGGGCGCCGGGGCGGGCTGTGCCACTGGGGCGGGTGCCGGGGCGGCGGCGACGGGCTGTTCGACCGGCGCGGGCGGGGTCACGCTCGCCTGCGGCGCGGGTGCCGGAGCGGCGGGCTCGCTGGGGCGATAGCTGGGCGTGTCGTCGGTCTTGCGCGCCATGCCGCCCATGCTGAAGCCGCTGCGGTTCGACTCGCTGGGCGACGGCGCGACCTTCACCTCGGCGTCGATGCCGGTGGCGACCACCGACACGCGGATGCGACCTTCCAGCTCGGGATTGAAGGCCGAGCCCCAGATGATGTTCGCGTCCGGATCGACCAGCTCGCGGATATGGTTCGCGGCCTCGTCCACCTCCAGCAGGCGCATGTCGTCTCCGCCGGTGATCGAGATGATGACGCCCTTGGCCCCCTGCATCGACACGCCGTCGAGCAGCGGGTTGGCGATCGCCTTCTGCGCCGCCTCGATCGCGCGATTGTCGCCGGTCGCCTCACCGGTGCCCATCATCGCCTTGCCCATCTCCTGCATCACCGAGCGGACGTCGGCGAAGTCGAGGTTGATGAGGCCGGGCATGACCATCAGGTCGGTGATGCCGCGCACGCCCTGCTGCAACACCTCGTCCGCCATCGCGAACGCTTCCTTGAAGGTGGTGTTGGCATTGGCGATCAGGAACAGATTCTGGTTGGGGATGACGATCAGCGTATCGACGTACTTCTGCAACTCCTCGATGCCGCCATCCGCCGACTTGGCGCGACGATTGCCCTCGAAGGCGAAGGGCTTGGTCACCACGCCGACGGTCAGGATGCCCATGTCGCGCGCCGCCTTGGCGATGACCGGGGCCGCACCCGTGCCGGTGCCGCCGCCCATGCCTGCCGCGATGAAGCACATATGGCTGCCCTCGAGCAGCTTCGACAGGTCGTCGATCGTCTCTTCGGCGGCCGCGCGGCCGATCTCGGGACGGCTACCGGCACCCAGCCCTTGCGTGATCTTGGCACCCAGCTGGATACGCTGCGGCGCGATCGACTGCTTCAGCGCCTGCGCGTCGGTGTTGGCGACGAGGAAATCCACGCCCTGCACCTCGGCGCGCATCATGTTCGCGATCGCGTTGCCGCCGGCACCGCCGACACCGATCACCGCGATGCGCGGCGTCAGTTCGTCGACCTCGGGTGCGATGAATTCGATGCTCATCCCAATATTACTCCGCCGTTCCCGGTCGATACGCTAAGACCGGGCCCCTGATTGATCGTTAGTGCACCAGAGGACTGCCCGGTGCCAACATAAAACCGTCCAGTTTGGAAGGCTTTTCGTTAATAATTGGCTTTTGCCGCCTGAATTAACCGCCGGAACAGCCCCATGCCGCTCGGCCGGTGCACCGTCTGGTTGACCGGAGCGATGCTGCGCAGGTCGATCGGATCGGTCGCGGCATAGAAAGCCAGACCCGCGAGCGTCGCGAAAGCCGGGCCGCCATGCGCATCGGGCAGACCGGCCAGCCCGCGCGGTCGGCCGATGCGGACCGAGCGGCCCAGCGCCTGCTGCGCATAGTCGGCGATGCCCTTCAACTCCGCGCCGCCGCCGGTCAGCACGACCTGGCGACCCACCGGCCCCTCGAACTTCAGATGCTGGAGCGCCTTGCGGATCTCGCCCATCTGATGTTCCAGCCGCTGGCGGATCACGCCGATCAGCTGCGCCTTGGTGATCTGCATCGTGTCGCCGCCATCCTCGGCAGAAATCGGCGTGACCTGGATCATGTCGTGATTGTCGCGCGGGGACGCATTGGCCGAGCCGTGGAAGCACTTCATCCGCTCTGCCATCTGGCGCCGCGTGCCGAAGGCCGACGCCACGTCGTCGGTTATATCCGCCGCCCCCATCGGCAGCGAGCACAGCCCGACCAGCATGCCCCCCGCGAACAGCGAGACATTGGTGATCCCCGCCCCCATCTCGACCAGCGCGACGCCCAGTTCGCGCTCCTCGTCGGACAGACAGGCCAGCCCCGTCGCGACCGGCGCGGCGATGATCGACTTCACCTCCAGATGCGCCGAGCGGACGCACAGGTCGAGGTTGCGCACCGGCGAACCGTCGGCGGCGACGACATGGATATGCACGCCCAGCCGGTCGGCATGCAGACCCAGCGGCTTCTTCACGCCGGTCAGCCCGTCGAGCGTATAGAGCGCGGGCTGCGCGTGCAGCACCATCCGCCCCTGCGGATCGATCGAGTTGCGCCCGGCCGCCAGCAGCGCGTCGATATCGCCCTGTTCGACCTGATGCCCGCCCAGCTCGAACTCGACCTCGGCCACGTCGGACACGAGCCCTCCGGCCGAGAAGCCGACCCAGACATTCTCGATATTCAGGCCCGCAATGCGTTCGGCCTGTTCGACCGCCTCGCGCACCGCCGCCTCGGTCGCGCCCATATCCGCGATATAGCCGCGCTTGACGCCCCGGCTCTCGCGCTGGCCGGTGCCCAGCACGATCAGCTCGCCGCCATCGCCTTTCCGCGCGATCAGGGCGGACACCTTGGACGATCCGATGTCCAGTGCGGTAATCAGTCCCTCGGGTGCGATCTTCGCCATGCCCCTGTTACCCCTGTGATGTCCCGTCGACCGCCGCCGCATCCGCGCCGTTCCCCGGTCCGACGTCGCCCGCCATGCCCCCGGCCTTCGCCGGATCGGCCAAGGCGTGATTCTGATTCAAACCGGGCCTGCGCGCAACCAGCTTTGCAGGGTCGCGCATGTCGAACCGCAACCAGCCGCGCCCCAGCAGCGGCCGCGATCCGTCCATCGCCGCGAACTTCATCAACGCGGCCGGTGCGCCGTCCTCCGGCAAGGCCAGCGTCTCGCCGCTGTCGAAGGTCAGGTCCCAGCGGCGATTGCCGATCCAGGTCGCCGCCTTCACACGCGGCTTCAGCGCGGGCGCGGCGGACAGCAGCGCCTGATAGCCCGGTTCCTGCAAATTCGCGCCCGGCCCGATGATCAGCGGCAGGTCGGGCATCGCCTCGGGCCGCACCGGTTCCAGCAGCACGCCGCCCGCGTCGATCAGGGTCAGCTGGCCATTGTCCTGCCACACCGCCGCCGGGCTCCGCTCCTCGATATCGACGAGCAGCGTGTCGGGCAGACGGCGCGAGACATGCGCGTCCTTGATCCAGCCGTAACGGAGCAGCTTGGCGCGGACATCCTCCAGATTGACGAGCGGCATCGCCCGGCTCTGCTGGTCGAGCGCGACGGCATAGACCGTCATCCGGTCCATCCGCTTCAGGCCCGTGACCTCGATCTGCTGGACGCGGAACCCCGCATGGCCCGCCTGTTCGGCGATGGCGGTGCCGATCATGCCGGGCACCCCGACCCAGGTCGCCAGCGCCAGCGCCGCCGCGCCCGCACCGCCCAGGATCGTCCAGGTCACGGCCTTCTTGACCGTCTCCTCGCTGACCGGCAGCTTCGCGAGCAATCGTTCGGAAAGCGTCGCGCGCTTGACCGGCTGGCGACGACGCGGCGCCGGGCGGCGGGGCGAGGTGCCGCGCTTGATCGTCCGGCTCATCCTGCCTGATCCTTGTACCAGTGGACCGCCTCATCGACGATCGCCTGGACCACCGCGTCGTAATCCATGCCGACATGGCGGCCCTGTTCGGGCACCAGGCTGAGCGGGGTCATGCCCGGCTGGGTGTTGACCTCCAGCAGGAACAGCCCGTCGACGCCGCGTTCGTCGTCCCAGCGGAAGTCGGAGCGCGAGGCCCCGCGACAGCCCAGGATGCGGTGCGCCTCCAGCGCCAGCGACTTACACGCCTCGGCGATCTCGTCCGGAATCTGCGCGGGGCAGACATGCTCGGTCAGGCCGTCGGTATATTTGGCGTCGAAATCGTACCAGCCATTTTTGGGCTTCAGCTCGGTCACGCCCAGCGCGCGGCCGCCCAGCACGGCGGTGGTCAGCTCGCGGCCCCGGATATAGGGCTCGGCCAGCAATTCCTCGAACTCAGCCCAGGGCCCCGCCCCATCACGGGCGATCGGGTTGCCGTGGTTGCTGGTGTCGGTGACGATCGCGACGCCGACCGACGAGCCTTCATTGACCGGCTTCAGCACATAGGGGCGCGGCAGCGGATCGCCCGCGAACAGTTCCTGCGACTTCACGATCCGGCCGCCGGGCATGGGGATGCCGTGCGGGACCAGCGCCTGCTTGGTCAGCACCTTGTCGATCGCGATGACCGAGGTGGCGAGACCCGAATGGGTGTACGGAATGCCCATCAGGTCGAGCATCCCCTGCACCGTGCCGTCCTCGCCAGGCGAGCCGTGCAGCGCGTTGAAGACGAGGTCGGGCTTGGCCTCGACCAGTTTCGCCGCGACGTCGCGGCCCATGTCGATCCGGGTCACGCGGTGGCCGTTCCGCTCCAGCGCATCGGCGACGCCCGCGCCCGACATCAGCGACACCGGCCGCTCCGCCGACCAGCCGCCCATCAGTACGACGATATGCATCACGCGATCCTTGTTGTTTGCGTGGGGTCTTCTTCATTCCTCCCCAAGCGTAGCTTGGGGAGGGGGACCAGCCGCAGGCTGGTGGAGGGGCAAGCCCCTCGCCCCTCCACCACCGCTTCGCGGCGGTCCCCCTCCCCATCTACGATGGGGAGGATGGAGGTGGCGGCCTTCACTTCGGCACCCCGACGCGCTGGATTTCCCATTCGAGGCAAACCCCCGACTGGGCCTTCACCCTGGTCCGGACTTCCTCGCCCAGCGCCTCGATCTCCGCCGCCGTGGCGCCGCCGAGGTTAAGCAGGAAGTTGCAATGCTTCTCAGACACCTGCGCATCGCCCAGGGTCAGCCCGCGACAGCCCGCCGCATCGACCAGCGCCCAGGCCTTGTGCCCGTCGGGATTCTTGAAGGTCGAGCCGCCGGTCTTGGAACGCAGCGGCTGCGACGCCTCGCGCGCGGCGGCGATGCGGTCCATCTCGGCCTGGATCGCCTCCGGCTCGGCGGCATGGCCCTGGAAGACCGCCTCGACCACCACCGTCCCATCGGTCAGGTTGGAGTGGCGATAGGTATATTCGAGGTCCGCGACGCCCAGCGTCTCGACCGTGCCGTCGCGGCGGACGACCGTGGCGGAGACCAGCACGTCGGCGACCTCGCGGCCATAGGCCCCGCCGTTCATCCGCACGAAGCCGCCGACCGTGCCGGGGATCGAGCGCAGGAACTCCAGCCCGCCAATCCCCGCATCGCGCGCATTGGACGAGACGAGGATGCCCGACGTGCCCCCGCCACAGGTGACGAGGTGCCCCTCCCCTGCCCGCGCATAGCTGAACGGTTTGCCGAGCCGCACGACCACGCCCGGCACGCCGCCGTCGCGCACGATCAGGTTGGAGCCGAGGCCCAGCGCCATCACCGGCACGTCCGGCGCAAGCGCGCGCAGGAACGCCGACAGGTCATCGACGTCCCTGGGCTCGAGCAGATATTCGGCCGCTCCGCCCGCCTTGAACCACACCAGCGGCGCCAGCGGCGCTCCGGGGGTCAGTCGGCCGGCGGTATCGGGCAGGGTCATCGGCGCGCCTCGATTGCTGCCGCGAGGCCCGCCGCCCATTTGGTGATGTCGCCCGCGCCCAGGCAGACGATCATGTCGTCCGCGCGGATCGAGCCCGCCAGTTCCTCGGCGAGCGCATCGGCATCGGCGACGGTCGCGGTCGAACGATGCCCGCGCCGCTTCAGTCCCTCGACCAGCGCGGAGGCGTCGACGCCCTCGATCGGCTGTTCGCCCGCGGCGAAGACCGGCGTCACCAGCACGCGGTCGGCATCGTTGAAGGCGGTCTGGAACTCCTCCATCAGATTGCCGAGCCGGGTGAAGCGATGCGGCTGCACCACCGCGATCACGCGCCCACGCGCGCCCTCGCGGGCGGCGGCCAGCACCGCGCGGATCTCGACCGGGTGGTGGCCGTAATCGTCGATCACGGTCACCGTGCCGCCGTCCACCGCGATCTCGCCGACCTTGGTGAAGCGCCGCTTCACGCCGCCGAACTGGCCGAAGCCCTGCTGGATGGTCGCATCGTCGATACCGAGCTCCAGCGCGACGCCGATCGCGGCCAGCGCGTTCTGGACATTGTGGCGGCCGGGCATGGGCAGCTCGATCCCCTCGATCGAGCGGCTGGAGCCGTCGCGGTTGCGGATGATCGCCTCGAACCGGTTGCCGCCGGGGATCGGCGTGACATTGACGCCGCGCACGTCCGCCTGCGCCGAAAAGCCATAGGTCACGACGCGCCGGTCGCGCACGCGCGGCAGGATGTTCTGCACCTCGGGATGGTCGAGGCACAGCAGGGCCGCACCGTAAAAGGGGACGTTCTCGACAAACTCGACGAACGCGTCCTTTACCCGGTCGAACGAGCCATAATGGTCGAGATGCTCGGGATCGATATTGGTCACGACCGCGATCGTGCCGTCCAGCCGCAAGAAGCTGCCGTCGCTCTCGTCCGCCTCCACGACCATCCAGTCGCTGGCGCCCAGACGCGCATTGGAGCCATAGCTGTTGATGATGCCGCCATTGATGACGGTCGGGTCCACCCCGCCCGCATCCAGCAGCGCGGCGACCATCGAGGTGGTCGTCGTCTTGCCATGCGTGCCAGCCACCGCGACGGTGGACTTCAGCCGCATCAACTCGGCCAGCATCTCGGCGCGGCGCACCACGGGGATGCGGCGTTCCAGCGCGGCTTCGACTTCGGGGTTGGAGCGGGTGATCGCGGTCGAGGTGACCACCACCGCCGCATCGCCCAGATTGTCGGCGGCATGACCGATCGCGACCGGAATGCCCTTGGTCCGCAGGCCCTGCACCACATAGCCCTCGGCCACGTCAGAGCCCTGCACCCGGTAGCCGAGATTCTTCATCACCTCGGCAATGCCCGACATGCCGATGCCGCCGATGCCGACGAAGTGGATCGTGCCGATATCCGTGGCGACGCCCTTCATGCGCCCATCCCTGCCAAATTCCGTGTCCTTTGCGATTTGCCCACTGGCAAGACCATGCGCGGCGCGTCGAGGCTTTCGACCAGATCGGCGAGATCGCTCGCCGCCTGCGGTCGGCCACAGCCCCGCGCCCGCCCCGCCGCATTCTCCAGCGCCGCCGGGTCGAGGCCCAGCTTCTGCATCTGCTTGGCCAGTTCGACCGGCGTGAAATCCTTCTGCGCGATCGTCCGCGCGCCGCCCGCCTTCGTCATCTCGCGCGCGTTCACCGTCTGGTGATCGTCGGTCGCGGAGGGCAGCGGCACCAGGATCGCCGGGCGACCCGCGACCGTCAGCTCGGCCAGCGTCGAGGCGCCCGCCCGCGCGATCACCAGATGTGCCCAGGCGAGTTGCTCGGGCAGGTCGGGCAGATAGGTGGCGAGTTCCGCCGGAATCTCATGCTCGGCATATTTGGCGCGCACCGCGTCGATATCCTCGATCCGCGCCTGATGCGTCACCTGCAACCGCCGCCGGAAGGTGACGGGCAGCATGGCGAGGCCATCGGGCACCACCTTGGACAGGATGTTCGCCCCCTGGCTGCCCCCCGTCACGAGGACGCGGAAGATGCCGTCCTCCTCCAGCAGCGGATAGGGCCGCGAGCGAAGCGCCAGAACCTGGTCGCGCACCGGATTGCCGATCAGCCGGGTCTTGGCCGCGTGCTTGGCGCTCAGCCGCTGCGTGTCCTCATAGGACAGAGCGATCGCATCGACCTTCCCCGCGACCAGCCGGTTGACCCGGCCCAGCACGGCATTCTGCTCATGGATCGCGGTCGGGATGCCTTCCGCGAATGCTGCCAGCAAAGCGGGCATCGCCGGATAGCCGCCAAAGCCGATGACGGCGGCGGGGCGGAAGGTGCTGTACAGTTCGCGCGCCATCGCCCGGCCGCGCCACATCTCGCGCAGCGCCTTGGCCCAGCCGACCGGCCCGCCCGCAAAGCGCCCGGCGGGCAGGACGTGGGTCTGGATATCCTCGAACAGCCCCGGAAAGCGCACCCCGCGCGCGTCCGATACCAGCGCGACGCGGTGGCCGCGCCGGGTCAGTTCGGCCGCCAGCGCGGCGGCGGGGACCATATGGCCGCCGGTACCCCCGGCGGCGAGGACGAAGTGACGGCTCATTGCCCGCTCCACCTGACTACATAGGGGCTGCGTGTCAGGAACGGATTGCGCCGGGTGAAAGCCAGCAACAACCCCATCCCGATCGACAGCGCGATCATCGACGAGCCGCCATAGCTGATGAACGGCAGGGTCATCCCCTTGGACGGGGCCAGCCCCGTATTCACCGCCATCGAGATCAGCGCCTGCGCGCCGAACTGCACGGCAAGACCCGATGCGGCGTAGAGCTTGAACTCGTCCTGTTCGTCAAGCAGCTTCACGAACACCCGCACCACGATCGCCAGGAAGACCAGCGCGATGATCGAACAGGCGATCAACCCGAACTCTTCGCCGATCACCGAGAAGATATAGTCGGTATGCGCCTCCGGCAGCCCGAACTTGGCCGTGCCGCCGCCGGGGCCGGTGCCGGTCCAGCCGCCCGCAGTCAGCGTATTGTGCGCGGCATTGACCTGGAAATGGTCCGCCGCGCCCTCGCCGTCGACATCGGGGAACAGGAAGGCGTTGATGCGGTTCCGCGCCACGCTGTAGAACATATAGGCGGTGACCAGCCCGACCGGCGCCATCGCCCCGATCGCCAGCATCACCTTGAGCGGCGTGCCCGAAATCATCAGCAGCGCGACCCAGACCAGGCAGAAGACGATGGTCTGCCCGAAATCGGGTTGCAGCATCAGCAAGCCCGCGACCAGTCCCGTCATCCCCATGGTGATGAGCGTGGCGGGCAGGTCGCGCTCCTTGGCCTTCAGCGACAACAGCCAGGCGGTCGTCACGATGAACATCGGCTTCAGGAATTCGGACGGCTGGAACTGCGCGATGCCGAAGCCGATCCAGCGCCGCGCGCCGTTGATCTCCACCCCGATAAAGGGCGTCACCGCCAGGATCGCGATCAGGATCCCCGTCCCCAGCACCGCCATGCGCCGCGCGGTGACGACCGGCAGCATCGAGACGCCGAACAGCACGGGCAGCGAGACGCCGACCCACATCACCTGTCGCCAGAAATAATAGAGCGGGGCGAATTTGCGGTGCTCGCCCGAATAGCGCATCGCGGTCGCCGGGCTGGCGGCCGCGACCGCGACCAGACCGATGGCGATCAGGAACAGGGTGAGCAGCAGCAGCACCCGGTCGATATCCCAGAACCAGGTGCCCAGCGGCGAACGGTCGCCGCGCCCGCCCCGGCCCTTCATCGATCCGATCAGGCCGGGACGCGGGCCTGGCTTGGGAGCGCGGTCGGTCACGCCAGAGCCTCCACCGCCGCGCGGAAGGCGTCGCCCCGCGCTTCATAATCGCGAAACTGGTCGAAACTGGCGCAGGCGGGCGACAGCAGCACCGTGTCACCGGGCCGCGCCGCCGCCGCCGCATGGGCGACCGCCGCCTCCAGCGTGCCCGACTGCTCGACCACGGGCACCTTGTCCTTCAGCAGATCGAAGAACAGCGGCGCGGCCTCGCCGATGGTATAGGCGGCGACGACATGATCCAGATGCTGGGCGCAGGCGTCGAGATCGTCGCCCTTGCGCTTGCCGCCGACGATCCAGTGCACGCGCGGGAAAGCCCCGAGTGCGGGCGCGGTGGATTCGGGATTGGTCGCCTTGGAGTCGTTGACGAAGGCCACGCCGTTGCGAATCGCGACCTGCTGCATCCGGTGCGGCAGGCTGGCATAGCTCGCCAGCCCTGCCTCGATCGCATCCTCGGCGATACCCAGGGCGCGCGCGACCGCGATGGCGGCGAGGGCGTTCTGGGCATTGTGCGGCCCCTGCAAGGCGGGCCAGCGACTCTGGTCGATCGGGTCCGACGCGATGGTGACGAGATCGTCGGTCCGCCCGGCAAGGCCCTGCGCGATATTGGCCGACGCCTCGTCGCCCGTGCCGACCACCGCGACATGCCCCGCCGATTGCATCGCGAACAGCCGGGCCTTCGACGCGGCATAGCCCGCGAAGCCGTCATAGCGGTCGAGATGATCGGGCGTGATGTTGAGCAGCACGGCCACGTCGCAATCGAGTCCGGTCGTCAGGTCGATCTGATAGCTGGACAGCTCCAGCACATAGACCCCGCCCTCGGGCAGCGGTTCCTGCCCCAGGATCGGCAGGCCGATATTGCCGCCCATCAGGGTCGGCACGCCCGCCGTCTTCAGGATGTGATGGACGAGCGCGGTGGTGGTCGACTTGCCGTTGGTGCCGGTGATGCCGACGACCCTGTGCGACGGCAGGTCGCGGCGCGTCTGGGCGAAGAGTTCGATGTCGCCGATGATCGGCACGCCCGCTGCGCGCGCGGCGGCGGCCAGCGGATGTGTGTTGAGCGGCACCCCCGGCGATACGACCAGCGCATCGAAACCCGAAAGGTCATCAAGCGGCGCGATGCTCAACTGGTCGTCCAATGCAAAGGTCGCGCGCTTGGCCGGATCGCTGTCCCACGCCACGACCCTCGCCCCGCCCGCCAGCAGCGCCGAAACGGTCGCGGCGCCGGAGCGTGCAAGCCCCAGCACCGCGTAACGTTTTCCCGCCCAGTCCCGCGAAACGATCATCGCAGCTTCAACGTCGACAGGCCCGCCAGCGCCAGCACGAAGGCGATGATCCAGAAGCGGATCACGACCGTCGGCTCCGACCAGCCGAGCTGTTCGAAATGATGGTGGATCGGCGCCATGCGGAACACCCGCTTGCCGGTCCGCTTGTAGAAGAAGACCTGGATGATGACCGACATCGCCTCGACCACGAACAGGCCGCCGATGATGCCCAGCACGATCTCGTGATGCGCGACGACCGCGATGGTGCCCAGCGCCCCGCCCAGCGCCAAGCTGCCGGTGTCGCCCATGAACACCGCCGCCGGGGGCGCATTGAACCACAGAAAGGCCAGCCCCGCGCCGACCACCGCGCCGCAGAAGATCGCCAGCTCGCCCGCGCCTGGCACATGCGGAATGCCCAGATAGTCGGCGAACTTCGCGTTGCCCGCCAGATATACGATGACCATGAACGCGACGCTGGCGATGATGACCGGCATGGTGGCGAGGCCGTCGAGCCCGTCGGTCAGGTTCACCGCATTGCCGAACGCCACGATCGTGAAGGCGGCGAACAACGGATAGAAATAGCCGAGGTCGATATACATGCGCGAGGTGAAGGGCAGATAGAGGTGCGGCCCGTTCTGCCCCATGATGATCCACGCCGCGATGCCCGCGATCGCGAATTCCAGCAGCAGCCGGGTCCGCCCCGACACGCCCGCCGTCGAGGCCTTGCGCACCTTGTCATAGTCGTCGAGGAACCCGATCGCCCCGAAGCCCAGCGTGACGAACAGGCATGCCCAGACATAGGGGTTGAAGACGTTCATCCAGATGATGATCGCCAGCGCCATGCTGGTCAGGATCATCAGCCCGCCCATGGTCGGCGTGCCTCGCTTGGCGAGATGGGTCTGCGGCCCGTCGGCGCGGATCGGCTGTCCCTTGCCCTGGCGGACGCGCAGCCAGCCGATGAAGCGCGGGCCGATGATCAGGCCGATGAACAGCGCGGTCGCCACCGTCGCGCCGGTGCGAAAGGACTGATAGCGGATAAGGTTGAAAAGCCCCGGAAAACCCAGATGCTCCGCGATCCAGTACAACATTAACCCTGCGCCCCGCCCAGTCGAGATTCGCGTCCCAGAGCGGCGACGACCCGCGACAGCCCGACCCCGTTGGAACCCTTGATCAGCACCACGTCGTCGGGCGCGATGATCGAGGCCAGCGCGGCTTGCGCGGCCTTAGCATCGGCCACATGGACGAAATCGACCCGCCCCTCAAGCGCGGCGGCCAGCGGCGCCATCGATTCACCGACCAGCAGCGCCCGTTCGACGCGCGCGGCCAGGATCGGCTCGGCCAAGCCCGCATGATAGGCGTCCGAATCCTCGCCCAGCTCGCGCATCTCGCCCAGCACCGCGACGTGGCGTCCAGGCTCCTCGGCCAGCACCGCCAGCGTGGCGCGCATCGAGGCGGGGTTGGCGTTGTAGCTTTCGTCGATCACCAGCGCGCCGTTCGCCATGCGGAACCGCGCGCCGCGCCCGGCCAGCCCGCCCATCTCGGCCAGCGCAAGCCCCGCCAGCCCCAGATCGCCGCCCGCCGCATCGACCGCCGCCAGCACCGCCAGCGCGTTGGACACCCAATGCTGGCCCGGCTGCGACAGGGTGAAGTTCAGTTCCTTGTCGCCCAGCCGGGCGGTCACGAAGCTGCCGCCATTGGGCCCGCGCATCGCCTCGACCGCGCGGACATCGGCGGCGGGATCGAAACCGAAGGTCACGATCCGGTCGGCATGGGGCTTGGCCGCCGCAATCAGGCGGTCGCGGTGCGGGCTGTCATAGGGCACGATCGCGGTGCCGCCGGGCTGGAGCCCCTGGAAAATCTCGCCCTTGGCATCCGCGATGGCGGATTCGTCGGGGAAGAATTCGGTATGCGCGGGCGCGATGGCGGTGACGATGGCGATGTGCGGGCGGACCATCGCGGTCAGCGCGGACAATTCGCCCGCATGGTTCATCCCCATCTCGAACACGCCCGCGCGGACGCCCCGCGGCATGCGGGCCAGGCTCAGCGGAACGCCAGTATGGTTGTTGTAGCTCTTGACCGAACGGTGCACCGCCCCGCGCCAGCCCCGGTCCAGCGCGGCATAGAGCGCCTCCTTGGCGCTGGTCTTGCCGACGGATCCGGTGACGCCGATGATCGTCGCCTGGGTCCGGGCCCGGCTGGCGCGTGCGAGGTCCTCCAGCGCGTGGAAGCTGTCGGCGACGTGGACATGCGGATGATCGGTCGGCTGGCTGACCAGCGCGCCCGCCGCGCCCTGCGCAAAGGCCTGGTCCAGGAAGCGATGGCCATCGGTTGCCTCGCCCGCCATCGCGACGAACAGGTCGCCCGGCCCGACCTCGCGACTGTCGAAGGCGACGCCCGACACGGCGAAATCGCCCGATGCCTGCCCGCCGGTCGCCGCCGCGATCTCCTGCGCGGTCCACAGGGTCATTTGCGCTCCTCGGGCGTCTTGGCACCATAATGCAGCGACAGCTTGGGGCGCACGCGTGCGGGCGCGTCCGGCTGCGCGGAATCGGCCTTGTCGACCGGCGGCGTCTTGGTGGGGGCCTGGGACGTCATGCCGCGCACTCCCGCGCCACCGACACATCGTCGAAGGGCAGGACGAGGTCGCCAACGATCTGGCCCTGTTCATGCCCCTTGCCGGCGATCAGCACGATGTCCTGCTCGCCTGCCTCCGCGATGGCGGCGGCGATGGCCTCGCGCCGGTCGCCGATCTCGATCGCGCCGGTCGCACCGCGCATCACCTGCGCGCGGATCGCGGCGGGGTCCTCGGTCCGGGGATTGTCGTCGGTCACGATCACCCGGTCGGCATGCAGCGAGGCGACCTGTCCCATCACCTCGCGCTTGCCCGGATCGCGGTCGCCGCCTGCGCCGAACACCACGATCAGGCGCCCGCCCGCATGCGGCTTGAGCGCGGCGATCGCCGCCTCCAGCGCATCGGGGGTATGGGCATAGTCGACATAGACCGGCGCGCCGCTGCGCGCGATGGCGGCGCGTTCCAGCCGCCCGCGCACCGGCTGCAACCGGGCCAGATCGGCGACCGTCCGCGCGACGTCGCCGCCAGTCGCGATGACGAGGCCAGCCGAAACCAGCGCATTGGCCGCCTGATAGGCCCCGATCAGCGGCAACTGCACCTTGTGCACCGCGCCCTGTTCGTCCTCGATCACCAGCCCCTGGCCCAGCAGGGTCGGATGCCGCTCGACCAGCTTCAGCGTCGATCCGCGCGTGCCGACCGTCACCAGCCTGTTGCCGCGTGCACGCGCCAGGTCGATCACCCGGCCGCTTTCCACGTCGTCGGCCCACACGACCGCCGTGCCCTCGGGCGACAGCACCTCGGAGAACAGCCGCATCTTGGCCGCCAGATAGGCCCCCATGTCGCCATGATAGTCGAGATGGTCGCGCGACAAATTGGTGAAGGCCGCCGCCGACACCTCCAGCCCCTCGGTCCGATACTGGGTCAGGCCATGGCTCGACGCCTCGAACGCCAGATGGGTTACGCCCTCGCGCGCCAGCCCCGCGACATTGGACAGGAAGGTCACGACGTCAGGCGTGGTGAGGCCGGTATAGGTCCGCTCGTCGGCGGTGGTCACGCCCAGCGTGCCGATCGAGGCGGCATGATGCCCCGCCATCCGCCAGAGCTGGCGCGTCATCTCGACGGTCGAGGTCTTGCCGTTGGTGCCGGTCACCGCCACCGCGGTCGCCGGGAAGGGTGCGAAGAACGCCGCCGCCAGCCGGGCAAAGGCCGCGCGCGGTTCGTCGGAGGCGATGTGCACCGCCCCCTCCACCCGCACGCCCGGCCGGGCGACGACCGCCACCGCGCCGCTGCGCACCGCATCGGCGATGAAATCCTCGCCATTCACCCGCGCTCCCTGGAACGCGCCGAAGATCGTGCCCGGCGCGACCTTGCGATGGTCGATCGCGAAACCGGAGACGAGGGCGTCGCCGCCCTCGCCCGTGATGTCATGGTCCAGTTGGTTCAGCTTCATGCCGCGCGCCTCATCGTCCATCCACGGGCGGCGCCTTGGGGTCCTGCCACAGGGTCGGCAGAATGTCCGACACGTCCACATCCTTGTTGGCGTCCGGCACGACGCCCAGCATCGCACCGACCCGCGTGATCGTCCGCCCGACCACCGGCGCGGCGTTCCAGGCTGCGGTCTTCCACCCGAACGTCTCCTTCGTCCCCTTTGGCGAGTCGAGCATCGCCAGCACGACATAGCGCGGCGCATCCATCGGAAAGGCCGCCGCAAACGTCGCCACGTTGCGCGATCGGTCATAGCCGCCCGCCACCGCCGCCTCGGCCGTACCAGTCTTGCCCCCGACGCGATAGCCCGGCGCATCGCCCTTGCGCCCCGTGCCGCGCATCACGACCAGCCGCAGCATCTGGCGCATCCGCGCGCTCGTCGCCTCGCTCAGCACGCGGCGTCCCTCGGGCGCATGGCCGGGCGCCACCTTCAACAGCGTCGCGGGCCGCCAGATGCCGCCATTGACCAGCGCGGCATAGGCCGAGGCGAGGTGCAGCGGCGTCACCGCGATGCCATGGCCATAGGCGGTCGTCATCGTCGTCGTGCGCGCCCAATAGGTGGGCAGCAGCGGACGGCCCTTTTCGCGCAGTTCGATATCGGGCTTGGTATCGAAGCCCAGCTTCTTGAACATCGCCTGCATCCGCTGCGGCCCGATCTCGTCGGCGACGCGCGCGGTGGCGATGTTGGACGAATAGATCAGCGTCTCGGCCATGTTCAGCCAGCGCTTCGGATCGCCCGCCTCGTCATGGATGGTATAGCCGCCGACCTTGAGCGGATGGGTCGCGTCGAAGCGCCGCGCCATTGAGGTGACGACGCCATTCTCCATCGCGGTCGCCATGGTGATCGGCTTGAAGGTCGAACCCAGCTCGAACACGCTCTGCGTCGTGATGTTGCGCAGCTGTTCGGCCCCCGCCATGCCGACCCGATTGGGGTTGAAGGTAGGCAGCGAGACCATCGCGATCACCTCGCCGGTCGCCACGTCGAGCACGATGCCGCCGCCGCCGCGCGCCGAGAAGGTCGTCATGGCGCGGCCGAGTTCACTCTCCATCGCCGCCTGGACGCGCGTGTCGATCGACAGCGCGACCGGCTTGCCCGCCTGGGCCGGGTCGAGCAGCCGCTGGTCGAGGACGCGTTCCATGCCGCTCATGCCGTGCCCGTCGGTCGACAGGAAGCCCAGCGCGTGCGCCGCCAGGTTGGATTGCGGATAGAGGCGCTGCGTCTCGCGGTCGAAGACCAGCCCCGGCTCGCCGATCGCGTTCACCTGCTCGACCAGCGCGGGGCTGGCGCGGCGTTGCAGATAGACGAAATTGGCCTTGCGGGTCAGCTGGTTGTAGAACCAGGCCTGATCGCCGCGATCGGGCATCAGCGCGGCGAGGCGCGCGGCGATCTCCATCGGGTCGCCAATCAGCTTCTTGGGATGGACCGCGATCGTCCAGCTGTCGATCGTGCGCGCGAGCGGCGCGCCGTTGCGGTCGACGATGTCACCGCGCCCGGCCAGCGTCGCGGTGCGCGCCGCCGCGTCGGCCGGACCGGCGAAGATCGCCAGCATCATCAGCCGCCCGATCACGACGAGCACCGCCGCGCCGAACAGCATCATCAGCATCATCAGCCGCATATGCGTCGTCGCGACCAGCGCATGGCGCTGGCCGGCGGTACGCTGCGTGCCGGTGGGACGTGCGACGAGTACGCTCAACGCGGCCGCCGCGATTCGGACTTGGCCCCCTTCAGAATGTCGCCCAGCGTCGTGTCGGACAGCAGCTGGCGGTCGAGCATCGCCACCGCCTGCGGCCGGACCTTGGCGACGGCGGCGGCGGTGCGCACGGTCGCAATCGGCGCGGGCTTGGCACCCTTGGTCGCGACGACACGCTCGGACACGGCCTTGACGATCTGGGCCTTGGGCAGCTCGACCTTGGCGAGCCGGACGACGGGAGCGGGCGCGATGGGCTTGGCGGCGGCGGGGACGGCGACCGGCGCGTCCGGCTGGGCGACCGGGGCGGGCTGGGGCTGTGAGGGGACGAGGAGCGCGGCGGTCTGGATCGCACCGGCGGCGGGCCCCTGCGTCACGTCGAGCGAGGCGAGCTGCGACTCGTCACCCACGAACTGCCCGGCGACCGGCGCGGTCAGCGCCAGCGTGTCACCATTCCACTTTTCCAGCTGGACCAGGTTGGCACGGGTGTCGAACTCGGTCTCCAGCGCGCGGATGTCGCGCTGCGCGGCGGCGATGCGGGCGTTGACGTCGTCCAGCTTCTTGCGCTCCGACGCGACCTGGAGCGAGACCAGGTAGAAGCCCAGGACCACCGCGACGCAGCTCCCGAACCACCCGATCCCCTTCAACCGATACGCCGCCGTCATACGCCCAACTCCTGACTCAACTCGCCCCCCGGCAATCCATTCGATCCCGCCGACCAGGCGGGGGACTCGGTCCGCGTCGCAAAGCGCAGCGTCGCCGAACGCGCGCGCGGATTGCGGGCCAGCTCCGCCTCGCCCGCGCGCACCGCCTTGCCGACCTGGGCAAAGCTGGGCGCGGCGGCGGCGGCCTGTTGCGGCAGGTGACGCGACCCGCCCGGCATCTGCCCGGCGCGCTCGCGGAAGAAGCGCTTGACCATGCGGTCTTCCAGGCTGTGGAAGGTGACGACCACCAGCCGCCCGCCCGGCTTCAGCGCGCGCTCCGCCGCCGCCAGCCCCTCGGCCAGTTCGTCCAGTTCGCGGTTCACATGGATGCGGATCGCCTGGAAGGTCCGGGTCGCCGGGTCCTTCTTGTCATGCGGGCGATGGCCGAGCGCGCGGCGAACCACGGCGGCCAGTTCGCCGGTGCGGGTCAGCGGGCGGGCGGCGACGATCGCCTGCGCGACGCGGCGCGAACGCGGTTCCTCGCCATAATGATAGAGGACGTCGGCGATCGCGGCCTCGTCGGCGGTGTTGAGGAAATCGCCAGCCGACTCCCCCTCCTGCGCCATCCGCATGTCGAGCGGCCCGTCCCCCTGGAACGAAAAGCCGCGGTCCGCCTGGTCGAGTTGCATCGAGGACACCCCGATATCGAGCACCACGCCATCAACGCGGGTATCGAGTTCCTGATCCAGGCTAGAAAATTCCCGGTGGATCAGGGTCAGCCCCGGCGCGGCCGCGACCAGCGCCTGGCCATTGGCGATCGCGTCGGGATCGCGGTCGAAGGCGACGACCTTCGCCCCCCGGCCCAGCATCGCACGCGTATAGCCGCCCGCGCCGAACGTGCCGTCGACATGCGTCTCGCCCGGCTGGATGGCGAGCGCGTCCAGCACCTCGTCGAGCAGGACGGGGATGTGCGGGGCGTCGGCGGGTAGGGTCACGGGATCGCTCACAGCGCGATCCCCTTTTCCTGACAGTGATAGCGCGCGGCCGAGATCATCTTGGACGGCAGGCCCGGCGTCTCGACCAGCGTCCTGGGGTCCCAGATTTCGATATAGTCGAACGTGCCCCAGAAAAAGGCATGGCCGGTGATCCCGGCATGGAAACGGGGAAAGCCCGGCATGATAAAACGGCCCGACCCGTCAAAGGGCACGGCCTCGCCATTCGCCAGATCGCGCTTGATGTTATAGTCGATGCGGCCGTCGGGCCCGCGCGACATCTCGGTGCGCGCGTCCAGTTCCTTCTTCAGCACCGCGACATAACCCGGGTCATAGGCGATCAGACAACGTTCGGTTTCGTGTACGGCGATGATGATGGTCCCGCCGTCCTTTCCATCGGGGCGCGGCGCGTTCTGAGCCAGGGTGGAACGAAGGGCGTTGGGGATGGCCACGCGGCCCTTGTCGTCGACAAGGCCAATGCCACTTCCCTGATACAAACCCCTTTCGGACACGCCAACCTCGCACATGGCGCGCACGGCCTCACATCTTCGAAACCCGGCCGATGCCGCGCTCCGACCCATTGCTGGACAATGATGAGCCTGCCCCTCTGTTGGGAATGGGTTTACCTATAGCGTCAACGGGTGGCAACGGGATTTTTGGGGATGATCGGGGAAACCGCTCCTAAATCGCTGTATATGCGACGAACGGCTGGGCGCGGCGCGGGAGGGAGCGCATCGGCGAACTGGCGGAAAAGTGCCGAAAAACGGGTGCGCGAAGCACCGATCCCCGGATTTCCCCGAGGGATTCCCATCATCGCCGGACGGCGTCGGGATGTGGCAAGAAAGGCGGCGGAGCGCGGCGGCCGAGCCGGGTTACCGGCCGAAGCACGCCCGAATCGGTCTTGATTCGAATCAATCGACGCGATCAGGCGTCGGACCGCACCGCCCCGCTATGACGGGACCGGATTCAGGCAGGTGTGGTGGATCAGCGGGCGGGTTCGGCGGGCGACTGGGCGTTGACGGGGGCGGGCGCGACGCCGAGTTCGGCCAGCGGTTCGCTGCTGGGGGCGGTCGCGTTCGCCACGGCCATGTCGGCCACCATGTTGCTCTGCGCCGCGCCGGCCGTCTCGACCGGCGGATTGTCGCGATTCAGCGATCCCAGGATGGTGCTGGCGACAGCGATCAACAGGATGACCGCAGCCAGGCCGATCATACCGACCTTCACACGTTGCATGATATGATGGTGGTCGGGTGACTTCATGAAGTGGGTGTAACTATCCTGCGCCTGCACCGATGTCGACCTCTACCACCGGAACGGCCCCACCGTCCCGGATTTAAAGACCCTTTTCCGCCCGCCACGCCGGATTATGGAGCGTGGAGAGGTAGCGAAACCCCGTATCGCACAAAATGGTTGCGATACGCTTGCCCGGCCCCAATGCCTTGGCCAGCGCCACCGCGCCGCCGACATTGATGCCCGACGACAGGCCCAGGCACAGCCCTTCCTCGCTCAGGAGTCGCTGCACCCAGTACCAGCCTTCCGCGTCGGAAATGCGAAATTGCGTGTCGATCGGCGCGCCGTCAAGATTGGCGGTGATCCGCCCCTGCCCGATCCCCTCGGCGACCGACGAGCCTTCGGACTTCAGCTCGCCATGCGCATAATAGTCGTAGAGCGCCGCGCCGTGCGGGTCGCTGAGCGCGATGACGACCGACTCGTCATGCGCCTTCAACCCCATGCCGACGCCCGCCAGCGTACCACCCGTGCCCGCCGCGCAGGTGAAGCCGTCGATCCGCCCGTCCAGCTGGGTCCAGATCTCCTCGGCGGTGCCGATGATATGCGCGCGGCGATTGGCGATATTGTCGAACTGGTTGGCCCAGATGGCATTGTCCGTCTCCTCGGCGATCCGGCGCGAGGTGTGGACGAAGTGACAGGGGCTGGAATAGGGCGCGGCGGGCACCAGGACCAGTTCGGCCCCCAGCGCGCGCAGCGTGTCCATCTTCTCGCGGCTCTGCGTCTCGGGCATCACGATGATCGTGCGATAGCCCTTGGCATTGGCGACCAGCGCCAGGCCGATGCCGGTATTGCCCGCCGTCCCCTCGACGATCGTGCCGCCGGGGCGCAGCGCCCCGCGCGCCTCGGCATCCTCGACGATGAACAGCGCGGCGCGGTCCTTCACGCTGGCGCCCGGATTGGCGAATTCGCATTTGCCGTAAATGTCGCAGCCGGTGGCCTCGCTCGGCCCCTTCAGACGGACGAGCGGGGTGTTGCCGATCAGGGCCAGCGTGTCGGGTGTCGCATCCATGCCCGCTAGATGGCCCCTGCCCCGCCGCTCGGCAAGCAAAGCCTTGCTTGGGAAGCCCCAAGCGCGAGGCCGGGTCGCGGGGCGCGGAGGACGCGGCGGCGCGTGCGGAGGCCCGACATTTCGACCCCGACGGCCATCTGCGCGCTTGACGGGGCATTGCTGCATTTGCGAAGCAACGCCTCGCTATGAAGAGCCTTCTCCCCCTCATCGTCGCCGCACCGCTGCTCGCCCTGGCAGCGTGCAATTCCAAGCCCAGCCAGCCCGAGGTGGTCGACACCAACCCCGATCCCATGGCCAATGTCCTGGCCAACCGCGCGCCGGTCGAACTGCCGCCCGCGATCAAGGCCGAAAAGACCTTCCGTTGCAAGGACCAGAGCCTGGCCTACGTCACCTTCTTCCAGGGTGACAAGCAGGCCAATGTCCGCCTGAAGGAAGGCGAGACGCCGGTCGTGCTGAAGGCTCCGGCCGCCGGAGAGCCGCTGACCGCCGAGGGTGGCTGGCGCCTGACGGGTGACGAGAAGACCATCACCCTGACCACCCCGAAAAAGGCCGCGCAGAGCTGCCACGTCTAAGACGTCTTTTTCCATCGTTCGGCAATCGGACGATAGGGACTTGATCGAAATCGGGCCGGCGGGGATACCTCGTCGGCCTTTTTCTTGGGGCAGGCTCGGGAGGTCGGGGGACGAATCGTGGCGGCGATCGCGATCTACAGCATGAAGGGCGGCGTGGGTAAGACCAGCATGGCGGTCAACCTGGCGTGGTGCGCGGCGACCCAGTGCGCGCGCCGCACCCTGTTATGGGATCTCGATCCGCAGGCCGCGTCGACCTGGCTGCTGGGCGGCCCGGCCCCCGGCGACCAGGCGCAGGCGATCTTTTCACGCGACGTCGCGGTCGAACGGCTGGTGCGCCGGACCGACACGCCCAACCTGTCGCTGATCGGCGCCGACACCTCGCTGCGCGGGCTCGACCTGCTGTTCCACCAGCTCGACAAGAAGAAGCGGCTGGGCAAGCTGATCGACGGGCTGGACGGCTATGACCGGGTGCTGCTCGACTGCCCGCCGGGGCTGACCGAAACGACCGACCAGGTGCTGCGCGCGGTCGACCTTATCGTGGTGCCGGTGGTCCCCTCCGCGCTGTCGACCCGCGCGCTGGAGGTGGTGGACAGCCATGTCCGGGGCCGCGTACCGATCCTGCCGGTCCATGTCATGGTCGACCGCCGCCGCCGCCTTCATGCAGAGGCCGTCACCGCCCAGCCCGACTGGCCCGCCATCCCCATGGCCAGCCTGGTCGAGGCGATGGGCGAGCACCGCGCCCCCATCGGCGCCTTCGCCCCGCGCAGTGCGGCGGCGCAGGCCTATGCGACGCTGTGGCGGGCGGTCGAACGGCGGCTGTCGGGGAAATGAGCCGGCGGGATCAGCCGGGCCCGGTCGAGCGGCTGACTCCCCATCTCGTGCTGGGCGCCTATGCCGTGGGGGTCTTTCCCATGGCCGACACGCGCGAAGCCGACCATGTCTATTGGGTCGAGCCCCGCAAGCGCGCGATCCTGCCGCTCGACGGCTTTCATTTGTCGCGCTCGCTGCGCAAGACGGTCGCCGCCGACCGGTTTCGCGTGACCGCCGACACCGCGTTCGAATCGATCATCCGGATGTGCGCCGAAAGCGTGCCCGACCGGCCCGAGACCTGGATCAATTACGCGATCGAGCGGGTCTTCATCGACCTGTTCGACATGGGCTTTGCTCATTCGATCGAATGCTGGGACGGCGAAGAGCTGGTTGGCGGGCTGTACGGCCTGGGGCTGGGGCGCGCCTTTTTCGGTGAATCGATGGTCAGCCGCCGGACCGACGCGTCCAAGGTCGCGATGGTCTGGCTGGTCGCGCGGCTGCGCGCCGGGGGGTACAGCCTGCTCGACTGCCAGTTCCAGACCCCGCATCTGTCGACCATGGGCGCGGTCGAGATCGGGCGCGACGATTATGTCGCGCTGCTGTCCGATGCGTTGGCCGGGGTGGTCGCGCCGGGGGCTTCGTCTGCGGGCGTGTCGGCGGCGGGCGACTTCGCCGCGCTCGACCGCTTGGGCGCCGCGCCGGGCGAGGCGGCGGGCACCGTCTCCGGGCCGGTTTCGGGCCAGGACATCGTGCAGCTCTTGGCCCAGACGTCATAGACCGGGTGCTGGACGACGTTCAGCGCCGGGCGTTCCTTGTACAGCCATCCCGAAAAGACGCGCTGCCACCGCTGATTGGCTCCGCGCACGTCCAGCTGGACGAAGGCGCCGGTCAGCTGTTCGGGTTCCCAGGATGCGGTCTTTTCGCAGGCGCGCAGGCGCACGACCGCGTCGCCGACGCGAATCGCCTGGCCCGGCTTCAGCGTCAGCTCGCGCGAAACGCCGTTGCGCTTGTTGAGCAGGCCGACCACCGCGACGCGCTCGGCCATCGGCGTGCCGCCGCTGGGCAGGTTCGCTTGGCCCGCATCGACCGATTCGATCCCCGACCCGCCGCCGGGGCGGTCGGGCAGGATCTGGCTGACCGCCGCATCCTCGGCGGTCGCCCCGTCCTTATGGGTCAGGGCGTGATAGCCGAACCAGCCCCCCACGCCCAGCGCGGCCGCCAGCGCAGCGCCGGCCAGCCAGCGAGCCGTCTTCACCCCTCGGGCGTCCAGGCTTCGTAATCGCCCGTCGCGGCGGCGCGCTGGCCGCCCTTTTCGAGCGCACCGGCCGGGCGATAGGCCATGGCGGTGCCGGTCTGGTTGGGCAGGGTCGGCTTCTGCCACGCGCGACGCAGCGGCAGCGAGCGGTCGGGCACATCCTCGATCTGATGATGCAGCCAGCTGAACCATTCCGCCGGAACCCGGCTGGCATCGTTCGAGCCCTTGTAGATCACCCAGCGGCGCGGGCGTCCGGCGGTGTCGCTGCCGCCTTCATAATAGACATTGCCGTGGGCATCCTCGCCCACCTGCGCCTTGCCGCGCAGACCGAACCAGGTGCCGATGGTGGCGCCGTTCCACCAGGTGAAGGGATTGAGGTTGATGCCCATGACGCGCCGTGTAGCCCGGCTGTCGCCGCCCTTCAACCGCGTTCCGCATGCATGGGGCACATGAAGCCCCTCCTCCCGGCAGCGGGGAGGGGTTTGGCGTGGTTCAGAGGTTACCCGCCCCGAACGGCCTCATTTCGCCCAGGACACCGAATCGCCCTCCGACAGGCCCAGTTCGGCCGCGCGGCCGCCGACCAGTTCCAGCACCGCCGCGACCGGCTCGCCCGAAGGGATGGGGGTTTCCGAGAAGGGCGTGGTATCCTCGGCGATGCGCGCGATGGTGCCGTCGGCGCGAATGAAGATGATGTCGAGCGAGGTCGGCGTGTTCTTCATCCAGAAACTCGCCTCGCGCGGGCCGCCTCCTTCGGGCGGATAGGGCGCGAACAACATGCCGTCATCGCGCTTCAGGTCGGTGCGGTACATCAGCCCCTGCTGCTGCTCGGCGGCAGTGCGCGCCTGTTCGACGTGCAGTTGCTGCTTGCCTGACGCGGCGACGATGGTCACCGGCACTTTCGGCGCCTGCTGGGCGTCCGCCGTCTTGGCCTGCTCTGCGCCCGAACAGCCGGTCAGCTGGATCGCGGCCAGCCCCAACGCGAGCGCCATGCCGCGCCCCGCCCCCATAGCCCGCTGTCGCACGCCTTACATCCTTTCCGTCACCACCACCGCCAACGGCCCCTTGGGCCCATCGACGATCCGCGCGGCCAGCGGCTGCCCCGGCTCGACCGTGATCAGGCCGCCGCGCCGCAGCGTCTCCATATGCACGAAGATATCCGCCCCGTCGCGGTCGCGCAGCAGAAAGCCATAGCCTTTCAGCCGGTTGAACCATTTGACCGCGACCAGTTCGGGATCGCCCGCGGCATCGACCAGCGTCTCGGGATCGATCCTGTCGGGCGAGCGGGGCCGCTTGGGCATTTCGGGCACGGCATGTGTCAGGTCGATGCTCAGCACCTCGCGCGCCTGATAGCCGCGCCCCCGCTCCACCGCGAGCATCTCCACCCGTGCGCCTTCGGGCAGGCTGCGCCGGGCATGCGCCTGAAGCACGGTGAAGTGCAGCAGCACATCCCCGTACGCCCGATCGTCCGCGACCGCGAAGCCGAAGCCGCGCGTCACATCGAACCACTTGACGACCCCCGTCAGCCTTACGGCCGCATCCGCCGCTTCGCCGTCGATGCCGCCCCCTGTATTTGGCGTTTCATCCAGCATCATCGCACCCTTGGATGCATTGCTAGCATCTTTGTTCGCACCCGCAATGCGAGGCGGATCACTTTTTGCTGGTCCGGAGTGGGACGAAACGGCCAAGATTCTTTGCTTGAAGGAAAATTTGCCGCATTTGGATCAATATTCCCGGTCGTCGATCATCTCGCCGGGCGCCGCCGACACGATCTGCCGGGCCAGCGCCATGTCATGACCGGCGCGCAGCATCGCCGCGAACTGCTTCTCGCGAAGCGCGCGATCCGCCTCGCCGTCGCCGAAAGGCCCGATTCGCCGCCGCCGGGCAAAGGCCAGCGCGGCGTCGCGCGCCGCCTCCGCCACCTGCCCTGCAATCGCCTCGTGATCCTCGGGCCCGACCCGCGCCGCCTGCAACGCCTGTCGCACCCGCCGCGCGCCCAGCCCCCGGCGAGCGAGCGACGCCGCCTTCATCTCGGCATAGGCGCGGTCGTCGATATAGCGCAGCTCGACCATCCTGACCGCCAGTCCTCGCGGATCGGGCGCATCCTCCCCCGCCCAGCCGCGTTCGCGCAGCTTGCGAGCCAGATACTCGACCAGCTTGCCCTCGGTCGTCGCGAAACGCTCGACATAGCGCAGCGCGATCTGCTCCAGCAATTTGGGATCAAGGGGCTTTGGCGGGCGACGATCGGCAGACACGCCTTGTTTGTGCCACACTGACACTGGAATTAGAACGCGGGAAGCCGCCGTCCATCCGGCGAAAGAATCATACTCGTCTCCGCGGCCCCGCGGCCCGGACGACGCAAGAGCATAAGGAACGAAGGCAAGGCCATGACGATCGAGCACCATCAGGACGACGCGCGCGCCATCATCGCGACGCCGACCGAAGATGCGCTGCCGCGCCGCTTCGCCGACTTCAATACGCTGGGCGAGGCGCTGGACTATGCCGCCTCGGGCTCGCGCGGTCTGAACTTCCACGATGCGCGCGGGGTCCTGACCCGTCCCTATCCCTTCTCCGAGCTGCGCGACGACGCGCTGGCCTGCGCCCGCCGCCTGATCGCCAGCGGCGTGCGCCCCGAGGAGCGGATCGCACTGGTCGCCGAGACGGGCCCGGAATTCGCCGCCCTCTTCTTCGGCGTGATCTATGCGGGCGCTTGGCCGGTGCCGCTGCCGCTGCCGACCTCGTTCGGCGGGCGCGACAGCTATATCGAGCAACTGCGCGTCCAGCTTGCCAGCTGCGACCCCAAGATGCTGATCTTCCCGCCCGAACTGGCGCAGATGGCGGGTGCGGCGGCCGAGGCCGCGGGCGTCGAGGGGATCGACTGGGACAGCTTCGCCACTCGCGAGGCGCCCGAGGCGCCGCTGCCCGAGGCTAAGTCGGACGCGATCGCCTATCTGCAATATTCCAGCGGCTCGACCCGCTTTCCGCATGGCGTGGCGATCACCCACCATGCGCTGCTCAACAATCTGGCCGCGCACAGCCATGGCATGAAGATCCAGGAGAGCGACCGCTGCGTCTCGTGGCTGCCCTGGTATCACGATATGGGCCTGGTCGGCTGCTTCCTGTCGCCGGTCGCCAACCAGGTGTCGACCGATTACCTGAAGACCGAGGATTTTGCGCGTCGCCCGCTCGCTTGGCTCGACATGATCAGCCGCAATCCGGGTACTTCGGTCAGCTATTCGCCGACCTTCGGCTATGACATCTGCGCGCGCCGCATCTCGTCGCAGACCAAGGCGTCGGACCGTTTCGACCTGTCGCGCTGGCGGATCGCGGGCAATGGCGCGGACATGATCCGTCCCGACGTCATGCAGTCCTTCGTCGACGCCTTTGCCGATGCGGGCTTCCAGGCGACCGCCTTCCTGCCCTCCTATGGCCTGGCCGAGGCGACGCTGGCGGTGTCGATCATGCCGCCGGGCGAAGGCATCCGCGTCGAGCTGGTCGAGGAAACCCAGCTGTCGGGCGGCGCACGCGGCACCGACCGTCCGCAGCGTTTCCGCGCCATCGTCAATTGCGGCAAGCCCGCGCGCGACATGGTGATCGAGATTCGCGAGGAGGACGGTACGCCGCTTCCCGACGGGGCGATCGGCAAGGTGTGGTGCAAGGGCCCGTCGGTCATGGTCGGATATTTCCGCGACCAGGCCGCGACCGAAGCCTGCATGGTCGATGGCTGGCTCGACACCGGCGACATGGGCTATATGTCCAAGGGCTATATCTACATCGTCGGCCGCGCCAAGGACATGATCATCGTCAACGGCCGCAACCACTGGCCGCAGGATATCGAATGGGCGGTCGAGCAGCTGCCGGGCTTCAAGGCGGGCGACATCGCCGCCTTCGCCATCACCACGCCGGGCGGCGAGGAAACCCCCGCCGTGCTGGTCCAGTGCCGCAGCTCGGACGACGAGGAGCGCGCCCGCCTGCGCGACGAGATCCGCGAGCGCGTGCGCGCGGTGACCGGCATGAACTGCGTCATCGAACTGATCCCGCCGCGCACCCTGCCCCGCACCAGCTCGGGCAAGCTGAGCCGTGCCAAGGCCCGCAACCTGTATCTGGCGGGCGAGATCAAGCCGTACGACGTTGCTGCCTGATTTTCCCATCGGGGGCAAAGAGGGGCTCGGTCGAAAGACCGGGCCCTTTTTCCATCTCCATCACCTTGGAGCCGGTATCCCCATCCCCCGTTCAGCCTGAGCGAAGTCGAAGGCCAAGGGAATCCGGTCGCCCCGACCCCAACCACCACCCCGGCGAAGGCCGAGGTCCAGTGGCCACCCAGTCCGTGACGTGCTCGATAGACCACCCCGACTGGACCCCGGCCTTCGCGGGGGCGGCGGCGGCATGGGGTGAGGACTAGGCGTGGCCTTCGACTTCGCTCAAACTGAACGGCGTTCCGGGCATCTCAGTCCTTCAGCGGGTCATGCCCCCAGTTCATCAGCGAATAGCGCCAGGGCGAATGCTCGACATCCTTGTCGGGGCCGCCCTGCTTCAGATGCCGGTGCACATAGCCGACGACCTTCTTCATATGCGCATAGTCGTCGTCGGTCAGATCGGCTTTCTTCTTGCGCTTGATCGCGACAATCTTGCCGCCCGATTCATGCCCCACGCTTTCGTCGGCGCCGTCCTTCTTCTGCCCGACCTCCTTCGACTCGTCGCTGCCGAGGAATTTCTCGAGTTCGGCGGGGGCCATGTTCACGGCCTCCTTGAAGTCGGCATAGATCTGGTCGTGGTCGTCGGCCATTTGCGGCTCCTTTCGGCGGGGTAACGCCGCCGACCGGATTTCGGGTTCAGACCAGCATGCCCTGATAGCTTTGCGGCGGCACGGCCATGGTCGCCCGTGCGATCCCGCCGAGCAGCAGCACCGCGACCAACCCCGCCAGCGTCGTGCGGACGATGCGCCGGTCGCCCTGCCACGGCTTGGCCAGGATCAGCCCTAGCGCGCAGGCCATGACTGGCCACAGGTGATAGCGGAAATCCGAAGCGACGCTGACGACCAGGAAGCTGGCCTCCAGTCCCAGCGCCGATCCGAACAACGCCCCCGCCAGCCCGCTCCCCCGCGTCACCGCCAGACCGCCCGCCGCCAGGATGATCCAGACGATCGGCCACATGACCGGCGCATCGACCCAGGGGCTCGCCATGCGCTGCCACGTCAGCGCGACGGGCCCCGGATGGCCCAGGCCATAGTCGTTCGGCTCGCTGCCCTGCGGCGGCGCGGCGTTGGGCCAGCGCGGCGGCACCCACAGACGCCAGGTCGAATTGACATGCGCCAGCCGCTGCGCCGCATAGGCCAGCGGATGATGCAGCATGGCGGGGGCCAGCCGGGCATAGAGACGCGAAGGCGGGATCGTCTCGAACCGCTGCAACCGGGTGCCGCACCGCGCGGGCTCGCCCAGCGGGTCCCAGAAGAACGGCTTCACGCACCCCTTGGCGCGGATTTCGGCGACCTCCTGCGGGGTGAAGCCCAGCCGCGCGTCATAGGGCACCCGCACGGCGATTCCGGCCAGATCGTACAGCGCCTGCGATCGCGCGACGCCGCTGGGCTTTGCTCCGAGAAGCTTGTGATTGACGAGCGGCGCGACCGCCAGCGTCGCCAGCGTCAGCGCGACGGTGATCGCGATCCGGCGGCCCCAGCGATCGGCGACGAGCAAGGCGACCAGCGGCGCGATGGCGAAGATCGCATTGGCCCGGACCAGCGCCGCATAGGCGAGCAGCATGCCCGCCGCCGCCCAGCCCCATCCGGGAACACGCTGCCCGCGCAATCGCCACCAGCCGAGGATGCCGACCGCCGCCAGCGCCGCGCCGGTCATCTGCGCGTCCTTCAGGATCGCCACCTGCCAGCCCAGCCAGGGCGGCACCAGCCCGACCGCCAGCACGCCCAGCGCCGCGCGCGGCCGCCGGTCGACGATCGCCGCCGCGATACACCCCAGCCCCAGCCACCATGTCGCCAGTTGCAGGACCAGCATCGGCCGCGCCCCCTGCCCCGGAAACAGCGACCAGAGCCGGGCCATGATCGGCGGGTGCCAGTCGTCATATGTCCCGGTCAGCGCCTGCGCATATTGGCCCACGCTGTCATATTCGACATAGCCCGGCGCGAAGATCAGCAGGCTCAGCCCGAACAGGATCAGCGCCGCGATGGCGATGCGCAGGCGGTGGGAAAGGGCTCGGGTCATGGCTCGCCGGTCGAACTGTTGCGGATGCGACCGATGCGGCCAAAACCATCCGTTTCGCAAGCGAAATGCGGCAGGATGGCCCGGATAGACCGATCGGCCATGGCCTTTGCGCGGCCCCCCGCGTGGATTAGGGGCATTGCAGCGAAGATGGGGGAGCGAGTGGGCATGACCAGCGCCTTGGTGATCATCGACATGCAACAGGCGATGCAGGACCGGATCGACGCCGGGCGTCCGCACGTCAACGGGGATGCCCCCGCCAGGATCGAGGCGCTGGCCGAGGCGTTTCGCGGGGCCGGGCGGCCGGTCATCCATATCCGCCATGCCGAGGCCGACCCGACCTCGCCGCTACATCCCGACGCGCCCGGCTATCCGCCAATGGCCTGCGCGGTGGAGCGGCCCGGTGAGGCGATCTTCGTGAAGCGCAGTTCCTCCGCCTTCGCCACGACGCCGCTGGCGGCGCATCTGCACGAACAGGGGCTGTCGCATCTCCACATCGTGGGGGCGGTGGCGGGGTTCTGCGTCAACTCGACGGTCCGCGCGGCCTCCGATCTGGGCTTTGCGGTGACGGTGGTGCCGGATGCGGTGCTGGGCTTCGACCTGCCCTCCGCCGGGCTGGAGGCGCAAGCGATCTTCGATGTCACCATGGGATTGCTGGCGGCGGATTTTGCCGAATTGCGCGACAGCGAGGCGGTCCTGGCCGAATTGGGGTGAGGGTTGGGCGTGGCCTTCGACTTCGCTCAGGCTGAACGGGGATTGGGGAGCGGCATCATTCCCTCGCTCCGTTCAGCCTGAGCGAAGTCGAAGGCCAAGGGCATGCCCCAACGAAAAAGGGGCCCGCCGCAGCGAGCCCCTTCCCGATTCTGAAACCGGAAAACCGGATCAGATGTGCAGCGCGCGCCCATAGGCGGCCAGCACCGACTCGTGCATCGATTCCGAGATGGTCGGATGCGCGAACACCGTTTCCATCAGCTCGGCCTCGGTCGTCTCCAGCTGGCGGGCGACGACATAGCCCTGGATCATCTCGGTCACTTCCGCGCCGACCATGTGCGCGCCCAGCAGCTCGCCGGTCTTGGCGTCGAACACGGTCTTCACGAAACCCTCGGCCTCGCCCAGCGCGATCGCCTTGCCGTTGCCGATGAAGGGGAACTTGCCGACCTTCACTTCGTAACCGGCTTCCTTGGCCTTCGCTTCGGTCAGGCCGACGCTGGCGACCTGCGGACGCGAATAGGTGCAGCCCGGGATGTTGCCCTTGTCCATCGCATGCGGGTGGACGTCCTTGTTGCCCAGTGCCTGCGCGATGGCCTCGGCGGCGATCACGCCCTCATGGCTGGCCTTGTGCGCCAGCCAGGGAGCACCCGTCACGTCGCCGATCGCCCAGATGCCGTCGACATTGGTGCGGCCATAGCCGTCGGTCTTGATGTGACCGCGATCGGTCTCGACGCCCAGCTTTTCCAGGCCGATATTCTCGGTGTTGGGGACGATGCCGATGGCGACGATCGCATGGCTGAACTCGGCGGTCTCGACCTTACCGTCCGGGCCCTTGATCGTCGCCTTGACGCCCGATGCGGTCGCCTCCAGCTTTTCGAGGCCGGTCTTGGTCTTGATGGTCATGCCGAACTTGGTCAGCTGCTTGGTCATGAAGTCGCTGACTTCGGCGTCCTCGACTGGCATGATCCGGTCGAGCATCTCGACGATGGTCACTTCCGCGCCCATGTCGTTGTAGAAACTGGCGAACTCGACGCCGATCGCACCCGATCCGATGACCAGCAGCTTGGTCGGCATGGCGGGCGGCACCATCGCATGGCGATAGGTCCAGATGCGCTCGCCATCCGCCTTGGCGAAGGGCAGGTCGCGGGCGCGCGCGCCGGTGGCGACGATGATGTGCTTGGCGGTCAGCTCGGTGGTCTTGTCGCCCTGGACGACCGACAGCTTGCCCTTTCCGGTGATCGTGCCGACGCCCTCATGGACGGCGACCTTGTTCTTCTTCATCAGGCCCTTGACGCCGGCATTCAGCTGGCCCGCGACCTTGCGGCTGCGATCGACCACCTTGTCCAGGCTGAACGAGGGCTTTTCGACCGACAGGCCGTATTGCGCGGCATGGGTCATATAGTGATACACCTCGGCCGAGCGCAGCAGTGCCTTGGTCGGGATACAGCCCCAGTTGAGGCAGATGCCGCCCAGCCGCTCGCGCTCGACGATCGCGACCTTCAGGCCAAGCTGGCTCGCGCGGATCGCCGCGACATAGCCGCCGGGGCCGGAGCCGAGGACGATAAGGTCGTAAGTGTCAGCCACGTTGCTCTTCCTTCTGAACGCGCGCCTTGGCGGTGCGTGGGGTGTGACCCCGAGAAAATTTCAATCAGTCTTGCGCGGGAGTCAGCGGCGGAACGCTGCGCGGCTTGCGGTCCTTGTCGGTCGCGACGAACACGAAGCGGGCCTGCGTCACCTTGGTCGCATCCTCGACGTGGCGGGCGCGGCGCCAGGCCTCGACTTCGATCGTCATCGACGTGTTGCCGACCCGGACCAGCGTCGCATAGACCGACACCTCGTCGCCGACGAGCACGGGGGCGTGGAACTTCATCCCCTCCGCCGCGATCGTGACCGCGCGGCCGCCCGAATGGCGCGACGCCACCGAACCCGCCGCCAGGTCCATCTGGCCCATCAGCCAGCCGCCGAAGATATCGCCATAAGGATTGGCGTCGGACGGCATGGCGGTGACGCGGATGGTGGGGTTCTGATCGGGCAGCGTGCTCATTGTTCGGCGTGTCTCCGTGCCATGCGGTCGGCAATGCGCGCCCGGTGGAGCGGGCCGATGCCCATCGCCATCGTCGCGACCATCGCCGCCACGCCGCACCACCAGATTTCGGTGCGGCCCAGCGGATAGGCCCAGGCCGCGGCCCAGGTCATGACGAGCGCCGCGATCAGCCCCAGGCCGATATAGAACAGCTCGATCCGAACCCGCATGGCGCCCGCCCCCGGTCTATCAGGCCAGCATCGCCAGCGGACGCTCGACCAGCTCCTTGAACACCTTCATCAACTCGGCGCCATCGGCCCCGTCGATCGCGCGGTGGTCGAAGCTGCCGGTCGCCGACATGACGGTCGCCACGCCCAGCTGGTCGTCGACGATATAGGGGCGCTTCTCGCCCGCGCCGATCGCCAGGATCATGCCCTGCGGCGGGTTGATGACCGCCTCGAACTGCTTGATGCCGAACATGCCCATGTTCGAGATCGAGGCGGTGCCGCCCTGGAATTCATGCGGCTGCAGCTTGTTGTCGCGGGCGCGGGTGGCCAGGTCCTTCATCGTGGTCGAGATGGACGACAGCGAGCGCGTATCGGCCTCCGACACGATCGGGGTGATGAGGCCCGCCGGGGTCGACACCGCGACCGAGATGTCGGCGCGCTTGAAGCTGATCAGCTGGTCGGGCGTGAACATGACGTTGCACTTCGGCACCGCCATCAGCGCGACGCCCAGCGCCTTGATGAGCATGTCGTTGACCGACAGCTTCACACCGCGCGATTCGAGACCGGCGTTCAGCTCGCCACGCAGCTTGAGCAGCGCGTCGAGACGCACGTCCACCGTCAGATAGATGTGCGGAACCTGCTGCTTCGACTCGGTCAGGCGACGCGCGATCGTCTTGCGCATGTTGGACAGCTTCGACGCCTCGTGCGGGATGTCCGGCACCTGCGCGGGCTTGGGCGCGGCGACGGGGGCCGAGGCGGTTTCCGCCGGAGCCGAGGTCGACGCGGCCGGAGCCGCAGCCTTGGCCTGGCCCGGCTGCGCATTCTCGACGTCCGCCTTCACGATGCGGCCGTTGGGGCCCGATCCGGTCAGCGCCGACAGGTCGAGACCCTTTTGCGAGGCGATGCGGCGGGCCAGCGGGCTGGCGATCGCGCGGCCGCCCTGGCCGGCCTGCTTGCCCGAATCGGCGGGCTTGCCATGATCCTCGGCCTGTTCGACCGTGCGCTCGACGGGCTTGGCTTCGCTGCCGGTCTTGTTGGGATCGGTGGGGTCGGTCGGCATCGGCTTGGCCGGAGCCGGGGTTCCCGACTTGGACGGCGCCTGAACCGACGCGGCGTCCTCGCCCTCTTCGGCCAGGATCGCGATGACGGTGCCGACCTTCACATTGTCCGAACCCTCGGCGACGAGGATCTTGGCGATCACGCCTTCATCCACCGCCTCGAATTCCATCGTGGCCTTGTCGGTTTCGATCTCGGCCATGATATCGCCGGACTTCACCGTATCCCCTTCCTTCACCAGCCATTTGGCCAGCGTGCCTTCCTCCATGGTCGGCGACAGCGCGGGCATCTTGATCTCGATCGACATGGAGGTCCTCTCGGGGCAAACCAATTCCGTAGCGGCCCGTCTCTTGCGCCCGAATTGCGCCCGGTCAAGTCATGGCCTTGCACGAAATGTTATGTAACGGCATCCATTCGACACAAATTGGGGGGCCGCCATGCGTATCTATCTGGTCGTGATCGACGACAGTCCGGAATCGGTGATCGCCCTGCGCTTTGCTGCGCGACGCGCGGTGAAGACGGGCGGCGGCGTCGAGATCCTGACCGTCCTGCCGCCGCAGGAATTCATCGCGTTCGGCGGCGTCCAGGCGACGATCGAGGACGAGGCGCGCCAGCAGGCCGAGGCGCTGGTCGCGAGCGCGGCGGGCACGCTGCTCGACGAATCGGGGCTGCGTCCCTCGATCACGGTGCGCGAGGGCGATGCACCCAAGGTGATCCGCGAGATGATCGCGGCCAATCCCGACATCGCCGCGCTGGTGCTGGGCGCCGCCGCCAGCGGCGCGCCGGGCAAGCTGGTCAGCCATTTCTCGGGCACCGACGCGGGCGCGCTACCCGTGCCGGTGATGATCATTCCGGGGTCGCTGACGCTGGAGGCGATCGATCGGTTGAGCTGAATCCTCCCCAGCATGGGGAGGTGGCAGCCCGAAGGGCTGACGGAGGGGGGCCTCCATATAGGTCGCTCTTTGCGGCACGCCCCCTCCACCACCGCTTCGCGGCGGTCCCCCTCCCCGTATCGGGGAGGATTTTTTACTCCGCCGCCTTGGCCAGATCTTCGAACTCCGCCGCCGCCAGGAACCGCTCGGCATCCAGCGCGGCCATGCAGCCGGTGCCAGCCGCCGTCACCGCCTGGCGATAGACCTTGTCCGCCACGTCGCCGCACGCGAACACGCCGGGCACGCTGGTACGGGTCGATCCCGTCTCGACCGCGATATAGCCGTCCGAATCCAGCTCCAGATGCCCCCGGAACAGCTCGGTCGCCGGGTGATGGCCGATCGCGACGAAACCGCCCTCCACGTCCAGGCGGCTATGCTCGCCCGTGACCGTGTCGAGCAGATCGAGCGCGACGAGGCCCGCATTGCCGCCGCCATCGACGAACTCGCGGACTTCCTTGTTCCACAGCACCTTGACGTTGGGATGTGCGAACAGCCGCTCCTGCAGGATGCGCTCGGCGCGCAGCGAATCGCGGCGGTGGATCAGCGTCACGTCGTCGCTATGGTTGGTCAGGTACAGCGCTTCCTCGACCGCGGTGTTGCCGCCGCCGATCACCGCGACCTTCTTGCCGCGATAGAAGAAGCCGTCGCAGGTCGCGCAGGCCGACACGCCCTTGCCCTTCATCGCGTCTTCGCTGTCGAGGCCCAGCCACTTGGCCTGCGCGCCCGTCGCGATGACCAGCACCTCGCCCTCATAGACGTCGCCACCGTCGCCGATCAGGCGGAACGGGCGGTTGGTCAGATCGACCTGGGTGATGGTATCCCACATCATCCGCGCGCCGACATGTTCCGCCTGCTTCTGCATCTGCTCCATCAGCCAGGGGCCCTGGATGACGTCGGCAAAGCCCGGATAATTCTCGACATCCGTGGTGGTGGTCAGCTGGCCGCCCGGCTGGATGCCCTGCACCACGATCGGCTGCATCCCCGCGCGCGCGCCGTAGATGGCGGCGGACAGCCCGGCGGGCCCCGAGCCGAGAATGAGCATGCGGGTGGCGTGGGTGGTCATGTCATAGTCCTGTGAAGCATGTTTGCGCCCTAGATAGTCGCGCGAGCGACAAAAATGAACCGCTTCTCATGCGGCCATTCGGCGCTAACTTCGTTTGACGCTGCAAGTGGAGATGGGCCTGATGCGCGACGACGACGATGTGAAGATCACCAAATATACCGCCCCCGCCGGCGGCTGGGGATCAATGAAGGGCATGGCCAAGATCCTCCCCAAGGAGGGGCTGGGGCCCGAGACGCTCGACACGTTGCGCCGCCAGAACAAGCCCGGCGGGGTGATGTGCGTCAGCTGCGCCTGGGGCAAACCCGCCAAGCCGCACATCGCCGAGTTCTGCGAAAACGGGGCCAAGGCGACCGCGTGGGAGCTCAGCTCGCTTCGCGTCACGCCCGATTTCTTCGCCAGGCATACGGTCAAGGAGTTGGAGGCATGGCCCGACCATGATCTGGAGCAGGCGGGCCGCCTGACCCATCCGATGCGCTATGACCGCGCGAGCGACAAATATGTCGCGGTCAGCTGGGACGAGGCGTTCGCGGCGATCGGCGCCAAGCTGAAGACCTGCGACCCGACCAAGGTCGTGCTCTACGCCTCGGGCCGCGCCTCGCTCGAAACCTCGTTCATGTATTCGCTGTTCGCGCGGATGTGGGGGCAGCAGAACCTGCCCGACAGCTCCAACATGTGCCACGAGACGACCTCGGTCGGGCTCAAATCCGCCATCGGCTCGCCCGTCGCGACGATCCAGATGGAGGATTACGACAAGTGCGACGCGATCTTCTCCTTCGGGCAGAATGTCGCGACCAACGCGCCGCGCATGCTCCACAATCTCCAGGCCTGCGCCAAGCGCGGGGTGGAGATCGTGACGTTCAACCCGCTGCGCGAACGCGGCTGGGAACGCTTCGCCTCGCCGCAGAACCCGATACAGATGCTGACCGGCAGCTCGACCGACATCTCGACCCAATATCACCAGGTGAAGGCGGGCGGCGACATCGCCGCGCTGACCGGCATTTGCAAGCTGGTGATCGAGGAGGATGACCGCGCGCTCGCCAAGGGCACCAAGCGCATCCTCGACCATCACTTCATCGAGCAGCACACGACCCGGTTCGAGGATTTCGCGAGTTACTGCCGCCAGGCGGCGTGGAGCGAGATCATCCGCGATTCCGGCCTGACCCGCGACGCCATCGAACAGGCCGCGCGCGTCTATATGAAGTCGGAGCGGGTGATCGCGGTGTACGGCATGGGCATCACCCAGCACCGTTACGGGATCGACGCGCTGCACATGATCGTCAACCTCCTGTTGCTTCGCGGCAATATCGGGCGCGAGGGTGCGGGACCGGGGCCGGTTCGCGGGCACAGCAATGTGCAGGGCCAGCGCACCGTCGGCATCACGGAGAAGACCGAACTCGCCCCCGTCGAGCGGCTGAAGGAGTTGTTCGAGTTCGAGCCCCCGACCGAAAAGGGCTGGGACACGGTCGAAGCCTGCCGCCAGATCATCGCCGGGACCGCGCAAGGATTCGTCCAGCTCGGCGGCAACTTCCTGCGCGCCACGCCCGAACATGCCAGGATGAAGGCGGCCTGGGCGAAGCTGCCTATCACCGTTCATATCGCGACCAAGCTCAACAAGAGCCATCTGGTGCCGGGCGAGGAAAGCTACATCCTCCCCTGCCTGGGCCGGTTGGAAACCGATATGCAGAAGGGCGGTCGCCAGGCCGTGTCGATGGAGGATTCGTTCAGCCACATCTATGGCTCGGTCGGCAAGGCGACGCCCGCCGCCGACACGCTGCTGTCCGAACCCGCCATCGTCGCCGGGATCGCCAAGGCGGTTCTGCCGCCCAATCCGAACGTGCCATGGGACGAATGGGTCGGCGATTACGGACTGGTCCGCACCGCGATCGAGAATGTCTATCCCGACAAGTTCGCCAACTTCAACGAACGGCTGTTCGAGCCCGGCGGCTTCTGGAAGGGCAATCCCGCCTCGCACCGCAAATGGGAAACCGAGAGCGGCAAGGCCGAGTTCAACGTGCCGCGCGCGATGGATGCGTCGGGTATCCCCCTCGCCGAGGGGCGGATGCGCCTCATCACGTTGCGGTCGAACGACCAGTTCAACACGACCATCTATGGCTATGACGATCGCTTCCGGGGGATCAGCGGGACGCGCATGGTGGCGATGATGAACAAGGCCGACATTGCCAGGCTGGGCCTGTCGGACGGACAGACCATCGCGCTGGAAAGCGATGCCGATGACGGGCAGGACCGGGTGGTCGAGGGTCTGCGCGTCGTCGAGTATAACATCCCTGAAGGGTGTATCGGCGGCTATTACCCCGAACTCAACTATCTGATCCCGCTGGAACATCATGCGCTGGAAAGCCATGTGCCCGCGGGCAAGTCGGTGCCGGTGAAGGTGCGCGTCCCCGCATGAGCATGACGTCATGAGCATATTGGGAGCTGTGCTGACCGGGGGGCGTTCGTCGCGCTTCGGATCGAACAAGGCGGTCGCCATGCTGGGCGACCGTACCTTGGTGGCGCATGCGCGCGCCACCATCGCCCCCCATTGCGCGCGCGTGGTGCAGGTGGGCGGCGCGCAAGGCGTGCCCGACATGCCCGAGCCCGATCTGGGGCCGCTCGGCGGGATCGCGGGTGCGCTGGACTATGCCGCTGCCCATGGCTTTCGCTGTGTCCTGACCATCGGGTGCGACATGCCGCGCCTGCCCAACGGGCTGATCGACGCGATCCTGCGGCGCGAGCCCAGCTATTGCCAGGATGCGCCGGTGCTGGGGCTCTGGCCTTCCGCCCTGGGGGCGCATCTGATGGCGCATCTGTCGCTCAACCGCGATCGCTCGGTGCGCGGCTGGGTCCAGGCGATCGGGGCGATCCCCATCGCATCGCCCCAGCCGATCGCCAATGTGAACACCCCCGCCGACCTCGCCGCCCTGTGACGGCGGTCACTGGCGATCCCGTCCGGCCGCTGACGCTCGTCCGCCTGTCGCCCGATACGGTCGAGCCGATCACCCGCGCCGTCGCGGTCGAATGCCCGGTTGCGATCGAGGTCGACGGCTTTGGCTATGCGGTGATGATGATGACGCCCGAGCGGCTGGCGGACTTCGCCACCGGCTTCCTGCTGACCGAACGGCTGATCGACGCGCCGGGCGATATCGTCGAGATCGATCCCTTTGCGGCGGAGGCGGGCTGGATCGTCCGCGTGACGCTGGCCGAACATTGCCGGGGGCGGATCCACGACCGGGTCCGCCACCGTACGAGCGACACCAGCTGCGGCCTGTGCGGGCTGTCCGGGCTGGAGCAGATCGCCCGCCCCGTCGCCAACCGCCCCCCTGCCCCCCAGGCCCGCACCGCGACGCTGTTCGCCGCGCTGGAGGGCATTCGCGCGTCCCAGCCGCTCAACGCGCTGACCGGCGCGGTCCATGCCGCCATCGCCTGCAATGCGGCGGGCGTGACGCTCGCGGCGGCGGAGGATGTCGGGCGGCACAATGCGCTCGACAAGCTGGTCGGCACGCTGGCGCGATCGGGTCGGGCGGCGGACTTCATCCTCGTCACCTCGCGGATCAGCTATGAGATGGTCGACAAGGCCCTGGTCGCGGGCGTCGGGATGCTGGTCGGAATCTCGGCCCCGACCAGTCTCGCGATCGACCATGCCCGTACGCAGGGCCTGACGCTGATCGCGCTGGCGCGTGCCGATGCCATGCTGGTCGCGAACGACCCGCACGGGCTGTTCCGCGACTGACCGGGCCTAGCCCGTGGCGACGCGCCGCCCCGGTTCGGACTCGTCGTGCCAGTCATGGGACGGCTCGACCGCCACGGGCATCGGCTCGTGCAGGATATGGTCGCGCCCGGCCCGCTTGGCGCGATAGGCCAGCTGGTCGGCGCGGGCGATCAGATCGTCGAGCGTCTCGCCCGGTGCATGGCGCACGATGCCGCCGCTGACCGTCAGGGGTGGCAGGCCCTGCCGGTCGAACCGACGAAGCAGGGCGCGGATGTCGCCGGCCAGGTGGCTGGCCCGGTTGTCGGATCGCTCCGCCGGACCAAAGGCATCGGGCACCAGCAGCGCGAATTCCTCACCCCCCAGGCGCACCGCCAGCACGTCGCGCGCCGCCACGGTCCGCAGCAGGTCGGCGAAGGCCACCAGCACCCGGTCCCCCATCGCATGCCCAAACATGTCGTTGACCCGCTTGAAGTGATCGAGGTCCAGGACCATCGCATAAAGGCCGTGCCCGTCACGCTTGGCCTCGGCGAGCAGCGCGGGGCCCGCCCGGGCCAGTCCACGCCGATTGGCCAGCCCGGTCAACGGGTCGCTCTCCGCATCCCGTATCGTGTCGTCCAGCGCCTTCTGGATGACCAGCAGCATCAGGAACAGCCCGGCCGCGACCAGCAACACCCCGGTCGAGACCTGCGACACGACCGCATAATAGCTGGTCGCATAATATTGCGCCGAATGCCCCGCCCCCAGCGACGCCGCCATGAACGGCTTGGCCAGGAAATGCGCGCCGATGATCCCGAACACCACCATCAGCAGGGTTCGGATCGGCCCCTTCTGCGCGATCCGCCGGATGGAGAGCAGGACCAGGATCGATCCGAGCGCGAACGGCAGCTGGAACAGCATCTCATAGGGCAGGCTGTTGCGGGTGCCGCCCAGCAGGCTCATCCGCAGGGTCATTCCGCCCGCCCATAGCAAGGCGGCGGGACGGCGGCATAGCCGATGACCCGCAAAGGCCTGGATCCCCACCGACATCACCGTGATGGCGCCGAGGAACGCGGCATATCCCAGCACCGCGAACAGCAGCCGATAATCGGTGAAGCGGAACAGCAATTCGCAGATCGGGGTCAGGAAACCCAGCAGATAGCTGACCATGAACCAGACCGCCGCGCGCTGCCGCGAATAGGTGATCGCGACGACGCCGTACGTCACGACGAACAGCGCCGCCATGCAGCTATTGGCTATCAGGGCATAGACGGCGGCATTCACGGCGTGGAACCCAAAGCCTCCCATTGGGGTCGTGATGAGGGGACCTATCGCCCGATTGACCAAATATCCGTTAAGATCAGGTCATGAATCGCGGCACGAAAATACGTCCGCCGCCCCTCTATCGCAACAATGGCCAAGATGTCATCCTTCCGCATAGGTCAGGTCGGAGGACAATGGGCATGCGGCGGATTTTGCACGGTTTCTGGATGCCCACGCGGACCGCTGACCCGCCGGGCGAGTCCTGAGGCGAAAGCGGCGAGATGCGGCCGCCGGTCGATTCCGACAGGACAGCCCGAACACCCATGGCTGCGGCAAGGCTATTCGACGCCGCGTCCCAAAAGGTGCGGATCAACCTGTGTATTGTCCGATGAAGCCGAGGCGATGCCTCGCCTTCTTCAGCCTGCGTTCCGCTGGTGATAGACCGACAGGTCGAGATTTTCGAAAGTGATTGGAATATCGCGTCGAAACATGAAGCTCGCGAGCGGCAATTCGTTGATCAGGCGGAACGTGTCCTGATCCATCGCGGGCCAATGAAAGCGCACGATACGAAGACGATGATAGCATCTCTGCTCTTCGTCCGGAAAAGGCGAACCCCAGACACAATCGCCATCCTCGATCCAGTTGCGCAACTGGACATTGATTTCGGAACCATCATCCGTCCGATAATCGAAAACCATGGGCGGAACCAAATCCGGGGAAGGCCTTTGCTTGGGCCATTCGAGCAAATCCATGACCACCCTCGCGGCCGCCCTGGCCACCCGCCCCAATCCGGCATAGCGCGCCCCTTCCATATCACATCGCGCCAGACAAATATGGAGGCATTCCGATTATACCACTGAATAAATAAGACATTTTCTGGGCGTGTTTCCCAGGCCCCAACTATATCGCCAGTTGTTTTATTAGTAAATATTTTGACGACAGACTTATTGATCGAGAACTATATGAGCCAATCTAAGTTCATCATGATATTGGACAATTTAGAATGGATGATCGAGATTGGGGCGTGGCGACTTCCATCTTATTACGAATACCAGTTTTGAGACGATGCACGCTCCGATCGCTGGCGGTCGCATGGGCATCCAACACGCTCTCGCTTGCCCAATAATCATGCGCTGGAATGGGCATCATCGCACATGGCGGGACCCGGTTTCCGGCGTCCGCAACGCCACGGGCCTTTGGGGCACGTTCGATACTGTCGGATAAAGGACGCTCGGCGTCAGCGTCGCGTGCCGATCCAGTAAGCCAGGACCGGAGACATCGGAGGCTTGGCCATCCGCGTCATTCTGAGGAAGGAAATACACCGGGTGGTAGCGAAGGAGGGACTTGAACCCCCGACACGCGGATTATGATTCCGCTGCTCTAACCAGCTGAGCTACTTCGCCATGCTAGGCGTTCCACCCGGTGGAGGCGCGCCTATAGACAGGCTATTTTCGGGCGTCAAGCGAACAAATGACGCGAAAGCATTTCCCAGGGGCCGCCGCGATACCACCAGGCCCCCAGCCCGATCACCTCCACCTCGCGCGGGCGGAAATCGCGCTCCATCTGCTGGAGGAGCAGCTTGGCGGTGGCGGGTGTCACCTTGTTCTGGATCGTCACATGCGCGCGCCAGCCGCCCGCGTCCTGCGGGGTCAGCATCCCGGCAAAGACATCGACCAGTTCGCGCCGGATCGCGACCAGTCCGGGCGATTCGATCCGAATCGCCACACCCCGGCCCAGCGACATCAGCCCGCCCGCCCGCGCCTGCGGCGCGCGTTGCCCGCGCGTCAAGCCGTTCAGCCGATGCTTCAGCTCCGCCTCGACCGAGGGCGGCAGATGGTGGAACAGCGTGCAATGCGCATCGAGCACGTTGCGCTCGGGCGGAAAATGCTGGCGGCGCAAGCCGTCGAACCAGCCCTGGTCGGCGCGCCCGAACAGCGCGGTGACGATGATCGGGGCTGGTTCGCCGCTCAAATCTCGACCTGACTGCCCAGCTCGACCACGCGGTTGGTGGGCAGGCGGAAGAATTCCATCGCGCTTTCGGCGTTGCGCAGCATCCAGGAGAACAGCTTCTCGCGCCACACCGACATGCCCGGCCGCTCGGCGGCGAGCAGCGTCTGGCGCGACAGGAAGAAGCTGGTGTCCATCATCTTGAACGCCCCGCCCGCCATCTCGACCCGCTTGAGCGCCGACGGGACGTCGGCTTCTTCCATGAAGCCGAAGCGCAGCACCAGCCGGTGGAAACCATGTCCCAGATCGTCCAGCTTGGCGCGCTCGCCCTCGGGCCAATAGGGCTGGCTCATGATCTTGACGGTCAGCAGGATGATCCGCTCGTGCAGCACCTTGTTGTGCTTGAGATTGTGGAGCAGCGCGTGCGGCACCCCCTCGGGCGAGGAGGTCATGAAGATCGCGGTGCCGGGCACCCGGCTGGCGGCGCCGGCGGCCGAATCGATGAAGATGTGGATCGGCATCGTCCCTTCGCGCAACCGCTGGATCATCAGCTTGCGCCCCGTCGACCAGGTGGTCAGGAAGGTGAAGATGATGAAGCCGACCAGCAGCGGGAACCAGCCCCCCGACGGCACCTTGGTCAGGTTGGCGAGGAAATAGGCGCCGTCGACCAGGAAGAACAGGCCGAGGAGCGGCAGCGCGGCATAGAGCGGCCATTTCCACAACCGGGTCAGCGCGACGCCGAGCAGGCAGGTGTCGATCAGCATCGCCCCCGTCACCGCGATCCCATAGGCCGAGGTCAGGTTGGACGAGGAGCGGAAGAACAGCACCAGCAGGATCACCATCACCATCAGCATCCAGTTGATGAGCGGGATGTAGATCTGACCGGCGGTCGCGGCCGATGTATGCTCGATGCGCAGACGCGGCATGAACCCCAGCTGGATCGCCTGCTGCGTGACCGAGAACGCGCCGGTGATGACCGCCTGGCTGGCGATCACGGCGGCGGCGGTGGCGAGGATGACGAGGGGAAGCTGCAACCCCTCGGGCGCCAGCATGTAGAAGGGGCTCTCCAGCGCCGCCGCGCCCTCGCGGACCAGCAGCGCCCCCTGCCCCATATAGTTCAGCATCAGCGCGGGCAGCACGAAGACCAGCCAGGACAGGCCGATCGGCCGCCGCCCGAAATGGCCCATATCGGCATAGAGCGCCTCCGCCCCCGTCACCGCCAGCACGACCGACCCCAGCGCCAGGAAGCCACGCACCGGCTCGATCAGGAAGAATTGCACCGCATAATGCGGGGACAGCGCGAACAGCACCTCGGGCGTCTGCACGAAGCTCATGATGCCCAGCACCGCGATGGCGGTGAAATAGACGAGCATGACGGGCCCGAAGAACAGCCCGACCCGCTCCGTCCCCGAACGCTGGATCTTGAACAGCACGATCAGGATCGTGATCGCGATCGGCAGGACGAAGCTGCCAAAGGCGGGGGCGGCGACCGCCAGGCCCTCGACCGCGCCCAGCACCGTGACGGCGGGGGTGATCATGCTGTCGCCATAGAAGAGCGCGGTGGCGAAGACGCCGAGCAGCACGATCCCGCGCGACCAGCGCCGCGTCTTGGTCTGCCCCGACACGAGCGCGAGCAGCGCCAGGCTGCCCCCCTCGCCCCGGTTGTCGGCGCGCATGATGATCGCGACATATTTGACCGACACGACGATCATCATCGACCAGAAGATCAGGCTGATGACGCCCAGGATATGCGCATTGTCGAGCGGCAGCGGGTGGTGCGGGTTCGCGAAGGTCTCGCGAAAGGCGTAAAGCGGGCTGGTGCCGATGTCGCCGAAGACGACCCCGATCGCCCCCAGCGCCAGGCGCCCCAGCCCCTGGGGATGGTGGGAATGGGATTCTTCGGTCGCGGTGGTGGCGATCCCGGTCGGTGCGATGCTCATGACTGGGCGATCGTGCCGGTGACGGAGCGGATCATCGGCGACATCCGTGGCAACCCTGTGATCATCGCGACGCCCTAGCATGGCCCCAAAAGGCCAGCAACGCAGGTGCCGGGCGCTTGTTGCATTCGGGCACGATTCGCGTGGGCGGCGATGCCGCAATGCAACAGTGGTAGGGCGTTCCTTCGAGGAATGGTCTCTGTGAGCGCGCCCCTGCAAAAAGGGGGACGCCTGCGGCGGCGCATGCCGTTTAGCCAGGCACGCCCCTCCCGCAGGCGGGAGGGGATGGGGGAGGGAACGCCGCGGGCGGACGGGCTCGGTGAGACATCTTGCCCTCCCCCGACCCCTCCCGCCTGCGGGAGGGGAGAGGCCCTCCCCGGCCCGCCCCGCCGCCCGCAGGAAGGGAGAAGAAGTTTCCCGCCCTCGACAACGCCGCCACCGAAACGGTTCACCTCCCGCCCCCGATCGGCTACGGCCTGATCCATGGTAACTCGCACCGCCCCAGAGGCCGCTTCGGAAATCCCGTCCTCCGTCCCTGTATCGGCCGCGCCTATCGTCACGATCGACGATGTTCGCGCCGCCCATGCGCGGATTTCGGACCGGATCATCCGTACGCCGACCCTGATCAGCCGGACCCTGTCCCAGCTGACCGGCGCGACCGTCTATCTGAAGTTCGAGAATCTCCAGTTCACCGCCGCCTATAAGGAACGCGGCGCGCTCAACACGCTGCTGCAACTGTCCGACGAAGCGCGCGCCAAGGGCGTGATCGCCGCCTCGGCGGGCAATCATGCGCAGGGCCTGGCCTATCACGCCAACCGGCTGGGCGTGCCCGCCACCATCGTGATGCCGCGCACCACCCCCATCGTGAAGGTCGTCCAAACCGAAGGGCACGGCGCGACCGTGGTGCTGGAGGGCGACACCTTCGACGCCGCCTATGCCCATGCCCGCGTGCTGGAGGCCGAGCGCGGCTATACCTTCGTCCATCCGTTCGACGATCCGCGTACCATCGCAGGGCAAGGCACCGTCGCGCTCGAGATGCTGGAGGATGCGCCCGACATCGATACGCTGATCGTGCCGATCGGCGGCGGCGGGCTGATCTCGGGCATGGCCACGGTCGCGGCGGCCGCCACCCCGCCGGTCGAGGTGGTGGGCGTGCAGGCCCAGCTGTTTCCCTCGATGTACAACCATCTGAACGGCACCACCCTGCCCTGCGCGGGTGATACGCTGGCCGAAGGGATCGCGGTCAAGCAGCCGGGCGGCCTGACCTCGCAAATGGTGGCGCAGCTGGTCCGCGAGATCCTGCTGGTCGACGAACGCCATCTGGAGGAATCGGTCAGCGCGCTGCTCCAGATCGAGAAGACGGTGGTCGAGGGTGCGGGCGCGGCGGGGCTGGCGGCGTTAATGTCGTATCCCGAACGCTTCCGGGGCAAGACAGTCGGCATCGTGTTGTGCGGCGGCAATATCGACACGCGTCTCCTGGCCAATGTCCTGCTGCGCGACCTGGCGCGCTCGGGGCGGCTGGCGCGGCTGCGCATCCGGTTGCAGGATCAGCCGGGCGCGCTTTTCAACGTCGCACGTATCTTCGACCACGAGCGGGTGAACATCATCGAGGTTTATCACCAGCGCGTCTTCACCACTTTGCCCGCCAAGGGGCTGATCACCGATATCGAATGCGAGACGCGCGACGCGCTCCACCTGCACCGGCTGATCGAGGCGTTGCGCGCGGCGGGGTACGAGACGACGCAGGTCGAACTCGCATGATCCCGATGGCGGCCGGGTCAGCGATGTCCCGGCCGACCGTCCCGTTTCCGTACGACGATACCCCCATCCCATCGGGCGGGAAGATCGCTAGACATGTGCTTCTCCCCTCCTGAAGGAACTGCCCGGCGGTGACTGCGCCCTTTCGTTTTCCGCGCTTCTTCGTCACCAGCCCGGCGCCCTGCCCCTATTTGCCAGGGCGCGAGGAGCGGAAGGTGTTCACCGAGCTCAACGGCGAACATGCCGACGAGCTGAACGAGGCGCTGAGCCGGATCGGCTTTCGCCGCAGCCAGGGGGTCGCCTATCGCCCCTCCTGCGCCGGATGCACCGCCTGCGTCTCGGTTCGGGTGCTCAGCACGGGGTTCCGCCCCAATGCCACCCAGCGCAAGCTGCTCCGCCGTCATGCCGATCTGGAGGTGACCGCCTGCCAGCCCTGGGCGACCGCCGAGCAGTTCGACCTGCTGCGCCGCTATCTGGGCGAGCGGCATCCGGGCGGCGGCATGACCACGATGGACGAAAGCGACTATGCCGACATGGTCGAGCTGTCGCCGGTCAAGTCGATGCTGATCGAATATCGCGAACCCGCCGGTCCGCAGGGGCAGCGCGGGCGGTTGCTGGGGGCCTGCCTGACCGATCGGCAGGGCGACGGGCTGTCGATGATCTACAGCTTCTTCGAGACGCAGGATGCGACGCGGCCCGGCCTGGGCAATTTCATCATCATGGACCATATCCTGCGCGCCCGCGCGGCCGACCTGCCCTATGTCTATCTGGGCTATTGGGTGAAGGGATCGGCGCGGATGATGTACAAGACCCGCTACCAGCCGCTGGAGGCGCTGGGCCCGCGCGGCTGGGCGCCGCTCCATCCCGACAATCCCGATGCCTCCGGCCCGCCCGCGGTCGAAACCGCGATCGAGGCGGGCGAGGCATAGCCGACGGCCCCTCCCCTTTCCTTCAGGGGAGGGTCGGGGTCGGGCTTATATCCTACTGGCTCGCGGCGGCCACCGGAACCCGGTCGCTCCACGCCTCGCCCGCCACCGGCGCGGCACCTGCCGCATCGAGCGCCACCGCGACCCGGACATGGCGGTCCTGCGGGCTGAGGCCGATGCTGGGATCGAACCCGATCCAGCCCAGCCCCTCGACATGCGCCTCGGCCCAGCAATGCGCGCTGGTCGCACCGTCGAGCAGCGCGAAGCCCGAGACGAAGCGGGCCGGGATCGCCAGCGACCGCGCCGCCACGCAAAAGATATGCGCCAAGTCGCACGCCCCGACCGCATCCGCAGCGAAGGCATGTCCCGCATCGGCCGCCCTCGGCCCGACCTTGTCCGCAAAGCGCCGATGCAAGGCCGCGTTCAGCGCATGGAGCGCGGCGAGCGGCCCGTCCGTGTCCTGCGTCACCTGGCGCGCGAAGGCGGCGATCGCCGCGTCCTGCGGGGTCGCGGGGGTCGCGCGCAGGAACAGCGCGGGCGGCAGCGTCTCGATGGTGCCATGGACCACGCCATGCGCGTCGCTGGTCAGCACGTCGCCGCTGGCGGTGATCGTCACCTGTTCGACCGGCCCCTCGATATAGAGCATCGTCACCGCATTGCCGAACCCGTCCTGGCCGGGGCGCAGCCGCGCGTCGCAGTCGACATCGATCCGCCAGTGCCCGACCGTCTGGTCGTCGCTGTTACCCGGTGTCAGGCGCAGCATCTGGGCGATCGCCCCGCCGCGCCCTTGCAGGCGGTGGGTGATCTGATGCTCGATGGCGATACGCATCAGGCGAACTTGAACTGACGGCCGATGGCGCCGTGCAACTGGGCATTCTCCTGGATAAAGGCTTCGAGATATTGGTGAAGCCCGCCCGCGATCACGTCGCCCGACCGCGTCTTGCCCATCCGGTTTGCGCGCACCCTCGCCATACGATCCGCTTCCCCATGCTGCCCCGTTCGCCGGGCCAATTGCCCCAGCACGTCCACCGTTTCCTCGACCGACGCCGCCAGGCTGCGCGGCAGTTCGGTGCGCGCGATCAGCAGGTCGATCACATTGGCGGGCTTCAGCCCGTCGGAATAGAGCCAGCGATAGGCGGTGACGGCGGAGACGGTCTGGAGGATCGTCGTCCACTGGTCGCGATCGACGACCCCGCCGATCCGCTCGCCCGCCGGCAGCAGGATGTGGTATTTGACGTCGAGCAGCCGCGCGGTGTTATCCGCGCGCTCGACCGCCTGGCCCAGCCGGATGAACCATGTCGTCTGGTTGCGCAGCATCCGGTGGACCGCACCCTCGAACCCGCGCGTCTCGTTCTTCACCGCCTCGACCAGGCCGAGGACGGCGGTGGGATCGTCGGCGGCGGGCTTGGCCTCGAAATGCAGCCAGGCGCGGTTGATCGCGCTCCATGCCTCGCGGGTCAGCGCGGTGCGGACCGCGCGCGCATTCGTCCGCGCCATGTCGACGCAGCGGACGATCGAGCCGGGATGGCAGCTCTCGACCGTCAGGAAACGCGCGACCTCGCGCCGACGCAGCTCGCGCCCGCCATCGGCAAAGGCGCTGGCGGTATCGGTGACGGCCAGCGCCGAGCCCCAGGCGGCCAGCCCCGCCGATCGCGGCGACAGCACATCGAGCCGGACGGTCGCCTCGACCAGCCGGGCGATGAAGTCCGCCCGTTCGAAATAACGCCCCAGCCAGTAGAGCGAGGATGCGGTCCGCGACAGCATCAGCGCGCCCCCTGCGTCTGGATCTGCGACTGCTGGCCCTGCACCTGGACCCAGCTATCCGGTTCGGGATGGAGCAGGACGAAACTGTCCTTGGTGCCGCCGCCCTGGCTGGAATTGACGACCAGCGAGCCTTCGCGAAGGGCGACACGGGTCAAGCCGCCCGGCGTCACCTCAACCCCGTTACGGCCGGTCAGGACGAAGGGGCGGAAATCGACATGGCGCGGCGCGACCCCGCTTTCCACCAGCGTCGGCACGGTCGACAGCGCCAGCGTCGGCTGCGCGATATAGCGGTGCGGCTCGGCGATCAGCGCGGCGCGGAAATGCTCGATCTGCGCCTTTGTCGCGGTCGGGCCGACCAGCATGCCATAGCCGCCCGACCCGTCGACCAGCTTGACGACCAGTTCGTCCAGATGGTCGAGCACATAGGCCAGCGCCTCGGGCTCGCGACAGCGCCAGGTCTCGACATTCTTCAGCTTGGGCTCGGCCCCCGAATAATAGCGGACGATGTCGGGCATATAGCTGTAGATCGCCTTGTCGTCGGCGATACCGTTGCCCGGCGCGTTGAGGATGGCGACATTGCCCGCCGCATAGGCCGCGATCAGGCCGGGCACGCCCAGCATCGAATCGGGGCGGAAGACCAAGGGATCGAGGAAATCGTCATCGACCCGGCGATAGATGACATCGACCTTCACCCGGCCCGCGATGGTGCGCATCCAGACGATGTCGTCGTCCACCACCAGATCGGCCGCCTCGACCAGCTCGATCCCCATCGAATCGGCCAGGAAGCTGTGCTCGTAATAGGCGGAGTTGTAATGGCCCGGCGTCAGCACGACGCAGGTCGGCTCGGCCACGCCGTGCGGCGCGACCGACTTCATCGTGGCGAGCAGCCGGTCGGGATAGCTGTCGACCGCCGCCACCCGGAACTGGCGGAACAGCTCGGGGCAGAGGCGCAACATCGCCTCGCGATTCTCCAGCATGTAGCTGACGCCCGAGGGGGTGCGGGCATTGTCCTCCAGCACGAAGAAATCGTCCGGGCCGGTCCGGACCAGATCGATGCCGCAGATATGCGCCCAGACGCCGTGCGGCGGGCGCATCCCCGCGATTTCGGGGCGGAACTGCGGATTGCCGAAGATCAGGTCGGGCGGCAGGATGCCGTCGCGCAGGATCTTCCGCTCGCCGTAAATGTCGTCGAGAAAGGCGTTGATCGCCTCGACCCGCTGGACCAGCCCTTCGGACAGGCGCGCCCATTCGTCGGGCAGGAAGACGCGCGGGACGATGTCGAACGGGATGATCCGCTCGGCCGCATCGCTCTCGCCATAGACGGCGAAGGTGATGCCCAATTGCCGGAAGGTCGCCTCGGCCGCCTGCTGGCGGCGGCGCAATTCGGTGTCGGGAGTGGTATCGAGCCAGCGGTGCAAAGCAGACAGTTCGGGGCGAGACGCAACCGCGCCCGAGCCCCCCATGATTTCGTCGAACGCGGCGATGGTCCCCATCCGGTTGTTACGCTCCCCCTTGCGGCCGGGTTCCATGCTGCACCGCATGATGGGGGCGTGCAAGGGGGGCATAGGATAATTCCTCCCCTGCAAGGGGAGGTGGCGCGCGCAGCGCGTCGGAGGGGTGTCACCCTATCGAGAGCGGGACACCCCTCCGTCAGGGCTTCGCCCTGCCACCTCCCCTTGCAGGGGAGGAATTATAGGAACTTACGCCCCCAGCTTCTCCAGCATCGACGGGGTCAGTACCTGCGGCAGGACCTGCGGTTCCTTCGCGCCGGGGGCATAATAGAGGTAGAGCGGCACCCCGGCCCGGTTGTGCCTCTCGATAAACCGTCCCAGCACGGGATCGCCATCGGTCCAGTCGCCGACCAGCACCGCCACCTTGTTGCGCTGGAACGCATCGCGCACCGAGCTGCGCTCGATCGCGGCGGCTTCGTTGACCTTGCAGCTCAGGCACCAGTCGGCGGTGAAATAGGCGAAGACCGGGCGGCCCTGCTTGCGCAGATCCTCCAGCCTGGCTTCGCTGAAGGCGGTGTCGGCGGTGGTCCTGGCCAACGCTGCGGCGGGCTTGACCGTCACCACGATCGCCACCGCCAGCACCAGCGCGGCGATGGCGGGCCAGCCCGCGCGGCCCTTGCCGCCATGCTGGCGAAGCCCCGTCCACCAGAAGCCCAGCGAGGCCAGCAACGCGGCCGCCAGCCCCAGCGTCATGCCGGTCACCCCCGCCTCCTGCCCCAATATCCACGCCAGCGCGAGCGCGGTCAGGAACATCGGCACCGACAGGATATGGCGCAGTCGCACCATCCACATGCCCGGCTTGGGCAGCCGCCGCCGCAACGCGGGCACGAAACCGATGGCGATGAAGGGAAGCGCGATGCCGATCCCCAGCCCGGCGAACACCGCCAGCGCGGCGGCGGCGGGCAGAACCAGCGCCGCGCCCAGCGCTCCGGCCATGAACGGCCCCGAACAGGGCGTCGCGACGAACGCCGCCAGCGCGCCGGTCGCAAACGACCCTATCGCGCCCGAACGGCCCGCAAAGGCCGGGGTCGGCAGCTCGAACAGCCCCGCCAGGTTGAACGCGATCCCCGCGACGAGCAGCAGGAGGACGCCGATCACGCGCGGGTCCTGCAACTGGAACGCCCAGCCCGCGCTCTGCCCCCCTGCGCGGAGCGCCAGCAGGATCACGCCCAGCCCCACGCACACCAGCACCACGCCCGCCGTATAGGCCAGCGCCTCGGCCCGCGCATGCCGCTCGTCGCCGCCGCCACGGGCGAGGCTCAGCGCCTTGAGGCTCAGGATCGGAAAGACGCAGGGCATGATGTTGAGCAGCAGCCCGCCCAGCACCGCCCCCAGAAAGGCCAGCGCCACCGCGCCAAGGCCATGATCGGCCTCGCCGCCCGCCCCGGCGATCGCGCCCGGTTTGGCGGCGAAGGCCAGCCCCTGCCCCTCGCCGATCGACAGCACACCCGACACCGGCCCCGGCGTCGGCACGGCGGCGGCCGGGATGGCCAGGATCAGCTGGTCGCCATTGCGGGTCAGCGTCTGCGGCGCGGCATGGTCGATCAGCCCGCTGCGGTCGGGGAAGAAATAGGCGTCCTTCACCGCGACCGAGGCGGGCAGCGGGACGGCGATCCGCACGCCCTTGCCCTTCGTCTCGATCACGCCGTCGCCGCCCAGCGGCCGGGGCAGCGCGGCACGCCAGCGGTCGAACTCGGCGCGCGTCGCAGGTGCGACCGCGCCGTCGCCCACGGTCAGCGTGGTCGACAGCGTCTGGCTTTCGGGGACGCAGATGGTGTCGGTGCAGACCAGATAGTCGAGCTTCACCGACACGGGCAGCGCGGTGCCCTTGGCAAGCCCGGCGGGCACGTTCAGATCGACGAGCAGCGCGAAGGGCCGCTCATAGACATAGTTCATCAGCCCAGCGATCTTCAGCCGCCCCGGCACCGGATACCGCAGTTCGCCCGCCGTCACGCCCCGGGGCAGCGTCCAGTGCGCCTCGGTCGGCAGGCCTGCATCGCCGCCATTCTTCCAATAGCCGTGCCAGCCCTTTTCGGGCGTGGCGGCGATGGCCAGCGTGACATGGCCGCCCGCCGCCGGGGTCGCGCTTTCGGGAACGAGGCGCATCGGCAGATGGATCGCGCCGGGCGCGGCCGGTGGGCCGCTTTCCGCCATGGCGGGGGCATAGCCCATCACCATGAAAAGCGCCGTCATCAGGATGTAAAACCAACCGCGCATCGACCTTGCCCTAACCCGCTTTCGCGTTCCATAGCGTCCCCGTCCACGCTTTGCACCAAGGTTGCCCATGAACTCCCTGACTGCCGCGCTTCTCGCCTCTGCCGCGCTGTTCGCCACCCCGGCGCTCGCCCAGACCGCCAGCCCCGTGCCGGGCACCGCGCCCGCCCCCGTCGTCACCCTGCCGGGCACGCCGCAGCCCCCCTTTCCCACGACGCCGCCCAAGCTGATCGTGGCGATCTCGGTCGACCAGTTCTCCGCCGACCTGTTCCAGCAATATCGCAACCATTTCACCGGCGGCATGGCGCGCCTGCTGACCGGCGCGGTTTTCCCCTCGGGCTATCAGAGCCATGCCGCGACCGAGACCTGTCCCGGCCACTCGACCATCCTGACCGGCTATCGCCCCGCGCATACCGGGATCATCGCCAACAACTGGATCGACCAGTCGGTCGGGCGCGCGGACAAGATCGTCTATTGCTCGGAGGACGAGCGCGTCGCGGGCAACGACCATAACAACTACACCGTGTCGGACATGCACCTGAAGGTGCCGACGCTGGGCGAGCGGATGAAGACCGCCGACCCGCGTGTCCGCACCGTCTCGGTCGCGGGCAAGGACCGCGCCGCCGTGATGATGGGCGGGCACAAGATGGACGAGATCTGGTGGTGGGACGGCAAGACCTATGTCTCCTATGCCGGACGCACCGTGCCGCCGGTCGTGGAGCGCACGCGCAAGGCGGTCGCCGATCTGGTCGCCCGGCCGCAGGCGCCGCTACCGCTGCCCGGCTTCTGCAAATCGCTCGACCGGCCGATCACGGTCGGCAGCCAGACCCTGGGCACCGGCCGGTTCCAGCGCGCGGCGGGCGACCTGAAGGCGTTCCGCGTCTCGCCCGCCGCCGATGCGGCGGTGCTGGCGATGGCGGCGGGCTTCGTCCAGGACATGAAGCTGGGCCAGGGGCCGCAGACCGACATCCTGTCGGTCGGCCTGTCGGCGACCGACTATATCGGCCATGCGCTGGGCACCCAGGGGGCCGAGATGTGCATCCAGATGGAGGAGCTCGACCGCTCGCTGGCGGGCTTCTTCGACGTGCTCGATGCGACCGGCGTCGACTATGAGGTGATGCTGACCGCCGACCACGGCGCGCATGACATGACCGAGCGGCAGCAGATCCGCGCCATGCCGATGGAAAGCCATATCGCGCCCGAGGCCAAGACCAAGGCGATGTCGGCCGCGATCGCGCGCGACATGGGCCTGTCCAACACCCCGCCGATCATGACGAGCGCGGAAGGCGACATCTATATCAACCGCGATCTGCCACCCGCCACGCGCGCGAAGGTGCTGGCCGAGGCGAAGCGCCGTTACGAGGCACTGCCGCAGGTCGCCGCCGCGCTGACCCGCGACGAGATCGCCGCGACGCCCTGGCCCACCACCCCGCCGGAGACCTGGACGCTGAAGGAGAAGGCGCGGTCCTCCTACGACCCGACGCGTTCGGGCGACCTGCTGATCCTGCTCAAGCCGCGCGTGACGACGATCGAGGAAGCCGCACCGGGCTATGTCGAGACGCATGGTTCGCCCTGGGACTATGACCGCCGCGTGCCGATCCTGTTCTGGCGCAAGGGCATGGCCGGGTTCGAGCAGCCGCTGTCGGTCGAGACGGTCGACATCGCGCCGACGCTGGCGGCGACGATCGGACTGCCGATCCCCGGCGTGGACGGGCGCTGCCTGGACCTCGATCCGGGTGCTGCGGATACGTGTAAGAAGTGATGCTTATTCCTCCCCTGCAAGGGGAGGGGGACCGCCGCGAAGCGGTGGTGGAGGGGTGTCCCCACTGGCCGCGACACCCCTCCGTCAGCCCTCCGGGCTGCCACCTCCCCTTACAGGGGAGGAATGTCAGGGGCGCTCGACCCTATATTCGATCGGCTTGAAGCTCCCGCCGTTCGACGCAGGTGCGGAACAGGCGGTCAGGCCGATCACCAGATCCATATGCGCCATGAAGCGGATATGGTCGCCGGGTCCGCTGAGCGGCGGCAGCACCTCCAGCTTGCCGGTCGTCCCGTCGACCGGCACGTTCATGAAGCAGTTGAACGCCACCGGAATCCGGTCGGGCACCACGCCGAAAGGCGCCAGGGCCGCCGCCAGATTGCCGAAACATCCGCGATGGCGCGGAAGGTCGGGATAGAAATGGTCGAACGTGTCGACCGAGCAGGGCGTCAGCAGGAAGTCGTGCATCCCCACCGTATCCGCGACGATCTCCAGCATCACCCGCGAGCGGTTGGAATAGAGCTTGTGCCCGGTGGTCAGGCGGATCGTCTCGGCATAATCGAGCGTCCGGCCCGACGAGATCACCTCGTCCAGATCCTCCGCGTTGAAGGCGAGCAGATCGGCGACCTGTCGCCCGCGCGGGTCGATGACGGTCAGGCTGTCGCCCCTGGCCATGCGAAAGGCGTCACCGCTGCGGGGCGGAATCTCGACCGTCGTCGCGCTCATCGACCGGCCCCGGCATCCGTGCCCGCATAGTGGAAGGGGCAACGCCAGCCCTCCTCCACCGCGCGACCGCTATATTGCCGGGCCTCGCTCATCTCGCCATGGCGCGCCAGCATCGGGTTGCGCGATCCCGCCAGCGCCTCGTCACGGACCATGATCTTCTCGCGCATCCCCTCATATTTGCCCTGGGCGCGCAATATCTCGAACTGGTCATGCAGGTTGAAGATCATCGCGGGACGCGGGAAACGCCGCGCGGGGCGGCTGGCGTTGGGATGCAGCCCGACGACGAAGAACGCCTCGCCGCCGAACGACAGCGAGAAATGCGGGTCTTCCGGGTCGGCGCTGACCCGTTCGTCCCAGTCCTGCCCCAGCCAGACATCCTTGTCCGACAGCGACTGTATCCGCGCCCAGATCGCGCGCTCGAACGCGGCTTCGTCCAGCTGCTCGGGTCCGGCGAACACCACCGCCAGGCTGCGGAACAGCTGCGGCTCGGCGCGATAGCGTTCGGCGAAACGCCGCAGCCGGTCATGGATGCGCAGATCGTCCCAGGCGCTGGCGATGTCGCGCGCGCCCAGAATATCCAGCGTCCCCCGCGCCATCGCCGCCTTGGCGCCGACGCAAGGGAAATCCGCTGCCGCGATATGCGCACGCAGCAGCTCGGCCGATTGCGGCTCGCTGGGATCGTGCGCGGGGAAAAGGCTGCTTCCGGTTTTCGACATGGGATGCCCCAACGCGACGCGATGGGCAGCGTTCCCAAAAAGCCTTTATATCCTATGTGATTAGCATCGACTGCTCGCTTGCCTTGATAATAATCAAGATCAAGCCGTCAGGAATCATTAAACGCCCCGATCAATCGAGATTGGGGCGCAACCACCGGGTCGCCTGCGCGACATCGACCCCGCGCCGGGTGGCATAGTCCGCCACCTGGTCCTCGCCGATCCGCGCGACGCCAAAATATTCGGCCTGGGCGTGCCCGAAGTAGAAGCCGCTGACCGCCGCCGTCGGCAGCATCGCGAAGCTGTCGGTCAACTCCAGCCCGACCGCGCTCTCCGCCCCCAGCAGGTCGAACAGCGTCCGCTTGATGCTGTGTTCGGGGCAGGCGGGGTAGCCCGGCGCGGGGCGGATGCCGCGATATTGCTCGCGGATCAGCGCCTCGTTGGTCAGCTGCTCGCCCGCCGCATAGCCCCACAGGTCGGTGCGGACATGCGCATGGAGCCGCTCGGCGAACGCCTCGGCCAGACGGTCGGCCAGAGCCTTGAGCAGGATGTCGTTATAATCGTCATGCCCCGCCCGGAAGCGTTCGATATGCGCGTCGATGCCGTGGATGCCGACCGCGAAGCCGCCCATCCAGTCGCCCGCCGGGTCGATGAAGTCGGCCAGGCACATATTGGCGCGGCCTTCGCGCTTGGCGATCTGCTGGCGCAGGAAGGGGATGCGGGTCTCCTCGCCCCCGGCGGTCAGGATCACATCATCGCCGTCGCGACGGCACGGCCAGAGCGCGGCGACACCGCGCGCGGTCAGCCACTTCTCGGCGATGATGGTGTCGAGCATGGCCTGCGCATCGGCGTAGAGCCCGCTGGCGCTCTCGCCGACCACTTCGTCGGTCAGGATGGCGGGGAAATTGCCCGCCAGTTCCCAGGCGCGGAAGAAGGGCGTCCAGTCGATATAGTCGCGCAGGTCGGACAGGTTCCAATCCTGATAGACATGCACGCCCGGCTGCTTGGGCTCACCCGCCTTCAGCGCCATGTCCGCGACGAAGCCGCGCGCACGGGCTTCCTCCAGCGGCAGCAGGGCATTGGCCCCCTTCCCCTCGCGCGCCTTGCGGACGGCTTCGTAATCGGCGGCGACCTGCGCGACATAGGGGTCACGCTGGGTGTCGGACACCAAGGTCGTCGCCACGCCGACCGCGCGGCTGGCGTCGAGGACGTGCACCACCGGCCCCGAATAGGCGGGCGCGATGCGCAGCGCGGTATGGACCTTCGACGTCGTGGCGCCACCGATCAGCAGCGGCATGGTCATCCCCGCCCGCTGCATCTCCTCGCCCACCGTCACCATCTCGTCCAGCGAGGGGGTGATCAGGCCCGACAGGCCGATCATGTCGGCGTCATTCTCGACCGCCGCCGCGATGATCTTCGACCAGGGGACCATGACGCCCAGATCGACCACCTCGAAGCCGTTGCACTGGAGCACGACGCCGACGATGTTCTTGCCGATGTCGTGCACGTCGCCCTTCACGGTCGCGAGCACGATCTTGCCCTTGCCCTTGGCGCCGGGTTCCTTCGCCGCCTCGATGAAGGGGAGGAGGTGTGCGACCGCCTTCTTCATGACGCGCGCGGACTTCACCACCTGCGGCAGGAACATCTTGCCCGATCCGAACAGGTCGCCGACGACGTTCATGCCGTCCATCAGCGGGCCTTCGATCACCTCGATCGGGCGGGCAAAGGCCTGGCGGCATTCCTCGGTATCGTCGACGACATGCGCGTCGATGCCCTTGACCAGCGCATATTCCAGCCGCTTGGTGACGGGCAGGCTGCGCCACTCCGCGGCCTGCTTCTCGGCCACCGCATCGGTGCCGCGATAGCGCTCGGCCAGCGCCACCAGACGCTCGCCCGCTTCCGGGTCGCGGTTGAGGATCACATCCTCGCAGGCGGTACGCAGTTCGGGATCGATCGTGTCGTACACGTCGAGCTGGCCCGCATTGACGATCGCCATGTCCATGCCCGCCGGGATGGCGTGGTAGAGGAACACCGAGTGCATCGCGCGGCGCACCGGCTCGTTGCCGCGGAAGCTGAACGACAGGTTCGACAGGCCGCCCGAGATATGGACGTGCGGGCAGCGCGCCTTGATCTCGCGACACGCCTCGATGAAGTCGACGCCGTAATTGTTATGCTCTTCGATGCCGGTCGCGACCGCGAAGACATTGGGGTCGAAGATGATGTCCTCGGGCGGAAAGCCGATCCCCATCAACAGGTCATAGGCGCGCGCGCAGATTTCGACCTTGCGCGCCTGGGTGTCGGCCTGCCCCACCTCGTCGAACGCCATGACGACCACCGCCGCGCCGTAAGCCATGCAGCGACGGGCATAGTGGAGGAACGCCTCCTCGCCTTCCTTCATGCTGATCGAGTTGACGATCGGCTTGCCTGACACGCACTTCAGGCCCGCCTCGATCACGCTCCATTTCGAGCTGTCGATCATGATCGGCACGCGCGCGATATCGGGTTCGGCGGCGATCAGCTTGAGGAAGGTGGTCATGGCATATTCGGCGTCGAGCAGCCCTTCGTCCATGTTGACGTCGACCACCTGCGCGCCATTCTCGACCTGGCTGCGCGCCACCTCCACCGCGCGGGTGTAATCGCCCGCCAGGATCATCTTCTTGAACGCCGCCGATCCGGTGACGTTGGTCCGCTCGCCGACATTGACGAAACTGGTGGAGGTGTTGGTGGTCATTGGTTCTTCTTCTTAGCCCTCTCCCCTCCGGGGAGAGGGTTGGGAGAGGGGCTGTGTCTCACTGAGAGGCCGGTCTCTACGAGACCCCTACCCCTCACCCAACCCTCTCCCCGGAGGGGAGAGGGCTAGAAGGTCAGGCGGCCATGGTGAACGGCTCCAGCCCTGCGAGGCGGGTGACGACCGGCGGGGTCGGGATGGTGCGGGGGGTCATGCCCTTCACCTTGTCGGCGATCGCCTTGATATGCGCAGGCGTCGAGCCGCAGCAGCCGCCCAGCACATTGACCTGCCCCTCGACCGCCCATTCGCCGACCAGACCGGCGGTGGTGACGGGTGCCTCGTCATAAGCGCCCAGCTCGTTGGGCAGCCCGGCATTGGGGTAGATCATGATGAGCGTGTCGCAGATTTCCGACAGCGTCTTGACGTGCGGACGAAGCTGCTCCGCCCCGAACGAGCAGTTCAGCCCTATGGTCAGCGGCCGGGCATGGCGAACCGCATGCCAGAAGGCCTCGACCGTATGGCCCGACAGGTTGCGGCCCGACAAGTCGGTCAGCGTCATCGACAACATGATCGGAATGTCGCGGCCCAGCGCCTCGCCCGCCTCGATCGTCGCCATGATCCCGGCCTTGGCGTTCAGCGTATCGAACACCGTCTCGATCAGGATGAAGTCCGCGCCGCCCTCGACCAATGCGTCGATCTGTTCGCGGTACACGTCCTTGAGATAGTCGAAGTCGATCTCGCGGTAACCCGGATCGTTGACGTCCGGCGACAGCGACAGCGTCTTGTTGGTCGGCCCGATCGCGCCCGCGACGAAGCGGGGGCGGCCGTCCTTCGCGGCGAATTCGTCGGCGATGCGGCGGGCGAGCTTGGCGCTCTCGACATTGATCTCCCGCACCAGATGTTCCGCGCCGTAATCGGCCTGGCTGATCCGGTTGGCGGAGAAGGTGTTGGTCTCGGCAATGTCCGCCCCCGCCTCGAAATAGGCGCGGTGGATGGCCTCGGGCACCTCGGGCTTGGTCAGCGCCAGTATGTCGTTATTGCCCTTCTGGTCATGGGACAGGCCCAGCGTTCCCGCATAGGCCGCCTCGTCCAGCTTCCAGTTCTGGATCTCGGTGCCGAACGCGCCGTCGGTGATCAGGATGCGCTTGGCGGCTTCGGCCAGGAAGGTTTCGCGGGTCGTCATCGTCTTGGCTCCTGCTCTGGCGAGCGGTTGTTCGTCTGGTTCGGGTGCGCCGCAAGCGTCACCGCCTGTGGCCCTGCCCTCCCCCATCCCCTCCCGCCTGCGGGAGGGGCGTGCTTGGGTCGTAGGTTATGCGCCGTCGCCACCCCGACCCTCGAATTCATCTCTCCCCTCCCGCAGGCGGGAGGGGCCGGGGGAGGGAAAGCCCCAGGCGACACGGCCTGCCATATCGCCCCCGCCCTACCCCCGAAGGGTTAAGATCACGCCGCGGCGACCGCCTCGCCCTTCTTCCCCCGCACGCCCAGCAAATGGCTGATCGCATAGGCCAACTCGGCGCGGTTGAGCGTGTAGAAGTGGAACCCCTTCACCCCGCCCGCATAGAGGCGGCGGCACATCTCGGCGGCGATGGTGGCGGCGACTAGCTGGCGCGCGCCGGGATGATCGTCCAGCCCCTCGAACAGACGGTCCATCCATTCGGGGATCGCCGCGCCACACATCGCGGCGAACTTGCGGGTCTGCGCGACGTTGGACACCGGCAGGATGCCCGGCACGATCTCGGCGGTGATCCCTGCGGCGGCGGCGGCATCGCGGAAACGGAAATAGGCCTCGGGCGAGAAGAAGAATTGCGTGATCGCGCGGTTGGCGCCCGCGTCGATCTTGCGCTTCAGATTGTCGATATCCGCCTTCTGGTCCGCCGAATCCGGGTGACATTCGGGATAGGCCGCGACCGAAATCTCGAACGGGTGCAGCTTCTTCAGGCCCGCGACCAGATCGGCGGCATTCTCATAGCCGCCGGGATGGCTGACGAAGCGCGCGCCCTCGGCGGGGGGATCGCCGCGCAGCGCCACGATATGGCGGACGCCCGCCGCCCAATATTCCTGCGCCACCTGGTCGATCTCTTCGCGGGTCGCCTCGACACAGGTCAGATGCGCGGCGGCATCCATCGTCGTTTCGCGCTGGATCCGCGCGACGGTCGCATGGGTCCGCTCGCGGGTCGAGCCGCCCGCGCCGTAGGTCACCGACACGAAGCGCGGGTCCAGCGGCTCCAGCGTGCGGATCGCGTCCCACAGCTGGGCGTCCATCTTCTCCGTCTTGGGCGGGAAGAATTCGAAGCTGACCGCGATATCGCCGCCCACATCGGCGAACAGCGGTTCCTCATGCGCCAGCGCGGCTTCGGCCCGCGTCAGGATCGTGTTCGTCATGCCGCCTTCACCCTATTCGTCTCGACGGGCCGAAGCCCCTTCTTCACACCCAGCCAGAGCTTGACGGTCAGTTCGCCGCCCTCCAGCGTCTCGGTTCGCGCCAGCGTCAGCCCCGCCGGGCCGAACCATCCGGCCATCTGTTCGTCGGCGAAACCCAGGCGGCTATGCGCCGCCTTCTGCCGCAATTCCTCGCGGTCGTGCGGCGCGAAGTCGGCGATCAGCAGCCGCCCGCCCGGCCCCAGCACCCGCGCCGCCTCGGCGATCGCCGCGCCCGGCTGCTGCGCGAAGTGCAGCACATGGTGCAGGATCGCGATGTCCGCCGCGCCATCGCCCATGGGCAGCGCATAGAGGTCCGCCTGCCGCAACTCGGTATTGGCGCGGCCGTGCAGCTTGGCGCGGGCCAGCCGCAGCATCTCCGACGAGCGGTCGATGCCCAGCGCCGAGTCCGCCCGGTCGCCGAACAGCTCCAGCATCCGCCCGGTGCCCGTGCCGATATCGATCAGCGCGCCCAGATCGCCCTCGCCGATCAGGCCCGCCATCGCCTCCTCGATCTCGCTGTCCGCGACATGGAGCGATCGGATCGCATCCCACTCGCCCGCATGATCCTCGAACCAGGCCGCCGCGCTCGCCGCCCGGTCGGCGCGCACCGCCGCCAGCCGCGCGACATCGGCGACCATCCAGGGGTCGGGCGCATCCGCCGTCCAGCGATCGAGCGCCGCCATCATCGGCTCCACCGCCTCGCGGTCGCCCAGCGCGACGAAGACCCAGCTGCCTTCCTTGCGGCGCTCGGCCAGTTCGGCATCGACCAGGATCTTCACATGGCGGCTGACGCGCGGCTGGCTCTGCCCCAGCACCTGCGCCAGTTCGCCTACCGACAGCTCCATCGACCGCAGCAGCGCCAGGATGCGCAGCCGCGTCGGATCGCTGAGGGCGCGAAAGATTTCGAGCGCATTGGCCATGGATCACGATATAAAGATATCTTTATATGCGGTCAACGGAGCGAACAGATTTCGGCCGACACGGACCCGAAACGGATAATCTGCGTTGGCACGCCGATCATATGTTTGAAACGGGAGTGTTTGCCATGAAGAAGGCCCTGATCCTCGCCCTGACCGGTGCCGCCGCCTTGTCGCTGGCCGCGTGCAGCGAAAATGCCCAGCAGCAGACCGAGCAGGCCGCCGACGCCATCGGTTCGGACGTGAAGGCGACGACGCAGAACGCCTCGGACGATGTCGAGGCGGCGACCGCACGCGCGCTGAACTCGGCCGAGAATGCCATGGACAAGGCGGGCGACAAGCTGGACCGCGCCGGTGACCGGGCTGCGGCGCATGCCGACCGCGCAGGCGACAATATCGACCGTGGCCTGGACCGGGCGGGCGACAAGATCGAGCAGGGCGCAGACAATGCCCGCCAGGCGACCGGCAACGCGCTGGTCCGCGCGGGCGAGGATGTCCGCCGCTAAAGGGTTCGCCCTTCGGCAATGGGAAGCGGGTCGGCGATCAGTTCGCCGGCCCGTTTTTCTTGGGCGATTCGCATGGCCTTCGACTTCGCTCAGGCTGAACGGACGTTGGAATATGGGGCCACAAACCCCTCACGCCGTTCAGCCTGAGCGAAGTCGAAGGCCACGCCCCGGCGCTTTCAGTCGAACCGGACCTTCCCCCGCCCCGCCTTCACCTGCGCCCGCCCCTTCTTCGCATCGACCCGCCGGGTCTGGGACGCGCGGGTGGGTTTGGTCGGACGGCGCTTCTTGGGCACGATCGTCGCCTCGCGGATCAGGTCGATAAGCCGCTCGCGCACCTCGCGCCGGTTCATCTCCTGCGAGCGGCTGGCATCGGCGCGCAGGGTCAGCACGCCGTCCTTGCTCAGCCGCTGCCCCGCCAGCACGGCCAGCCGCATCTTCACCGCCTCCGGCAAGCTCGGCGAGCCGCCCACGTCGAAGCGCAGCAGCACCGCGCTGTCGGTCGTGTTGACATGCTGCCCGCCCGGCCCGGAGGCGCGAGTGAAGCTCTCGGCGATCTCGCGCTCGTCGATCGCGATGGCGCGGGTGACGGGGATCAGCGCCATCGCCGGTCCACCCTAGTCGCGAAACGCGCCGAAGCGTTCGGGCAACGGGGCCTCCGCCGTGATCGGGTCCTTGGTCTCGCCGCGCGGCAGCGTCAGGCTGGCGGCGTGGAGCAGCATCCCCCCCGCCTCGCCCGCGCCATACACGGGATCGCCCACCACCGGCGCGCCGAGGCCCGTCGCGGCATGGACGCGGATCTGATGCGTGCGGCCGGTTTCGGGACGGAACTCGACCAGCGTCCGCCCGCCCTCATGGCGCAGCGCGCGCCAGCCGGTACGGGCCGCCTTGCCCGCCGGATCGGCGACGATCCGCCAGCCCTCTTCGCGCGTCGAGACCTTGGCGAGCGCCAGGTCGATCATCCCTTCGCCCTCGACCACGCCGTTCAGCACCGCCAGATAGCGCTTCTCGACCAGCCCGGCCTCGAACGCCTGCTGGAAGCGGGCATGCGCCTTGGGATTGCGCGACAGCAACAGGCAGCCGCTGGTGTCGCGGTCCAGCCGGTGGACCGCGGTCGGCCAGCGCTTGAACCCGAATTTGAGCGATTCCAGATGGTTTTCGAGGCTGATCGACCCGTTACGGGGCCGATCGACAGGCAGGCCCGCCGGTTTGTCGATCACCAGCGCTTCGCCGTCGATGAATAGAACGCGATCTCCGTGCATGCCGCTCCCTTGCCACCGTGCGCGCCGACATGCCAGAGGCGCGCGCGTCATGCCGACCGCCCCCGCCTTTTTCCTGCGCTTCCTGGCGCTGCTGACGATCGCCGCGATGCCCGTGACGGCACAGGCGCAATCCTGCGACGGCGCGCTGCCGCCGCCCGGCCCCGACGGCCGGGTCGCGGGGCATTTCGCTTACGGCGACGCGCCGCCCGAGGACATCGTGCCCGCCCCGACAGGCTTCGGCCTCAAGCCCTATTGCCGCCTGCACCGGGCGATGATCCCCGATCTTCAGCGGCTGCTCGACGCGGCCCGCCGCGATCCGTCGGTGGGGGGCACGCTGCGCGGCCTGTCCTGCCACCGCGAGGTCGCGCGCCAGCGCAACGTCTTCTGCCGCGACCGCAGCGTGTCCGCCGCCGAGCGCGCCGTCTCGGTCGCGCCTGCGGGGCATAGCGAGCATGCGACCGGCTATGCGCTGGACTTCGCGGTCCGCCCGGCCAAGGGCTGCCCCGATGCCGAGGCCTGCATGGCGGCGACCCCGGCCGCACGCTGGCTGATCGCCAACGCGCCGCGCTTCGGATTCGAGATGAGCTTCCCGGCGGGCAACAGGCAGCGGGTGAAGTGGGAGCCGTGGCACTGGCGCTGGGTCGGCACCAGTCCGACCGAACCGGGCGCGGCACAGGCGCGGGCGGTCTTTGCGAGGGCACGCGCGCAGTTTCCCGCCGATCCGGGCGTGCGCGATCCGTTGAATGTGGTGGTCACGAGCCAGCCGCCGGTGCCGGTGACGGCTCCGCCGGTGCCGGTGAAGACGAAGGGCAAGCGGCGATAGGGTTTCCCGTGGCCTTCGACTTCGCTCAGGCAGAACGGGGTTTGGTATCCAGCCCAGTTCCCCAACCTCCGTTCAGCCTGAGCGAAGTCGAAGGCCAAGCCCGACACGAAGAACGGGGACACCCTTCGGCACCCCCGTCCCCAGGTCGGATCGATACTAATAATCGCTTCTTCCCTCTCCCCTGGACAGGGGAGAGGGTTAGCGAAGCTTGCCAGCCTGCTGGCTAGCGCAGCTTGGGTGAGG